>CAZFYZ010000142.1:0-9353 GCA_964523735.1 uncultured bacterium | reverse complement strand
CCGTCGCCCTTGCACGCCTCGCAGCGTCCGCCCTTCACGTTGAAGCTGAACCGGCCCGGCTGGTACCCCCGCACGCGCGCGTCCCGGACCTGACTGAAGAGGTCCCGGATCATGTCGAAAACTCCCGTGTAAGTGGCGGGGTTCGACCGCGGGGTTCGACCGATAGGCGACTGGTCGATGTTGATAACTTTGTCTATGTTTTCGAGCCCAACTATAGCATCATGCTCGCCCCAAACCCGATGCGACCCTTGCAGGGCATACATGAGCCGGGGGAAGAGGGTCTCCTGAATGAGCGTGGATTTGCCCGAGCCCGACACCCCGGTCACGCACACCAGCACCCCCATCGGAAAGCCCACGTCGATGTTCTTGAGGTTGTGCTCGCGCGCGCCCTTGATCTGGACCACGTGACCGTTCGACTTGCGCCGTTCCTTGGGAGTGGGGATAGCCAGGTCGCCCTTCAAGTACTTGCCGGTGTAGGACTCGGACACGCGCTTGATGTCTTCGATCGACCCCTCGGCCACAACCTCCCCGCCGTGCTCGCCCGCGCCCGGGCCGATGTCTATGATGTGGTCCGCCGCGATCATGGTTTCCTCGTCGTGCTCGACCACGATGATTGTATTTCCGATGTCGCGCAGCCGCAGCAGCGTCTTGATGAGCCGCTGGTTGTCGCGCTGATGCAGACCGATCGAGGGCTCGTCGAGGATGTAGAGCACCCCCATCAACCCGCTGCCGATCTGCGTGGCGAGCCGGATTCGCTGGGCCTCCCCACCTGCAAGTGTGTTCGCGGTCCGGTCGAGCGTCAGGTAGTCCAGCCCAACGTCCAGCAGGAACTTGAGCCGCGCGCGGATTTCCTTGATGACCTGCTCACCGATGATTGTCTCCCGCCGAGTGAGGGGCAGTGTCTCGAACCATTCATAGCTCGACTTGACCGACTTCGTCGCAACCTCGGATATGTTCAGCCCGCCGATGGTGATCGCCAGCGCCTCCGGCTTGAGCCGTCTTCCGCCGCACTCGCTGCAGGGGACATCGGACATATAGTGCTCGACCTCTTCCTTGACCATCTCGGAACTCGAGTCACGGTACCGCCGCTCCATCAGGTTGATGACTCCCTCGAACGAGGTGCGGTATGTTCTGCTTGCCGCCCGAAACTTGGACTTGTAGGTCACGTTGATGGTTCGATCGGTGCCGTAGAGCACCGCGTCGAGCTGCTCCTGGTCGAGCGACTTCATAGGAGTTTTCAGCGAAAACTTATACTCATCCGCCACACCATTCAGCAGGGCGCTGATCCACTCGCTGGCGCTCCGTGCGAAGGGGATAATGGCCCCTTGCTCAATGGACCTGTCCCGGTCGGGTATGACCAGGTCAGGGTTGATGCGCTTGTGCGAGCCCAGCCCGTGGCATTCGGGGCAGGCGCCATAGGGCGAGTTGAACGAGAAGCTCCTGGGCTCGATTTCGCCCATACTGATCCCGCACTCGGTGCAGGCGAAGGCCTCGGAGAAGACCAGGTCTTCTGGGTGTCGGGTTTCGGGTGTTGGGTGTTGGGAATCCGCGTCTCGAGGTGGATCGACGCTGACGACGAGAGTGCCGGAGCCTTTTCGGAGGGCGACTTCGACGGAGTCGTTGAGCCGCTTCTCGATGCCCTCCTTGACTATGAGGCGGTCCACGACGATCTCGATGGTGTGCATCTTGTAGCGGTCCATCTCGATCTCGTCGGTGACTTCGTGTATCTCGCCATCGACTCGCACGCGCACGAAACCCTCTTTGCGAGCGTCGTCGATGACTTTCTTGTAGGTCCCCTTCTTACCGCGCACGAGCGGGGCCATTACCTGGATTCGCGACCCTTCCGGCAGCGCCATGATCGAGTCCACCATCTGCTCAACGGTCTGCTGGGTGATCTCTCTCCCGCACTGGGGGCAGTGTGGATGGCCTATCCGCGCAAAGAGGAGCCTGAGGTAGTCGTAGACCTCGGTGACGGTCCCTACAGTCGAGCGTGGGTTGCGGGTAGTGGACTTCTGATCGATCGAGACCGCCGGCGAGAGGCCGGTGATATCGTCCACATCGGGCTTATCCATCTGCCCGAGGAACTGCCTGGCGTAACTCGACAGTGATTCGACGTACCGCCGCTGCCCCTCGGCATAGATCGTATCGAACGCCAGCGAGCTTTTGCCAGAGCCCGACAGCCCCGTAATCACGACCATCTTGTCGCGGGGAATCTCGACGGTGATGTTCTTGAGGTTATGCTGCCTCGCGCCTCTGACGACTATTGTATCCTGTGACATGACACTATATTGTACTACGCAACAACCAGCCATTCAAGCAAATAATCGCACGGATGTTCGGGCCCACTCAGTCCCTGCCAATGGGGATAGTGCGAATTCCCCTGATGCTCGTCAGCGTTTCTGCCCGCATCCTCTGGGGCATAAGTACGAGTCGCCGCAACCGGCGACTCCGATCACTTCTGCCCTGGAGGTTGCTGAAATGGAACAAGCCACGCGAACGAACGGAATCGACGTCCAGCGCCTGTTGGATACCATAGAGACGGTGAAAGGAGAGCCCGAGGCGGCAAAGTTCAAGTTCCGCGCGCAGAACAAGTGGGTCTATGGTTCGCACGCGTGTTCGGAGATCAAGGGGTTCTCCGCAGGCGGCGAGGAGGATGCCAAGCGCCCCTACCGGTTCATCTTTCACGCCGATGAGCCTGATGCCCTGCTCGGGACCGACTACGGCCCAAATCCGGTCGAGACTGTGCTTCACGCATTGTGCTCGTGTGTGGGATCGGCGCTGGTGTTCTACGCCTCACTGCAGGGCATCAAGATCGATTCACTGGAGTTCGAGGCCGAGGGGAACCTGGATGCAAGAGGGTTTCTTGGCGTCTCGCCTGACGTGAGAAGAGGCTTTCAGGACGTTCATATCACCTGCAGGATAAGCGCGGACGCCCCTCAGAGCAAACTCCAAGAACTGGTTGATCTCGGCAAGAAGTACAGCCCCGTCTATGATATCGTGACCAATGGCGTGCCCGTGACTATCACCACCGAGGGCCAGGAAGTGAGAGCGGCGATGTAGCAGGCTTACGACGGCATCTCCGCGTCGAGATTGCGCAGGAACTCGAGGGACTTGGCGATCTCGGCGGGGAAGTCGCGCCATTCGCACTCGATGGAGAGACGGTCGTTGTAGCCGATGGTCTTGAGGGCCTCAAAGAACTCCGCGTGCGGGTAGCTTCCGCTGCCGGGGTTGCGGCGGCCGGTGTCCGCCGTATGCACGTGCACGATCTCGGGGCCAGCATCGATCAAATGGTCCATCGATTCGCCTGATTCCTGCATATGGTGGAGGTCAGCGGCGATCTTAACGAATGGATGGTCCACAACGTGAATCATTGCAAGAGCGTCCGAGAGCAAGCCGATGGTGTTAGTCTCTTTCTGATTCAGAGGCTGGACTGCAAGCGTAATGCCGTGCGGGCCCGCGACCTGTCCCGCAAGCGTTAAGAACTCCGTCAGCTGGTCATTCGCCTCGTCCGTAGGGAAGCCATCGGGGAACATGCGCGCCTTGCCGCTGCCGAAGACGACAACCTCGCCCCCAAGCTCCTCGATGCGCTCGAAGGCAGTGCGCAGGTATCGCTCGATGCGATACTTGTCCACCTCGGGCCCCACGACTTTCATATCCGCAGGCAGGAGGCGGTTCCAGACCTCGGGCGCGATCTCGAACTCGGTGATCCCCTCCAGCGTGGACCGGACCTCATCGTCGGCGGATTCGGGCCTAACGACGCTGACGGGCAGCTCTACATAATCATAGCCCGCATCCTGAACAGCCTGGAGCTTATCCAGTCCTACACAGCAACCAAATCTCATAGCTTGACCTTTGCCTCTCGTCAATCAAATACGGAACGAGATCGGCAATATCCTTCTTCGGATGAACTCGTTGATGGGGTGAGAGTTGCCACCACACGGAAAGCTTGAGCTACTGCTCGTTGTGGGTATGCTTTGCCTGGATAGGGCTTCGGCCCAGAAGATACCACCAGGAGAGATACTATGCCAGAGACCACTGACGTTTCTATGCAAACCCAGACTCTAACCTCGGGGATCACCGTCTCCGACGGTGCGAAGGCGATCGAGTTCTACAAGAACGCTTTCGGCGCTGAAGAGGTCATGCGTATGGCCGGCCCCGGCGGCAAAGGCATAATGCATGCGGAGCTGAAAATAGGCAACACCTTGTTCTACCTGAGCGATGAAATGCCGGGCATGGGAGGCAAATCGCCCAGCTCGCTTGGCGGGTTCACGACGGGCTTCTACCTATCTGTACCTGACGCGGACGCCGCGTATCGCAGAGCCGTGGAAGCCGGCGCCCAGGAGGAAATGGCTCCCGAAGACATGTTCTGGGGCGACAGGATGGGGTCAGTCATAGATCCGTTCGGGCATCACTGGGCGGTTGCATCGCATAAGGAGGACGTCTCCGAGGAAGAGATGCACCGGCGCGCACAGGAGTTCTTCAGTCAGATGGGCGAGGGAGAATGCCAAGCAGGCCAGGCGATCTAGGCCGCACTCGGGCCCCCTGACCTCCCGCGAGTTCAGTCGAAGGGACCACCTTCAGACGCTCTCAGGTTTGCGTCGGGAGCGACATGTCATCGCTCCCGAGGCAGATATCACCGAATAGAGCGTTAGACGAGTGCGGGTTCGGCGCCGCAGGAATCAAGCTGCATGCCACTAAGCGCCTGCATAGCGATCTCGGCGCCCCTGATCCCGGAGATCAGCATCGAGCCAAACGACGGGCCCATCCTGGTCAGGCCATAGACTGACGAGACGGACATACCGATGGCGATCAGCCCCGGGTGAACCAAGCCGGTGTGCGTAACAACGTCGTTTTCGGACTTGTCCACCCACATCGGGCCGCAGCCAGGAACGCTCGAGAGGCCGCGATCCGCGAGCATGCTCACGATCGCCGCATCGTGGCCGGTGGCATCTATCACGAGCTTGCTTTCGATGGCGACAGGGTCCACGCACCGCACCTGCTTCGGGAGCAGTTGCACAGACGACCAGTTGATGACCAGTCCAGCGACTCTGTTCCCCTCACGCAGGACGACGTCATCTACTACTGTGGCGTTGAGGATCTTTGCTCCGGCATCGCAGGCCGCGGCGATGAGCTTCGAGCAAGCGTGGGGGCCGTCAGATACGAAGAGCCCGGGCTCGGCCTCTATCTGAGGGATACCGAGTTCGGCAACGATCTTGTCCGCCGGCGCGCGGAAGATCACTTTGTTCATCAGATATCCGCCGACCCAGAACCCGCCGCCGAGATAGTTGTTGCGCTCGACGATCATCACCTTGATGCCGTTCTCGGCCAGGATCTTTGCGCAAATCAGCCCGCTGGGACCTCCGCCGGCGATGAGGACATCGCTCTCGACGTAGTCATCGAACTCGCGGGCAAACTCGCGGACAAGCGCGCGGGTGACGTTCTTCTCTGAGGATGGTGTGGGGAATACGTTCTGCTCGACAGCCATTTGCTGTGCCTCCAATGAGTTTCCTCGCCGGAGGTCGCCGCAAACAACGTGAGCGAAGATGAAGTCTTCGGACTCTGCGACCCAAACCGCATTTCCTACGCCGGTACTAACCGGATCAGGTTCCAAGGGACCTCCGATCACATCGGAGTCTCAGCCGCTTACGCAGCACCCCCAGCGGGATATTGGGGCTATTCTAGCAGATGAACTGGTGCAACGCAAAGGGCGTGCGCTCGGAGTCTTCCAAGCACGGCGCTCCACCGCGTCGTTATGCCG
Source organism: uncultured bacterium (assembly GCA_964523735.1). Taxonomy (GTDB): domain Bacteria; phylum Armatimonadota; class UBA5829; order UBA5829; family UBA5829; genus CAZFYZ01. Next base: position 3,595 of record CAZFYZ010000142.1, on the reverse strand, counting down.
CCAGGCCGGTCTCACTCCTCATGAGTCCTGAAGCCTATCCTCGGCTCCTCGACTGGGCAGACGAAGTCGCCCCACTGGTGGCCTGGGTCGGGGTAGAACGTCAGCCCGCCCCAGAAGTCAGGGGGACGAAATGCTCCAGGTACATGCATCTCCGCAGGTCTGCTGCTCTCACGAGGAGAGGGTTTGCCGCTTGGTCTGAACAGACCTCTCACTGCCACGAGCCAGCCTCCGGGGACAGCCGCACGGAAGGTCATCAGGGCGTTGTGATCGTTCGGTTCATGGTACCCCACACACTCCCACAGCAGTTCGTCCTTTTCAGGTTCAGTGGAGGACATTGCCTATCACCTCGGTTGGTGCTTGCAGAGTATCGACGAAACAGCGGGCCGATCGCCTCACGGCGACGGCGATGCTTACTGCCTGCCGATCGGAGGGCCAGGGGCGTTGCGCCCCGCGCGGCTGCGTGCGGCGATGTATAGAACAGCGCCGGCAAGCGCAGCCAACACTACAGCCAGGATCATGATATGACCAACATACGATGGTTCGCGCCACTCGACGGTGATCGGCATCTCAGCAAGGAATTCAGGCCCATACATGTTAGTCTGCACAAGCGCCTCTCTCCCGTAGGTGTGGACTTTGCCGCGAGTCGTTGTCACGTCACGCCCAGAACATATGATGGTCCATGCAACTGGATACTGGAAACCTACAGCAAGCTGTTCGGCAGAATAGCCCCGAGACGTCAAGTAGCGTGCAGACTCGGCCTGGATAGCCCTCCAGATCGCGTTGGCCGCTATGTGTCCGGTGGCGGAATGCTTGCCATGTCCGCCATCACCAACTCTGTATGCCGGTGCGAAGAGAGCAGTGAAGACGCCAGCATCCGCCTGTTGGGTGATGGCAAATGCTCTGCGGGCGGACATGACCTCACCGGTCAGCTCTGTGGCATTCAGTTCGTGGCTGAGTCTACCTGTGTCCTGGTAATGATCACCAATCGATTGTGCGGCCCCAGGTCCTGCAACAGTAATCCAGCCTTCGCTCTGAGCCTGCACCAGAAGGCGGCTCATTACGTCCTGGCCCGCATCTCCTTCTGGCAGAATCAGAACTACCTCCCGTTCCAAGCCTTGAGCCCCAGGGCTGAACCTATCAATGATCATTAGGCCGATCTCTACCCTGCTATCCTGACACCCACAGAGCACGAGAGCGAGCAGCAGCCCAACCACCACCGTGCAGAGGCGATGTAACATCAGGCCACACCTCCTATATTCGCATTTATGCGCCATATCTGATCAAGCCCATATTGAGTACCAGTTGCGGATTTCGGCATCAGATGCTTTGCCCTTCCTCATTCCTCCATCGCGGCCCTCCACACCTGCGCGGGCCTGACCGCTCCACGCTAACTTGCTGGAGCGGTCGAAGCAATAGACAACATTCTCCTCTTGGAAGACACTCTTGGGGGTGCGATGCAACGCACATCGCACCCGATCAACAATTCACAGAAGGGAAGTCCTCGCGCAGACCTTCACTCGGACACGAGCACACGGCCTGCGCCGGGGGCAAGGGGTATCGTCAGGCTCTTGCCGATGGTCGTGAACGTCTCTCCGGAGATGGCATCGGTCCAGTCGCCATCACAGTCCAAGCCAAGGACAGCGGTCATTGCAGCGTCCGGCCGAGTGCTGGCAACGATCAGCACCTGCCTATCCGACTTGCCCGTGAATGCGCTGACCTTCGCGTCGCCCGTCACCTTGGGAGTACAAGTGGCCGGCTTCAGTGAAAGCATCAGGCCTGAGACCGACTTAAGCTCCTTGGCCAAGGCGGTGGCCGTCGCGTACAGCGGCAGAGGATCGCCATTGGCATCTACAAGTCCACCCAGATTCTCCGGGTGCTGCGGCAGACTCTGGTAGATAAAGTAGAACATTCCTTTCGCCCCTGACGCCAGCGACAGGTAGGTCATCGCGCGCAGCTCCTCAGGTGTCGGGTAACGCCAGGAGCCAGCCTTGTAGAACGACTGCAGGACCGGCCAACGTGTGACTCCGCTGGCGACCTGCGTATAGGAATCCAGCGTGGCTACGAAGTTGCCGAGGGTTTGCGATGGGGCGTTGGGACCAAGCGGATAGATGTCGAAGACCGCCTCCCCCAACGTGGTTATCTGGAGCAGCGACTCAAGCGGCCCAGGGTTGCAGAAACAGGAGAACGCCGGCCTTGTTGGGTCCACGGCATGCAGCGCTCGCTGCGCCTTTACCCAGTTCGGTACCAGTTCCGTCCACGGCTCGTCCCTCGTCTGGTAGCGCAACAGTGAGGAGTACTTGCCGATCTTCTGGTAGACTCGCTTCGCCTCCGCGCTGAACTGCGCATCCGTTGAGGCTGTGTTCATTATCAGCTCTCTGATTGGCACGATCTCCAGAACCACCTTGATGCCATTGTCCTTGGCGGATTGCAGCAAGGTCTCCCAGAGCTCCTCAGGGCAGTTGGGCACGACAACGGTGTTGAACCCGTGCGCGGCGATATCAGCGAAGCTCCGATCGTAGTAGGCGCGCGCACCGGCAGGATCACTGGGGGAACCAGCCCAGTTTGGATCGCCCTCGAACCACACACCTATCGGGAAGAACGGCTTTGCGTTGTACTGGATCGCCTGCGGCTTACCGCCAGATCCGTCCGCCGGGTTCTGGCGGGCTTGCTCCGCACCCGATCCAACGGCAGACAACGAGAGGATGGCCGCACTGGCCATCACAGGTAGAAGCGCAACACGTAAGTTCATCTTAGACCCCTCTCAAGCAGCTCAGCGTCCAGAATCTGATCTGAGCAAATAGTGTCGCCCGCGGGTAGTTCCGGGCATTCCCGTTTACGTACACTTACTACTCTATCGCGGCCTTCCGCACCTGCGCAGCCTTGATCCGCTCCATGTCGAACTTCGACGAGCGGTCGAAGTAGTAGATGCCGTTCTGCTCCTGGAAAACGTCGGTGAGCTGGGTGTAGCAGTAACCGAACATCATCGGGTTGTCCAGCAGTGCGGCGCAGAGGCCCTCGAAGCGGGTGTAGAACTCCTCGAGTGACTTGGGAGCATCACCATAACCCCAGGACTCGTGGCTCTCAGCCTGCGCGGGATTCCAGCGGATTCCGCCGAACTCGCTGCAGAAGTAGGGCTGACCCTTGTAAGGCGTGGAGCATCTCCGGTCGCCGTTGATGAATGGCTTGCCCTCGAGGAGCTTGTCGTGGTTCTCCTTGAACTTGGCCGGATCCTGCTCGTAGTCGTGGCTATCGTAGATGTCGGTCTCCAGAACACGATGCGCATAGCCGGATACGTCCAGCACGGGCCTGGTGCGGTCAGCGAGCTTGGTCGCCCGCCACATACCCTGATGGATCTCATCGTGCGTATAGATGCGGTCGGTAATGTCCTGCCAAGTCTCATTGAGCGGACACCAGCCGACGATTGCGGGGTGCGAGTAGTCGCGCTCGACCTCCTCGACCCATTGGGTGATGTAGTTCGCGCCCGGCTTCCAGTGATCATGCCCCGGACCGTATCCATGGCAGCCCCAGTCAGGGAACTCGCCCCAGACGATGTAGCCCATGCGGTCGCAGTGATAGAGGAAGCGCGGCTCGAAAA
>CAZFYZ010000141.1:3450-9355 GCA_964523735.1 uncultured bacterium | reverse complement strand
CTACAGCGAATGGCTGGGACGCGCACTGACACTGCTTGTCGTGGCCTGTCCGTGCGCTCTGGTAATCTCCACGCCAGTTGCGATAGTTGCCGCGATAGCAAATGCGGCGCGGTCGGGCGTACTGATCAAGGGTGGCGCGCATCTGGAGGCGCTTGGCAATGTCTCAGTGATGGCCTTTGACAAGACTGGCACCCTGACAACAGGAAAGCTGAGCCTCTGTGGGGTGGTTCCGCTCAATTCCCGCACGAAGGAGGAGGTCCTCTCCATTGCGGCAGCCGTGGAGAGCAGATCCGAGCATCCGCTCGCTGACGCGATCGTGGAAGCTGCACGCCAAGCCGGCGTCCCTGATCTTCATGTTTCGTTCTTCGAAGCCAACCCCGGCAAGGGCGCCCGTGCGGTCGCGAACGGAGGAGCCTACTACGTCGGCAGCAGCCGCCTGATGGAGGAGATAGGCGTTCCGGTACCCGACTCACCCGAGATCGCCAAGCTCGTTGCGGGAGGATGCACGGTTGTCTACTTGTCTGATGAGACTGAGATCATCGGAGCGATCGGGGCATCTGACACCGTCAGGCCGGCCGCAGAGCAAGCGCTGGCAGAGCTGAAGACGAAAGGCATCCGAAAGACGGTGATGCTGACGGGCGATGGTGGACGCACGGCCCAGGCAGTAGCTGAGAGACTCAAGGTTGATGAGCACTATGCCGATCTACTGCCCCAGCAGAAGGTTGATAAGGTTCGCCAACTGGCAGCCTTGGACAGTGTCGCGATGGTTGGTGACGGGATCAACGACGCGCCCGCACTGGCAGCGGCGAACGTAGGGATCGCGATGGGAGGGGCCGGAAGCCACGCCGCAGTCGAGGCCGCGGACGTTGCACTCATGGCCGATGACATCGTGATGCTGCCCTACGCGGTATCCCTCAGCCGCTCCGCCCGACGCATCATCAAGCAGAACATCGCCATCGCGCTGATCGCGGTCATAGTGCTCGTCGGCGGGGCACTGGGCAGGTGGGTCACGCTATCAACAGGCGTGCTTGGTCACGAGGGGAGCGCGCTCCTCGTGATTGCCAACAGCATGCGGCTACTGGGGAGGCGGAAGTCTCAAGTCTGACATCCTTTCGGTTGTCTCGGGAACCTCGTCCCGAGATCCCGCACGCCCGCACAGTTATGCGCTTCCCTGCGACAAAAAAGCGATGCTCGTGCCCTTGGCAGAGGTTAAAGAGGCCTTTTGCGGGGTAAAAGAACCGAGACAAGACAATCACCACCCCGCACCCAGATTGCGCTCATCGCGGCGCTCCAGAATGAGACCCTCGCGGTTTCTCAGCGGGCAATAGGAACCAATACCTCGGGAGGGAGAACTATGGCTACAGAGTTGATCGGCCACAGAACAACGGCAAAGCTACCTGCGTATCTGGACGAGATCATATTCCCCTGTTCACGCACAGAGATCCTGCGATGTGCCGAAGACAATGAAGCCCCGGATATTCTCCTGGACGCTATAGAGCACCTGCCGGAACTGAGATACTGGTGCCTGATGGACGTGATGACGAGAATCGTGGGCAGAGCGTAGCGATCAGGGGAGCCATTCCACTTTGACATCCCCTTCAAGCTTGTGGAAATCGGGATCAAGCAATTTCCAAGGGAGACGGGGGACCTGGCTTTGAGTTCTGCCACTTGCCAAGCGCATGCGCGCCCGCCGATTCGATCTGAATGGCCAGCGTATCGATCACGCGGAGCGCTTGCATAGCCTCGCAATTGGACGCTTGCTAGCTTCTATCACCCAAAGCCCTTACTTCCACCGCCTGATCAGCGGCGTCCGGGTAGGCGGCCTTGATCGTAAAGACCAGGCCCTTGGTGGCGAGCGGGCCTTCGAGCGCTATTGGCCCCATCCTGAACTCACCCGCCTGCGACACCGCAACCAACTGGCTCGAGACTTGGCCGGATAGATTGAGTATGCCCGCAAGGCCGTTGTTGTATGTCACCGTCACTATGAGGCTGGACCCAGGCTCAGCCGTTCCAGCCACTAGCAGTACACGCGCAATTTTGGCGCCGGCTCCAGGTGAAGTGACCACAACGGGAGCCCTTGTCTTGGCAGGCTCGGGCTCTACCGGCGGCTGGGGCACCGGCTCGACGGCAGGCGCAGCGGACGTGACAGGCGCGGGCTCAGGTCTGGCTTCAGGCTCGAGTGCAGCTGCCGGCGCGGGGGCTTCCTCCGGCTTCGGCTCCATTTTCGGGGCAGTGGGCGCAAACGCGAGTGGCGGCAGCTGGCTGGGAGCGGCCGCGTCAACAGAGATCAGCTTGCTCGCCTGGACGGGAGATGCTTCCAACCCCGAGAGGGTCATGTATGCAACCAGAGGCTCATTGATGGCCGACTTGCCGCTGGGAACCATCACCTGGGCTCGATAGCAGCCTGGCACCATCTCCTTGAGTTCGGTTCGAGGAATCAGGCCCTTGACTTGGCAAACGACTCTGGCGCCCGGTGTGCCCGTAACGTCGACGCGCATCCAGTCCCTGGCTTTGGGCTGATCGGGGGCCTTGTATGACACCGACCGAATCACGGGCTTCACCGCCGGGAGAACGGGCGTTACGGGCTCGACGGTCGCAGTGGCGGGTGGAACAGCCTTCTTCGGCATTTTTGCGATCACGGTGAAGGCCTGGCTGGTGAGAGGGTTAACCCGGCAGATAAGCTGGCAACCCGGCTTCAGGTCGGAAGCCTTGCCGAGGTTTCCGCCATCGAAGACAACGGGCATGCCTGGCTTCAGCTTCACCGACCGCCCGTCGCGGAAGAAGACCTTGCCATTCTGAACGGAGACAACGGTGCCCTTGGCAATCGCGTAGAAGGCCTTCAGCGATGTTGCCGGGCCAGCCGCGCTGACAGTGGCGACTATGCGGTCTCCCTCGCCAAACTCACTGAGCTTGGCCGCGCGGGAGTCTTTGCCCGTTTGGCCGCGGGTGACGGAAGCACCCGCCGCCGCTTTCAGGGTCACAGACTTGTCGCTGCCATCTGGCTTGAAAGTGACGCTGTCGACCGTGGACGAGATCACGGTTCCTTTTACAGTCTGCGCCGCGAGGCATCCTCCGGCGATCACAAAGGCCAGCATCAGCCCAGCCACGGATATCAGGCATAGTCGTCTTAGTAGCACAACATCCCTCCACGCACTCTTGCTTGAGTTGTACTTCTCCCAGCGCACTGCTATACCTTCCTGTTGGGCGAAGTCTGAGGTCAGAGGCCGGATGTCAGAGGAAATCAGCAGATGATTGTGCAAAGAGATTCTGGCATCGAGTCCCAGCACTGATGCTTACCAGGAGAACGGCTTTATGAAGAGAATTATGATCCTCGGGGCAGCAGCATTGGTCATCATTGCTCTGCTTACCGGCTGCGGCAAGCAGAAAAGCAGTAAGCCCGCCACGGCCCTCGGCACGCCGGGCAATCCGATCAAGATGGCGTTGGTGCCTTCGTTGGACACTCGCAAGCTTGTCATCAGCGGTCAGAAACTGGCGGAGCTTCTACATAAGGAGACAGGGCTAACATACGAAATCAGCGTGCCCACGAGCTATGCAGCGGTCGTTTCGGCGATGGGCGCGGGGACTGTCGATGTCGGGTGGCTGTCGCCGCTGCCCTACGTCATCGCACACGACCAATATGGCGTCAAGGTCGTTCTCCGAACGGTTCGGAACAAATCCGACAAGTACTGGAGCTTCATCATCGCCCGCACCGACACGGGCATCAATAAGCTTGAGGATCTCAAGGGCAAGCGCTTCGCGTACGGCGATCCGGTCTCGACCTCCGGCTGCCTGTACGCCAAAGAGCTTGTTCGATCGAAAGGCGAGGACCCGGACAAGTTCTTCTCCAACGTGATATTTGCCGGGGCGCACGACAAAGTGGTGATGGCTGTCTACAACAAGCAGGTGGACGCCGGTGCGATCTACGGCGGCGTCGTCAGCGATGCACGGGAGAAGGTCGTCGGGACCATCAAGGACGTGATGCAGAAGACCAAGGTCATCGCGAAGAGCGCCGAGATCCCGAACGATACTGTCAGCGTTCGCAAGGACCTTCCGCCGGACTTGGTCAAGAAGATCACCGACGGCCTCATGAAGGTCGCGGAATCCGACGAGGGGCGCATCGCAATCATGACAGTCTACGGCATCGACGGCTTTGTGCCTGCAAAGGATGCAGACTACGACTCGGTCCGGAAGGTGGCGAAGACGGAGAAGATCGAGATTGAGAAGGTGAAGTAGGGGCTTACAGCCCGTCATTCCGAGCATCGCGAGAAATCTGCTTTCGAGTAGGCACCCAAAGCAGATCTCTCACTACGTTCGAGATGACGCGTGACAAACGAGCGATGCTGCGAATCGAACATCTATCCAAGACCTACCCCGACGGCACGCGAGCACTTCACGATGTATCTCTCGAAGTGTTCAAGGGCCAGTTCGTCTCGATTATTGGCCTCTCGGGCGCGGGGAAGAGCACATTCCTGCGGTGCATCAACCGGCTGATCGAGCCAACATCCGGCAGGGTATTTCTGGATGGCGTGGATGTCACTGCTGCGGGTCCCGCAGAGCTTCGGGCGATCAGGCGGCGGATCGGGATGGTGTTCCAGCACTTCAACCTAGTCAAGCGCTCGTCCGTCATGGCGAACGTTTTGGCAGGCAGGCTGGGCTACGCGCCGACCGGCCTCACCCTCCTTCACAGGTTCAGCGCGGAGAACCACGAGATGGCGCGGGCGAACCTCAGTCGCGTCGGGCTTGCGGAGAAAGCTCACCAACGCGCGGACACGCTTTCGGGAGGGCAACAGCAGCGAGTCGGCATTGCGCGGGCGCTGATGCAGAAGCCTGAGCTGATCCTCGCTGACGAGCCCGTGGCCTCGCTCGACCCCGCCACGGCTCACACGGTGCTAAACCACCTGGAGAAGATGAACACGGACGACGGGATGACGGTGCTCTGCAACCTCCACTTCCTCTCTCTTGCCCGTCGATATGCCGACCGCGTCATCGCGCTCAAGGCTGGTGAGCTAGTCTTTGATGGTACACCTGAAGAGATAGACGATGACCGCTTCAGAGAGATCTACGGCGAGGACGCGATTCAGGTGGAGATAGCATGACGGCCGCCGCACCACGGAAGTCCCCTGTCCTCGCGGGAGTTTTATCGGCGTTGATCCCCGGCCTTGGGCAGATCTACGCGGGCGACTGGCGAAGAGGACTCCTGCTCCTGGTCGGGCTCGCGACTCAGACCGCGATCTTCAAAGGCGTCGGTTTCGCCTCCATAATCGCTCCATCTCCCTACAGCTTGCTCACCTACATGCTGGGCTCGTTCTTCGCTGTGATGCTCACTGTGCTTGCTTGGAATGTATGGGTGATGCTTCCCATATGGGCTTGGAACATATGGGACGCGTGGCGTATGGCTCAGGGCAAGCGTGCGTCGTCGGCAGGGCCGATTCTGATACTGCTCGCAGCAAACCTCGTCGCCGCCTGGCAGGTAACCGACATTCACGCGCCCAAGCTTCAGGCTGAGCAGCGTAACGTCATCGGCCAAGTCTTCTCCGGCCTTGCCCGACCGGATTTCGTTGAGAGAGGAGTCTCCGAGGAAACCGCAACCGCCAAGTTCCTGGTCCCGGGTCCCGGCGCGCCTGAGTCGATCACCCAGAAGCCACGTGTTCCAGGCCAGCCGTGGCTCGTCGTCGAACCGGAGAGGGCTCGCGAAGGCCAGAGGCTTACTGTCCACGGCCAGGGGTTCACCCCCAATCAGCCGGGGTCGCTGATCCTGCTCGGAGCCGACGAGATTCCTGTCGCCGATTTTCGCGTCAACACCAAGGGCCAGTTCACGGTAAGGTTCAAGAACCCCCGCTACATCCCGGGCGACTACTTCGTCCAAGCGCGGGTCACGGCCCATACGGGCGGGTGGCAGCTCAGC
>CAZFYZ010000141.1:0-3440 GCA_964523735.1 uncultured bacterium | reverse complement strand
ACTTTGCGTGAAGCAGCCCCGTTGATGCTGGAGACCATCTATCTCGCTCTCATCGGCACGGCGCTATCGATCGTTTTCGCAATCCCGCTATCGTTCCTGGGCGCGCGCAATCTGATGTCCGGCTCGCCGCTCCTGAAGACGATCTACGGCCTTACTCGGGGTCTGTTCACGATCTTGCGTTCGGTGGAAGTGCTGATCTTCGCAGTTATCGCAGTGGCTGCCGTGGGGATCGGACCGTTTGCGGGGGTGATAGCACTCGCGATCCACGGCATCGGTGCCGTCGGCAAGCTCTATTCAGAGGCGATCGAGTCGATCGAGCACGGGCCCATCGAGGCCGTCCGCTCGACAGGCGCCAATGAACTGCAAGTTGTCACCTATGCGGTCGTTCCGCAGGTAGTCCCCCAGTTCATCGCGTTCACGCTTTACAGGTGGGACATCAACGTGCGCATGGCGACGGTCATCGGCCTAGTCGGCGGAGGAGGGATCGGCTACCAACTGATCCAGTATATGAACCTGCTCCAGTGGCGGCAGGCAGCGACGGCTATCTGGCTGATCGCCGGAGTCGTTATGCTTATGGACTACGCCAGCGCCGTCATTCGGGAGAGAATCGGGTAGCAGCCTCGCTACTGCACGGTGATGGTCCCCGTCCTGAAGCTCCTGTTGGGATTGTTCTGATCGAGGTCGTAGTAAGGGAACACTCCTGGGGTGTTGAACTGTGTGGAGAACGAGCCGCCCGTGGACATAACCTGGCTCTGGAACTGCTGGTTCGGCGTCGGCACTCCGAAGACAAAGAGCTGCCCCGAAAACGCGGAATTGCCCTGCTGCTGGTAGGTGTAAGCGCCTGCGCTTGGAAGCTGCGACGTGTTGAACTGGATGATCTGGCCTGTCTGAGTGAAGCTAAGCGTCGCGCGCACGGTATTGGAGGAGTCCACGATGTCCATCAGGAACGACTGCGCTCTGTTGTTCTGCCACTGGACGGTATCGCCGTAGTTAGCCTCGAATGAGTTGGGCGAAAAGGTGTTGTTCTGGTCTATCGATATCACCGGAATGCGCAGTTGAGGATTCGCTGTTGGTGATAGCGTGCCGCTGACCACCTGATGCAGGCCGCTCGTATTGACCACCCACTGCGCGCGATTGGTTTCGTCTATCGTGAGGTTTCTGGGGAAGAAACTGGTGTCGGTGATGTTGACCGTAGACGTGGAGCCGCTCGATGACCCACCACATCCGCTTAGAGCAACCGCAATGACGAAGAGCAGAGCAATCAGAGCCAGCCTGAGCATCTCGGACCTCCCGACCACGCATACTATCGCACAGGATACCCGTGAGAAGGAAGCATCAATCGGGGGTCGCGTCTGAGGACTGTACTACTTTATGGAATCAGCGATCTTCTTCAGCTCGGCTTTGGAAATGTCGCCCATCAGGGTCAGGCGCATTCCGTCACGCACCCAAGTGATGACGTTCGTCACCTTGCTGTTGACAAGCCCCTTGGGAACCTCGTCGGAAGACTGCTGCTGGAACAGCGAAATCGCGCTCGCTCCGTTGGAGTACTGCAGGTGAGCGCAGCCGAAGCCGTTCAAGTTCAGGCGTGACGTTGACACCAACTTGTAGCCGTTTGGAAGGTAGGCCGGTCTTAGTACCTTGTCCGGTCCGCTCTTTGGCCTCTTTGGGGCCGGCAGCACCTTACCGCTAATCTGGAAGACGGAGCGCGAGATGTCACCGGGATTAACGCTCAGGTTCACATAGCGTGAGGACCTGAGTACAGCGCCCGAATCACTCTCGACCTGCGTGGCGATGATGAGATCGGATTCCCGATCCACCCACAGCCTGTGCGAGGCGTCACCGCGGTTGTGAGGGATCGCTCGTATGACATGCGCAACTCGGCCGGCTATACGCTCGGTGCCGACCAATCTGAGGTCATAGTTGCGAAAAGCCTCGGCGCGTATGACCTCCGTCGATGGGCAGGGGCAGCGGATCTGCTCCCACGCCTCCTCTCTTGGCCGGTACTTCCAGAGGTCAGGACCGTTCTGGATCATGATCATGCCGGCAAGCGCATCAGGACTGAAGTACTCCGTGCGGGTCATGTCCGGCCGCAGGTGTATTACCTTCATCACAACGTGCGCAGAACCGCGACCGAAGGTGATCGTGGCGGTCTTCTTGCCACGGTAGTCGACATGCTTATCGGCGTTCGCTGCTCTCTTGAGCAGGTCCGCCGGGGCAATGTCGCGGCCCAGTGCCGGTCCGACAAGTGCGCAAAGGATTAGAGTATAGAGCGGGATCCACTTCATGGTCTTGCAGGGCTTCCGCCGAGGCTGGCGTTCTCCAGCTCAGCGGCAATGAATGTCACATCGGGATCGCTGAACACCTGCACGCGTTGAGCGCGCGCATGAGCGGTCAGGTACCCGCTGTAGGCGGGAATCGGCGCAGGGCTGCTCTTCGGCACACGGGCAAACTGGCCCGAGACTACCATCACAACAAGCAGAACGACAGCGGCAAAGACCGGAGCAGCAAAGACCGGCCTGAGGAGATTCCGGATAAAGGGCTTCGGCCGCGCCTCACGAGCAAGCCTCTCCCGAATAGACGGCCAGCAATCGACCGGTGAGCGCAGTTCACCCAGCCGCCCAAGCGACGCGATCATCGCGCTCATGTACTTCAGTTCCTCCGCGCACTCATCACAGCCGGCGATGTGATCCTCATAGAGCCGTCTCGTGGCGTCGGGCAGGCAATCGCTCACATAATCAGCAGTTATCTCGCGTATCTTCTTGCAGTTCATAGAACCTCACCCGCATACTTGCGCAGAGCATTCCTAAGCTCCGCCCTGGCCCTTGACACCCTGGATTTCACAGTCCCCACAGGCACTCTGAGAACGTCGGCGACTTCGTCCTGCGAGAGTCCTTCCACGTCGTGCAGGACAATCACAGGCCGCAGCTTATCCGAGAGCTGAGAGATCGCGCTCCTCAGAATCCTGGCTTGCTCCCTGCGAGTCGCCACCCGTTCGGGATCTGCCGAAGGGTCCTTTGATTCCGGCTCGAAACCAACCTCAGAAAACTTCTCATCGTCCAGGGATTCAGCTGGCCGACTCTTCCTCTTTCGAAGGAAGTCAATCGAGGTGTTGATCGCCACTCGGTACATCCACGTGTAGAACGAGGAGGCTGCGTCAAAACTCTTCAGCTTACTGAACGCCTTCACAAACGCATCCTGGGTGACGTCCAGAGCGTCTTCCTGGTTAGAGACGTAATTGTGCACGACGCTGTATATGCGATTCTGGTAACGGTCCACCAGAATCGAGAAAGCGTCGTGGTCGCCTGCCAGCACCCTCTTTACAATGGCTTGATCGGTTTCGACAGTCATCCCGCGTTCCCCAGCGAGTACAAGACGCGCTGGTCCGTATGCGATGGCTAGATTTTGCAACTGAACCATTATACTCTACCGCTCAAACGTTT
>CAZFYZ010000140.1:0-9391 GCA_964523735.1 uncultured bacterium | reverse complement strand
ACAGGCATAGAAGCCATTGACAGGCAAGACGGTATCTCGCTATGCTCGAAATGACATGTGCAGAGGACTGAACACACACGCCTCTGTAACCTCCCGTGCTGTCTGCGCGTTTACATGGTAAGATTGTCCGGGAGGAGCAGCATGCGGCGCTTAAGCATCGTTGGAGTGATATTCGGAGCGGCAGTCATTGTCGTGCTCGCGATTTGGTCGGGCAGTTCGCCCGCTGCCGAGCGCGATATCGGGGCCTACTCTACCAGTCTTCGCGGCCGCACTCCGTCTCAGGTTCACAATGTCACCCTGGCGGCACACGCGACCAACAACATCGTGGTTCCGCCTGGCGGGGTGTTCTCGTTTGTGAAGGCAGTGGGCACCTGGACCGCCGATCGAGGCTACGTCAAGGCACCGGTGAGCTATGACGGTGAACTCGTGCGGAGCTGGGGCGGAGGCGTGTGCCAGGCATCATCCACGCTCTACAACGCGGCGCTACTTGCCGGTCTGGAGATCGTCGAGCGCCATCGACATCACTGGCCCGCGCGCTACGCTCCGCTCGGCAGAGATGCGGCAGTAGCCTACTCAGCCATTGACCTCAAGTTCCGCAACAACCTGCCGGACCCGATCAGGATCTGCGGCAAAGTAGACGATGGCAAGGTAACGTTCAGCATCCGCTCCACCTATCGTCCGAGCTGCTCCGTGAGAGTGCAGACCCAGGTGAGATCGGTCACCAGACCAACCCAGGTCGTTCAAAACCGCTCATCAAGCGATGGAGCAGGGTTCAAGCTCATCAATCGAGGACACCCCGGCTTCTACGTTGTCACCTATCGCCACTTCACCACCCCCTCCGGATCCGAGACCGAGCTTGTCTCGCAGGATAGATATCCTCCAATGCACAGGGTAATCCGCGTGGCCGGTGGGTAGCCGACTGATCGTTTCCCAGCCATCTTCTTGACCCTCTTTCGGCATATATCCTTGACAAATGGCGCAATCTAAGGCAGAATGCTACCGTGAGTGCCAGCTTGGTTCGCGGCACTCCAGCACGTGATTCGCTGCTCGGAACGGATCGCGGCCCTGCTCGCACACGGCCGCCGGATACCTGGCCCCGACAAAGCGACACATCCACAGACAGTGAGGGTCCGGTAGATGAGAACTGCCAAGTTTGTGCTCGTCTTGTCTCTTCTTCTGCTTGCGACGGCCGCTCCGGCCTCGCGCGAAGTCCCATTCAACATAGGCCTCAAAGCCAACAGCGCGCCTGTTGTAGGGGCGGAAGGCGTCGTCACCGCCACAGTAGAGGTCGAGCGCGATCTTCCAAACGTGACGATCGAGATACAGCCCCAGGGTGACGGCAGGGTCGTGGGCGATTCGATTCTTGTCACTGGCGCGGTGTCCAAGGGCTCGCCGGTTGTGTTCGAGGCGAAGGTCAAGTTCCCAACGCCTGGGCTCAAGAGCGTTCGCGTCGTGGCGAAGTGCGCAGAGAAGCCGGGAGTAGTCTGGAGTGATGTTGCTTACGTCACTCTTTCCGTCGGCGAGACCTCCAGCTCAGTGGTCACTGACACGAGCAGCATCCGAACCCCACCCAGGCAGACATCGAAGGGGAGTGGTAAGCGCATCGGCAGGCCAGCGGCGGACAAGACCGCCGGCAAGCTGGTTGTTTCACCTGACTCCGCGGAGTTGCAGGCAAGCCCAGAGTCCGATGCCGGTGGCGAGCCGGCAAGCGATCTAATTATCAGTGGCAAGTGGTCATTCGTTGACCGCGCGGGCAACACAGTCGGCCAAAGGTACCAGGTAGTCCAGCTTATCAAGACCTTGCCTTACGAGATGACGATTGGGACTACTCACACAGACGCTGAAGGCAACTTCGTATTCGATCCGGTCAGCTACACCAGCGTGGGCCTGTATGTTAGGTGTCTCACCAGTGCCAACGACACCAACGGCAGCGTCTATGTCATAGAAACCCCCGGTTCGCCATTCACTTCCGACACTGACGTGTTCAGCTTCGATTCGGCCGGCCATCAGTCGGTTGGAGACTGGGTAGTCGGCCCAAGCGATCCGAACTACAAGGCGTGGTGGATCGCCGACGACATGATCAAAGCCTGTGCTGTCCCGCCTGACTCCGTCGGCGCGCACACGGTGTGGTTCGACCCGGTTTATAACGGAGGAGCGCACTACAGCGAAGGTGGCCGCATATACCTGTTCGCCAACGACGTGGACGATACACCGGACACGATACTCCACGAGATGGGGCACTCGGTGATGTACAACATCTACGGCGATTACTTCCCCACCACTTACTGTCCCGACCCGCACTATCTGATGGGATCAAGTCACGTAAACTGCGCGTGGACAGAGGGTTGGGCTCAGATATGGCATATGTGGACCACCAATGACCCCATTCGGAACTATCCCGGAGGTGGCGCGGTTGATCTCGAGGCGGCCACGTGGGGCGACGGCTATGACGAAGGAAGAACCGTTGAGGGAAGGGTTGCGGGTGCGGTCTGGGATATCGCTGACTCCGCCAACGATGGCTATGACAAGTACAGCGGCGGGTGGCTCGACATATGGCACATTATGTACCATCACAACTGCGACAAGTTCGGTGAGTTCTGGGACCAGTGGAAGGCGCACAACTTCAACATCCACGGCGCCGTTGCCAGCATCTACCAGAACACGATCGACTGGAACACCGTCCCAACATTCGGTGGGCTGCCGGATGTCACGATCGCGGAGGACGAGTTCCGGACCGCTTTCAACCTAGAGGACTACGCCTCGGACCCTGAGAGCACCGATGCCCAACTGATCTTCGAGCTGTACTATGTCTCCGATCCCAACCTGCAGATAGGTATCAACGGGCTGCGCCAGGTGAGCATGCAGGGAGTGACGAACTGGAACGGCACCGCGACTGTGCAAGTATCGTGCTCGGACGGGATCATCACCCAGTACGACTCGTTTACGGTAACGGTGACTCCGGTGAACGATCCGCCAGTCATCAAGGCTCTGCCGGATATCTCCCTCGATGAGGACGGCTCGCTGTATCACGCGACCAACCTGAATCTATACACCAACGACCCTGAGACTATCGCGCCAAGCCTTATCTACACGATCACCGGCAACACGAACCCGGCTTGTGGCGTTACGCTCCATTCCAGCTACTACATTAACGTCAACCCAACAGCCGACTGGTCCGGCACAAGCGATATCACAGTTCGTGCCACAGATCCACAGGGGCTCTGGGGTGAAGACACGTTCACAGTCACCGTGAACTCGGTCAACGATGCGCCGGTGATCACCGGCCTGCCTGATCGTACTTTGGACGAGGACGCCACGCTCGACAACACTATCGACCTGTGGGCCTATGCCTCGGATGTAGAGATCCCGGCTTCGTCACTCACGTACACGATCCAATCGAGCGAACTGCCCGAGGGCACCGTCACGATCGATGGCAATCGCTACATAGATATAACCCCGCCCGCCAACTACAACGGCTCGGGCAACGTCACGATCCGCGTCTGGGACTGGGAGGAGGGATATGGCGAAGACACGTTCTTAGTGACAGTGAATCCTGTTGCCGACCCACCGATGTGGCAGGGGATTCCAGATCAGACCTTCCAGACCACCAAGGTCGCGACCAGTCACGACATCGACCTCTACAGATACGTCGTGGACCCGGATGGGCCGGATTCCGAACTGATATTCACGGTCCACCGCAACACCAACCCGGCGTTTGGCGCTTCTATCTACCTCGGTCGCTATCTGCGCATAAGCCACGCTGCTTATGACTCGGGTTACACGGAGATCACGGCCAAAGTCACTGATCCGACCGGGCTCAACAGCTCGGACAAACTCAATGTTGTGGTAGGCAGACTGTGCGACCCATGTTCCGAGGCACTTGGGCTGGCTGATGGAGCCTATGTCATATTCCCCGCGAAGCCCGTCACGTGGTCGCAGTATTACGCGTTCTACATTGGCGACGACAACCGCGTCAGCGGGATCAGGGTGAACTACGTCTCCGGACCCGAGCTGGACAGGTTCGCAACGATCGGTGGTCAAATGACGACTTACGAAGGCGAGCGGGCGGTAGATTGTCTATCGCTTGTGGTCGGAGGAACGGACACCACCCCTCCGCAGCCGCTGTTCACGACTCACAAGTCGATGGGTGGAGTATGGCCCAGCGCGAATACCCCGGCAGTCCCGACCGGACGGTTGGGCGGCCTCTATAACGTCGGAACGTTGGTGCGAACGACCGGCACCGTGGTCTCGCGCAACACTAACAGTTGCTGGATCGCCGATGGCTCGGGCGTGCATTACTCGTTCTCGAATAAGGGGCTCTACGTTGACTGCCAACCGATCACGATGTACGCTCCGACTCGCGGCTCCCGCGTCTCGGTGACAGGCATCAGCGGCGCGACGACTCTGCTCGACGGCAAAGTTGTGAACACGCTCAGGCTTCGCAGCAGGGACGACATCAAAGGCCTGGGCGGGCGCGCTGTCTACATATACAGCACTGCCGCATCCACCGCAACGGTGTTCGCCGCGATGCTCGCAGGGCAGGGTTGGAACACCACCATACAGTCCATATCCAGCCTGCTGACAGCCGATCTGTCGGGTTACGACTTGGTGATCATAGGCGCCGACACCGGGACCTGGACTGATACCGCCAAGGTCAATCACATCGTCGATTCCGACAAGCCCGTGATCGCTATGGGGTCCGGCGGGGCGCGGTTCCTGGACCAAGTCCCCGACTTGTACTCCGGCTTCGCGAACTCAGCGTCCGCGCTCCTGAGCCAGGGCTACGTGAGCGATCTCAGCAGCGTCCTCTACTGGTGGGACAACATCATCAATGTGCCAACGGACGGGATGCTGGGGTTGTTGACGACCACGGCGAACACGACCTATCTCACGAATCCGCCCGCCGGAGTCTACGGGCTGCTGCGGCACCCGACGATCGCGACGAACTGGACAGTTGCCCAGGAGGGACGGTTCATGCAATGGGGCTATGACACGCTGCCATCAAACATGAACCAGGTGGCGAAAGACCTGCTTGTGAACTGCCTCTATTACATGCAGGCAAAGTAGCGTTGGTGTCTGGGCCTCTACGGAGGCCCAATTTGTATCAGTTCGCAGCCCGTCTCGCCGCCGACCGCGCAGGGGAAGTCTTCCTGGGTCGATGCTGAGCCCCACTCGCCTGTCGGGCTGAGGGCAATGACGGCGCTTCGACGATCACGCAGGCTCGGGTCATCGGTGATCGCCCACCGGATAGTGGACTGGCAGGCCTCCATCGGGGTCGCGCCTCGGCGCATTTCCTCGACGACTCTGAAGCTCATACAGTATCGCATGATCGCTTCGCCGTGGCCTGTGGCTGCTGCGGCGCCTGCTTTCTGGTCGCAGTAGAACCCGTTTCCGATCAGCGGCGAGTCACCGACCCTGCCCGGCAGCGTGAACTTGATCCCGCTGGTCGAGACTCCGGCGCAGAGATTGCCGTCGTGGTCCAGCGCGAGAACACACACGGTGTCGTGGGAGTCGTCCTCAATGGGGTGCTTCTTCCAATCCTCCCACAGAGCCTTTGCCTCATCAGTCAGCATCGGCTGCGGCTGAAAGCCCATCTTGATCGCGAACTCACGCGCGCCCACGCCAACAAGAACGTGGTGCGGGGTCTTCTCCATCACCAGCCTGGCGACCGATATGGCCTCCTTGATATCCCTCAGCCCGGCAACCGCGCCAAGTCGCCTCGTCGGCCCCCACATAATGCCCGCGTCGAGCTCGACTATGCCCTCGCAGTTCGGAGCCCCGCCGTAGCCCACAGAACGAACCGTCGGGTCGTCTTCGACGATGCGTATACCCCGCTCAACTGCGTCCAGCGCGTTAGCGCCTTGCTTGAGTTCCTCTACAGTCCTCTGACAGGCGTTTAGCCCGAACCACCACGTAGAAACTGCCGCGATCTTGCCCAAAATCTGACTCCTGTTCTTGCTCCGGCTCGTACTAACCGAAGTATAGCACGCTGGCGTAGGAGTCGACAAACCATCCAGCAAAGCCGACCTCTGACTGCCGACCTCCGAACTCACAAAGAAGAACGGGCCGGTTGCCCGGCCCGTTAGAAGAGATGAGGTTTCACGTGGTATGCAATCGAGCCAGCCTACGCTGTACCCGAAAACTATCGCTTTCTATAGACCTCTACCTGAAGCCTGTTGAACTGTTCCTCAGTGAGCACCGCTCGCATCGCGCGATGTCTTCTGTAGTTGATCTCTGATAGAGCCAACTGGCTCCTATGTATGCGATCGATCAGCTTCTTTGCATCGCCTACGTCCAGATCATACTTCGAGTAGAGCGTCTTCAGCTGGTCTGAGTCATCAATGATCTTCTGAATGAGCGCCCTCCGACCCCGCAACACACCTTTTGATCGGATCAGCCTGGCCTGCTCCCGTGTAATCCCGGCCGCTTGAAGTACCGCCCTCTTCGGGACAGCCTCGAATGTTCCCTCGATCTCCTGTGAGGGACCAGGGAAACGGCGGGCGGCCTTGCGATCCTTGAACCCGCGCACAAGAGCATCGAATTGGGCGGAAGTCAGGACCTTGCGCATGGCAATCTGATTCTCCAGGTGCAGGTTCAGCAGGTCCAGTTGGAGTCCGGCTATCTTGCTTCTGGCAGCCTTGGCTTTGCGATCCTCAAGGAGATAGCGCCCGTAGACTTTGGCCAGATCACGCCGAGCGCTGAGAAGCTCACCGCGCGTGGCCCGGACCTTGGTCCGCGCTTCGGCCGTGACCGCCTTGAGCCGTTCCTTGTCGGAGGGCGAGAGAGCGGCTGAGTCAGCCACCGCGCACGTCGCCGCGATTACGGTCAGAACCCATACAAAAATGAATCGCCTTATAGCTTGCATTTGCTTGCCTACATACTGTCCACGAACTCGAACATCGCTTCTGCGTTGCCACCCAGAGGATCGTCTGACCACTTGACTACCACCGGAGGCGTCGGCGCGTTATTCGTCGGTGGTTCGGATATGACGGTAAAGCTGTACAGGGTCACCGCCGCGGTTGCCGCAAGTGCGGTGGCGGCGACTGCTCTTCGGAAGCCTGAGGAGGCATGCCTCAACCCGGCGATCCACGCGAGCGGACGGATAGTGCGGGGCCTGGTCTGTGCGCGCACCAGCGCCCACACGTCATTCACGGGCTCCTCGGCCGGCAGTGCTTCCAGTCGAAGTGCGAACGCGCGCTCTTCCTCGAGAACCGCCCGGCACTCCGGGCAGCTATCCAAGTGCGCCTTCGTCTCCCGGGCATGATCCCCAGTCAGCACACCCCTGCTGTAGTCCAGAAGATCCGGTTGAATCTCTTCGCATATCCGTGTCATTGCCAACACCGTCCTTTTCCTGCTCGGCGCATATCTTCTTCAACCGCTGCCGAGCCCTGAAAAGTCTGACTTTCAGGTTGGAGGGAGATATCCCCGTCACCTGTTCTATCTCATCGTAATCAAGCTCCTGGAAATGATATAGGCTTACCAGGAGTCTGTCTTCTTCGCTCAACTGCTGCATCGCGTGGAGGATGCGCGCTCTGTCTTCGGATTCTATCGCCGCGGTCTCGGGGCTTTCGGCCGTCCCCTGAAAGCGCTCCAGCGCATCAGTATCATCGGTGGCCATGTCCTCGAAAGAGACCTCCTGCCGCGTCATGCGCGATCTCAGTCGATCCCTCGCGGTATTGGAGGCTATGCGGTAGAGCCAGGTCGTGAACTTCGCATCTCCCTTGAAGCTTGCCGCAGCCCGCCATACCTTTACGAATACCTCCGCCAGCGCCTCCTCGGCATCTTCGCGATTCGAGAGCATTCGATACAGCAGATTGTAAACCGGCCGCTCGTGACGGCGGAACAGGATCCGCAAAGCTTCCTGATCCTGCCGTTTGCACATCTCGAGGAGCATCTCGTTGCTCACAGAGAAATCGTACTCTTCGGCCTTATCCAAGTGCACTCTCCAGCATCTGCCCTCACTGTAGATAGACGGCGCATGTCGTGAACGGTTTCAGATGAGTAGACAGTAGACAGTAAACAGTAGACAGTGAGCGGCCGCTAGGAACACAGCTTCGCGCGCATAGCTGTAAGCATCTTGCTGACTTCGCCGATTAGCCCGAAAGCAGGTTTGGCGTCCGCTTCGACCAGGTAACCCAGGCGGACGGCAAGCATCAGGAATGTCTCGGCCTCCATTAGCGAGCCTTTGGCAATGCTCACAAAATGGCCGTAGTCCTTCTGCGAACCACGAACGCTGCCCTCTGCAACGTTTGCCGGTACGGAACTGATCGCGCGCCTCAACTGGCCTGTCAATCCATAGGTCTCATGCTTGGGGAACGGAACACTCAGCTGATACACAATGACTGCCAAGTCCATCGCTTTCTGCCAGACTACCAAATCGCGGTGCGAATTGATGATCTCCAATGGGAACCTCCTCATACTATCGGGCGCCCTGCGGGCGGCCCAACTGTCTACTGTTTACTGTCCACTGTCTACTTCCCTTCCCCATTCGCGCTTGACACTTCCCCTCTGCCGTTTTACAATGGTGCATCGATTGGGCAGGATGCTAGTATGTTTGCACTGAACTTCTATCCGGAGCTTTACGCTGATGCGCTGATGCGCGGTCGGAAGGCCGCTACAATCAGGCTGGGCGATAAATCGGACAAATACCAGAGCGGTCAGATACTGTGGATAACCGTCGGCCGGCGATATCAGGTCAGGCAGAAGCTGTTTTCGGCCGTGATCGACGACGTCACAATCAAGAAGGTCGGCGACCTTACGCAGCGCGAGGTAGAGAAAGAAAACCTCGAGTTCCGTAATGCCGAGGACGTGATGACGCTCCTGACGCGCATCTACGATCGAGTAGTCACGCCGCTGGACACCGTCACCATCATCTCCTTCTCGCCAGTGAGGGAGGACGGCAAGGACGGTCTCGAGGAGATCTACGAACGCTGGGTGTGACTCCGATGTCGAAGTCGGAGGCCAGAACCAGCAGCACCGATAAGGGCGAATAGCTCAGCTGGAAGAGCGCTTCCTTTACACGGAAGATGTCGGGGGTTCGAGTCCCTCTTCGCCCACCACCGTTGCGGATAACGATTGGGAATGTGCTATCGTGGAATCACGTGTTCGCAAATCTGAAGTCCAGCGCTGGCTGGCCGGTCAACGCGAGTCGGAGAAGGTGATCCGAGCCGAACGAGTCAGGTCTCTGCTCAGCCGGTCCACGAACGAGGCTTGGGCGATTTACCTTTCGTTGACCGAAAGTCGATTGGGCGACCCAACCGATCCTGGGAAGCCATCCTACCTGCTGATGTCGATGCGCCGCGCACTTGACCTTCACGCCCACCGACAGCAGTCTACCCCAGGAGCATGACCACGATGTTGCGGCAGTGTTTGAGAGCGCACTGAACAAGGC
>CAZFYZ010000139.1:0-9481 GCA_964523735.1 uncultured bacterium | reverse complement strand
GCACCGAGATCACGATGATGGAGGATCACCCGGAGCCCGTTTCCGAGACAAGAGGTCCCGATGAAGCAGGTCGATAGGCTGATCCTGCGCGAACTCGTCGGCCCGTTCGTCTTCGGTGTCGCGGCGTTCACCTCCGTCTTCTTTGCGGCGACCTACATCAAGCGCCTAACGGACTGGATCGCGGATGGGATGTCGGTGATGACCGCCATCCATATCGTAATCCTGGTTTTGCCGACGATCATGTTCTACACGCTGCCGATGTCTGCTCTGCTGGCGGTGCTGATGGCGATGGGAAGGCTATCGGGGGACAGCGAGATCGTCGCGCTCTACGCCGGCGGAGTCAGCCTCTATCGCGTTGCTGCCCCGATCACCGTGATGGGCATCCTGGTGAGCGCCGGGTCTATTGCGTTGAACGAGACCATAACCCCCCGTGCATTCCTGCGTTACCAGCAGGTCGAAGCCGAGATCCTCAGGCGCGAGGCTCCGCAGGACACGCCTTTTGTTGTGCGAGATGATGACGCTAACATCCTGATCTTTGTCAAGGGAGGGATGGACCTCAAAACCAATGCCCTGCGGAATGTGACGATTACGCACTTTTCGTCGCAGGGAGCACCGGTTGCGGTTCTCCACGCGCCTAAGGCGGAGTGGGCGGGGGTTGTCGATAACTCCAAGAAGTTTCGCTGGCGGCTCCACGATGGATGGTGGCAGAGCCTCGGTACTCCCTCCGGCGCGGTGGAGACATTCAGCGGATTCCAGACGCGAGAAGAAGACATCAGCCAGGGACCCGATCAGTTCGGTCTCATGCAGAGAAGTACAATGAAGGGCACTGACCAGCTCAGTTTCGCCGAGCTCAGAGAGTTGGTAGCATACCAGCGCGAGCACCCGGACAGGCCTCAGGACCAGATCAGGAAGCTGGAGGTCAATATGTGGAACCGGCTGGCGTTTCCGCTGGCCAGCCTGATGTTCGCGATGCTTGCCACGCCATTGGGGATCAGGCGGCACCGAAGCACATCAAGCATGGGTTTCGCGCTGAGCGTGCTGGTTATACTTGTTTACTGGTTGCTATGGAGCAACACATCGTCTCTTGCAACGCAGGGAATGGTTCCTCCCATAGTGGGGGCCTTCGCCGCCAACGTGATCAGCGTCGTCTGTGCCATCGCTCTGGTGAGGCGAGCAGCAAAGTAGTAGAATGGTGTCAGGTGTCAGGTGTTGGGTGTCGGATGTGGCGTTTCCCAACACCCAACACCTGACACCTAACACCTGACATGAAATACTCACTTCTCTTTGCGGCGATCTTAATAATGGTCTCGGGCTTCATTGCCTACTTCGGCGATCTGTTGGGCCGATCCATGGGCAAGAAGCGCCTCACGCTGTGGAAGCTGCGGCCGAAGCACACGGCCTATATTGTTACTGCTCTCACCGGGATGCTCATCGCCGCCCTAACTCTCAGCACTCTTATCCGCGTCAATCACGACTTCAACCGCCTATGGGTCGAGGGCGACCGCATCCTCGCTCAGAACAAGAAGCTCTCCAAGGACAACAAGTCGCTGGCTGCGCAGAGCAAGCTGCTGGGGGTGCATGTCAAGAAGCTCCAGGATCAGGTCGCTCAGGCCGAAGAGGAGAGGCTTAAGGCGGTGGAGGCCCAAATCAAGGCCGCCCAGGCGCAGAAGAAGGCCGCGGAGACTGTCAAGCGGCTTGAGAATGACATCGCCGCGCGCACGCGGCAGATCGCGATCCAGGAGAAGCAGCTCGCAGACCTCAAGAGGACGAGCCAGGCCGCCACTGCGGAGTTAAACGCACGCAAGGCGGAGCTGAAGATCGCGCAAGGCGCCCGCGACAAGGCCAGAGCTGACCTGAAACAAGCGCAGGCCGACCTGAAGAACACCCAGAAGCTTGTCGTCGAGAAGCAGGCGGCGGTTGACCAGATGGACAAGGCCCTCAAGGAGCTGAACGCTGCCCTTGATCTGACCCAGCAGGCGCTGGTAAAGACCGGGCGAGAGGCGATGGCTTACGAGCAGCAGGCGACGCAGCTTTTTGGAGGCGATATAAGGTTCAGGCAGGGCGACGAGATATACCGTGGAGTGGTCTCGCCAAGACAATCTCTGTTTGCGATCAGGGGCGACGTGTACTCTGTACTCGACCTCGCCAGCGACAGAGCCGCCAAGGCAGGAGCCGGCTCTGGCCCAAACGGCAGGGCCATCATACTCCCGCAGTTTGTCATTGACGGGCAGAGATCGGTCCCGATGCCTGAGAGCTCGTGGGTGGATCAGACTTCTCGGCTGATTGCGCGAGGAGCCCTCAATACTCCCGATACCCTGCTTCGTGTCGTGTGCATAGGCAACTCACTGGCCGGTGAGCAGGTGCCGATCAAGTTCGTTCCGCATTATAACAAGCTCGTTTACCGCAAAGGCGACCTCATCGCTTCCACCACCCTCAACGGGCGACTCTCGGAAGGGCGTGTGCTGCTCGCTGTCATCGCTTTCCTGCAGAACGAGGTCAGCGTGGCTGGTCTCAAGGCCGGTATCATCCCCGTCTCGAACCCAGACCCGCGAGCCAGTCTGGGAGCCGACCCACGCACTCAGGTCGAGGGGCTGATGGCGGTAGTGGACCAGGTGAAGGCGCAGGGGACTCGAGTGACGGTCGAGGCCTACGCTTGTGCGGATGTCCACGCCGCAGGACCGCTGAGCATGACCAACATGCGCTTCAGCGTGACCAAGACCGAATGAGCGGGGGGATACCAACTGTTCTAGCCATCGACCCCGGTCGGAGCAAATGCGGCGTGGCCGTTGTCAGTCTCGACCACGACCTCCTCAAGGTCCATCACCGCCAGGTTGTCGAACTCGCCCACATACCCGCCATCGTTGCCGATCTTGCAGCCTGCCATACGCTCGCAGCCATCGTCTTGGGCAATGGCACCAACTCCGCGGAAATCGAGCGGCTTCTGACTGATCGCCGTCAAGCTCCTGTTGTTACGGTTGATGAGAGAGACACGACTCTCCTGGCTCGCAAGCGCTTCTTCGCAGAGAATCCCCCACGCGGACTGCGAAAGCTTATTCCCGTCTCCCTGCAAGTTCCCGATCGCGCCTACGACGACTATGTCGCGATCATCCTCGCCGAACGTTACCTCGCCACGCTGTAGCCGGCGTCTCCGACGCCGGGGGGGTTCAGAGAACCCCACTACAGGCCATGTGCGCGTTGTAGCCGGCGTCTCCGACGCCGAGGGGTTCAGAGAACCCCGCTACAGGCCTCGTCACGCTGTAGTCGGCGTCTCCGACGCCGGGGGGGTTCAGAGAACCCCACTACAGGCCTTGTCACGCTGTAGTCGGCGTCTCCGACGCCGTGATGGTTCACAAAGCCTCTACCAAGACACTTCAAGATGTTTCGCGTCTTCCTTGCTCAGGGTAACATTCACAGCAGAGCTAGCCTGGCAGCGCCACCAGCTACTGCCGATTGTATGGGCAGTGCAGGATTGGCTGGCAATACTTGGTCAGAAAAGGCGTCATAGCCTATTGACACTGTATTAGCCTTGTGCTAGTATTCCGCAGGAACAGGCTGTCACACTATTAGCAGCGCAGGCAGGAAAGGAGGTGGAACGTTCCTCAAAGGAGGGCCTGTGAGAGCTGCAAGTGATAGCATAGGCAGGAAGTCCGCTCTCAGTGGCGGGGGCTCGAACGCAAGGTAGGTAACAAGGTTGACTGCAAGCGGATGAGCCCGCAAAGCGAGAATGGTCCTCCTGTCGGATGGTTCATCAAGGAGGAACTTAGAAAATGAAGACACTTCTAGTGCTAGTGGCTCTCGTGGCAGTGATAGCCGTCCCGGCTATCGCTCAGGGGCCATTCACCGATGTGCCCGCTGATCACTGGGCATACGACGCAATCAACCAACTGCAGAGCGACGGAGTCCTGATTGGTTACCCGGACGGTACCTTCCAGGGCAAGAGGACGCTGACTCGTTACGAGTTCGCAGTCGCCCTCGCCCGCATCGCTGAGACACTGCCCGGCGGCATCAGCCGGCAGGATGTCCAGGATATGCTCAAGGGGTATGCCAAAGAGGGTCACACCCATGGAGCTACCACTACTAACGGCCAGCCCATCGACACGTCCAAGTTCGCGACCAAGGCTGACGTTGACGCCCTTCGCAAACTGGTTGACGAGTTCAAGGACGAGATCGCTGCCCTCGGCGTGGACGTCGATGCTCTCAAGAGAGACGTCGCCGCCCTCGGGGCCCGCGTTGATGCCATCGAAGCCGAGTTGAAGAGAGTTCGCTTCACCGGCGACGCTACCGTCATCGCGATCTCCCAGAACGAGACCGAAGGCGTCGCATTCGACCTGGACAACAGGACCCCTGCTCCGGGCAAGGATGCTCTCGCTCGCAACATCGGCCTTGTCAAGGACTTCGACCTGAAGATCGCCGGCCGCGTGAACAACTGCGTCACCGCGAATGCAACGATCAACTACGGTAACTACCTGAACTACGTTGCGTTCGTCGACGACTACGTTGGCGGCTCCAGGCCCACCAGCACCACGGTCCAGCCGACCGATGGTGGCACGATCACGGATGCGTTCTTCCCGTATTACCTGTCAATTGACGCGGCAATGGGTAACGCTAACCTGACGATGGGTCGATTCCCGCTGCAGTTCACTCCGTACACGTTGAGAAAGATCGACGTGGACAGCTACACGACAATCCTCAAGACCGACGACGGAAACTATCCCGTTGACGGTGCCAAGCTCGCCTTGGCCTTCGGCGGCGTGGACTTCACGCTGTTCGCAGTCAAGAACGACGAGAACGCTTACCTGATCAATGGTCTCACGGGTCAGCCCACTCAGGGCATGCCTGTTATGCACCAGGGAATCAGCGGCAACGCGGTTGGTGGACTTACCTCCATCGCCCAGACCGCTGGTGGCCGCGCGACCTTCGGTATCCCCGGCAACGGGACCGTTGGCCTCACGTTCTACCAGTCCTGGGATGAGGATGCTTACCTTGCCGGCTTAGCCTTCGATCAGGCCCGCGTCTATGGCGCTGACCTTTCGATCGGCGTGCCTTTCTTCAGCGGCGTCAACTTCCAGGGCAGCTGGACACAGTCCGACACCCTTGCAACTACGGGTGTTGACGTTGATTACCTGAACATCGCGTGGGACGGCAAGTTCAGCGGCAGCTTCGGCGCCCTGAACGCGGCAGCCGGTTACAAGAGCATCGGTCGCAACTTCGCGGCCGCCGGCGCTTGGGACAAGATCGGCCGCTGGACGAACCCTGTGAACGTCAAGGGTCCGTACGCCGACTTCAACCTGCCGATCCTCTCCAACCTGAAGCTCGCCCTCAACGGCGAGTGGCTGACAGTCAAGGATGATGCCTCCGACGCCGGTCTAGTTGGCTGGGGCACCACCCGTGATGACACTCTGATCAAGGCCGAAGCTGGCCTCAAGTGGGGATTCACTCCCAACAACGCTATCGAGGCAGCTTACCAGTGGGTGCAGTTCAGCCCTGACGCGGGCGACGACGCAACCGAGCAGTACCTGACGGTTGGTTACACCCACCAGATGAACCCGAACGCCAATCTGCGGATCGGCTATCAGTTCATCAAGTACGACGATGGCGCGACCGCCAGTGGCCCTTACCTGGGCGACTACAAGGGTGGCCTCGGCGTTGTTCAGTTCGGTGTGAGCTTCTAGTCTGAAGCATAACTCACGAACCCTAAGGCCCTCGGGACTTGTCCCGAGGGCCTTTTTCTCTTGCAAACGGATCCGTAGTCGTGATATAATACTCCAGTCGAACTGCGTGGGGCTGTAGTTCAGCTGGGAGAACACCACACTGGCAGTGTGGATGTCAGGGGTTCGAGTCCCCTCAGCTCCACCACCTTCATTCCTCCCGAGACCGTCAAACGTCGTCTGGGAGGAACCTCAGGCGGTCCAAGTGATCGAAATGCCCAACGTCCCCGGATCGCGTCGTGTCATCACGGTCGAGCGCTTTTTGCACGCGTGCGTGCTCGGCTGTGCTTTGCTGTGCCTGCTGATAGCGCCGGCACGCGCCGCCGGACCCAGGGCTGGTGAACCCGCGCGCGGGCCGGATGTACTAGTCATTGTCCTCAGTGGCTTGGGGCCGACGGATCAAGTTTCCATCAACTACAACTCGCTTGTATCCAAGGGCGACGCCGAGGCGGATATCAACTCGCTGGCTCGAGGCGCCTCCTGGACGATCAGTGGCCCGCGAGTAACGACCGGCGGTCCATCAGACAGGCAGACCACTTCATCGTCATTCCAGACTCCGCCGCTCCCCAATCCCGCAGACGGCACACTGCCCATCGAACCGTTCATTCTTGCCCTTCAGAGATTCGGCAGGATTCAGATTAACTACATCGTCAACTCCCAGTTCGACTTTCGCGGTCTGGAGGACTTCGAGGATGACCGGATCAAACTGAACTTAGTCAGGCATGGCAACTCTTTTGAGTATACGGCGCTCGTTAAGGAGTCGGGGTTCAGCCAGTTATCATTACCCGTTTCTGCCCCGAAGCCAGGCGAAGCCGACCAAAGCCCTTCAGGGGCAGGCAGAATCGTGCTGATAATAGGAATAGCGCTCGCGCTGGCCGTCGCGGCTTACCTTATCGCCGCGGCCGTGTCACGGCGACGCTGTCAAAGCTGACAGAATTACGATAACGCGCCGTGATTGCCGTCGCGGACCTCAACGCATAGGAGCAGGTATGGAACTCAAGGAGATCGCTCAGAAATCTGCTGAAGCCAACGCTTCCGACATCTTCCTCAAGGACGGATCGCCGCCGATGGTCCGCGTCAATGGCCGAGTGCAGACTCTGGATGGCTACCCGGAACTCAAGCCCGAGGACACTGAGTCACTGGCCTACAGCATAATGAGCCATGAGCAGATCGGCCGGTTCGAACGGCGCCACGAGTTGGACTTGGCTTTTCAAATGGACGGCATCGCTCGGTTCAGGGCCAACATTTACCACCAGCGCGGATCCGTCGGCCTGGTGTTGCGCGTGATCCCCCTCATGATCATGAGCCTCGAGCAACTCGGGATGCCGCCCGTCGTGGCTGAGCTTGCGACGCAGCGTCAGGGCCTTGTGCTTGTCACCGGTCCAACCGGATGTGGCAAGTCTACCACGCTCGCTGCCATGATTGACTTGATCAACCAGAACCGCCGATGCAACATCATAACCGTCGAGGACCCTATTGAGTTTGTCCACCCCGACAAGAAGGCGATTGTGAACCAGCGCGAGATCGGCATCGATACGGATTCGTTCACTGACGCGCTCAAGTACGTCGTGCGCCAGAGCCCGGACGTCATCCTGATCGGAGAGATGCGCGACGTTGAGACTATGAATGTGGCCCTTGCGGCCGCCGAGACGGGTCACCTGGTTTTCTCGACAGTGCATACCTGCAGCGCTCCGGAGACACTCGACCGGATCATGAACATGTACCCGCCGCACGACAAGCCGATTGTCTGTATGCGGCTGTCGGTCTCGCTAAGGGGCGTGTTGTCTCAGAAGCTGATCCCACGCATCGACAAGGCCGCCAGGATCGCGGCGGTCGAGGTGATGGTCGCGAACCCAACGATCAGCAAGTTGCTTGAAGAGGGGCGTTCCGGCCAGATTCACCAGCAGATCACCGAAGGCGGGTTCTGGGGCATGCAGACTATGAACCAGTGTCTGGATCGCTACTTCAAAGCGGGCATCATCACCGAGGAAGAGGCTCTTGCCGCCGCCGGCAACGCCACTGAACTGAAGCAGATGATGCGCAGACAGTAGGAACCCGAGACGCAGTCTGGCAGTCTAACTTGAGTAGAGAACCCCCATCTGAGGGGGGGCGCCAAGCAATCGTCGGTCTTTATATCAGTACATAGGCATGCGTCGGTGAAGACTCCCGACGCATGTCCGCGTGTGGGGCACACGCCCGAAATCCGAAACACCGGCAGCTTTCGACTCTTGACTCAGAGGTAATCAATTTGAGCCCGACAATCGACGATCTGTTGAAAGACCTCGTCTCACGCGAGGGGTCCGATCTGCACATGCGCGCGGGCGAACCGCCCGTTTTTCGTATCCACGGCAAGCTGACCAGAACCGACTATCCCGTGATAGAAAAGACCGAAGACTATCTCTATCCCATCCTCAACGAGGAACGCCGGGCACGTTTCAAACAGTTCATGGAACTCGACCTCTCCTATGAGATCAAAGGGGTGTCGCGCTTCCGCGTCAACTGCTTCAGACAGCGCGGCAAGATGGGAGCCGTGTTGAGAGCGATCCCGGTCAAGATCAAGACGGTCGACGACCTGATGCTGCCCCCGGTGACCAAGGATATCTGCATGAGGCCGCGCGGGCTTGTTCTCGTCACCGGGCCTACGGGCTCGGGCAAATCCACCAGCCTTGCCGCGATGATCGATCACATCAACCGCAATCGCCGCTGTCATGTGATCACGATCGAAGACCCTATCGAGTTTGTCCACCAGGACAAAATGAGCGCTATCAACCAGCGGGAGCTGGAGATAGATACCCACAGCTTCGCCGCCGCGCTCAAGCACGTCATGAGACAGAACCCGGACGTGATTCTGGTCGGTGAGATGCGAGACCTCGAGACGATCTCGCTGGCGATCACCGCGGCGGAAACTGGCCACCTGGTCTTCGGCACCCTGCACACGACCGACGCGCCGCAGACCATCGACCGCGTCATCGACGTCTTCCAGCCCGAGCAGCAGAACCAGATCAGGATGCAGCTCTCGGTTACCATTCAGGCAATCATCTCGCAGACCCTGCTGCCCCGCATCGACACCGGCGGGCGAATCGCGGCGTTCGAGGTCATGGTCGCGACCCCAGCCATCCGCACCCTCGTCCGCGAGGGCAAGACCCACCAGATATATACAGACATACAGTCCGGCGGGCAACACGGGATGGTCTCACTGGATCAGTATCTGATCAGCCTGCTGAAAGAACGCAAGATTGCCTACGAGGATGCGCTCGGTAAGTCATCCAACCCGCGCGATTTCGAGCAGCTTGCCTCAAGAATCCTGGGGATTCCCGCGGGGGTGGCGAGATGAGCACTATCACAGTAGACAAGCTTCTTCATCTGACTGTTTCCGGCAATGGCTCCGACCTGCACCTCAAGGTTGACAGCCCGCCGTTGATCAGGATCTACGGCGATCTTGTGCCGGCTCCCGATATGGCCCCCCTCAGCCAGGATCAGGTGCGCGAGCTGGCCTACAGCATCATGTCCGACGTGCAGAGGAAGCGGTTCGAGGAAGAGTGGGAACTGGATATGGCCTACGTCATCGAGGGGCTGGCGCGATTCAGGGTCAACGCGTTCATACAGCGTGGCAATGTGGGCCTGGTCTTCAGGGTCATTCCCATTCGCATCAGGACCATGGAGGAACTCAGCCTGCCGCCGGTCTGCCGCTACTTTGCCGAACGACCGAGAGGACTCGTGCTTGTGACGGGCCCTGCTGGCTCGGGCAAGTCCACTACCCAGGCGGCGATGAT
>CAZFYZ010000138.1:0-9522 GCA_964523735.1 uncultured bacterium | reverse complement strand
TCCGGCTCTTGAGCCGAGAATTGACGGGCAAATCGCCCGGAAAGTGCACCCAATACCTGGGTTTTGCATAAAATGACAGTCAGATTGTCTATAACGGACCCTATACCGCGCATTCCAGTGTAAGTTGCGGTGCGCTCGAATGAACGGCGCTCGGTTTGTGCTCTACAAACACCTTGGCGTCGGATTCATCCTGGGGCACGACCTTGCCGCCGAAAATCCGCTTGACGTCGTGAATTTGCTTGACGGCCTCCGGTGACGAACCGACCATGAGAGTTAGCTCGTCCATTGTGTAGGTCACCTTGGACGCCCACTTGGCGGGCAGGGCGACGGAGTCGTCTCGGACAAAGACCACGATGTCATCGATGATGCCTGACCTGATTCCCGCGTAGCCCTGGGTGTCGAGTAGGTGCTGAAGCCTGCGGGCCTGGTCGAATTGGTTTGGCTTGTTATGTGCCGCCTGACGTTGCTGATGTGCATTCCATGCGTCGTCCCAAGTTTTACGATAAGCGGTGAATGTCTGCTCCGATGGGGCCACATAGGACTTCACATTCGTCGTCCTGATCGCCCGGCGCAGAGCTTCCTCGCCTATGTGCCGGACTGCCCAGTCGTGAATGATGTTGAACCGCTCGCGCAGGGTCTCGAATGTCTGATCATCAAGTCGTCCTGATCCGTGAGCGGCTCGAGCATTTTCCATCCTGTGGCGAAGCCAGGCATAGTACGAAGCGTCAAGCATTCGGTAGACCGGATCTCCGCCGACTTCGTATCCAAAGCGCGGATCATCGGCTTCCCAGGAGTCCAGGTCGGTGGCGACCATGAGGAAGTGATAGTCAGGGACTATCTCCGGTAGAGCGTCTAACGTGTCCGCAGCGCAGCCGCGAATCTCGGCCAGGATATCGTTCTTGTGCGAACGCACAGCCTCCGCGATATCCGGGGTCACCAGATACTGCGGGTCAAGCCAGATCATGTTGCCCTGGCGAATGCTCGCTCTGATGCCGCGACGGTTGAGAGTGTCGAGATATCCCATCAGAACGCCACCCCATTCGACCAATCAAGGCCATCGCTATTGGGGACGGCGCATTCCGTGCTGTCGGTGCGAGTCTCATTGTCTTTCGGGTTCTGTGGCGTATGGGGCTGATGTGGCACGTTATCTATATAAGTCTCTTCACATGCATGCGCGCATGTATATGACTTTCCGGGAGATAGTGCCTCATCAGCCATATCCGCCACGCTAGAGGAAGAAACTGAGTCAAGCAACCCGACACCTTTCCAGCACCGAACTCCTCTTGCCCCCTTGAAGTTGTAGCAGGAACCGCGTTCTGTCAGCCGCAACCCGAACCATCGCTGGCTGAGTGGCTTCTCACCGTTCCTGGCAGCCCATTCGCAATAAGCGGCATACAATTCCTTAGCCGTTGACTGCGCATTGCGCTCAAATACACAGCACTCGTCGAGGAATCCGCCCAGCACGTCCATATCCTGCTGCAGCTTGCCCGTAGCGGCCTGCACGGCCTTTGCCACGGGCAGACCGCCGTTCTGCCAATCCAAGCATCCGCGAACGAGCCACGCCAGAATCCCCTCGTGTTCGGATTTCAGCTTTTCAGATAGCGCTTTGTCCTTGTACGGCCCCGTGGGATGATCCGCATCCCGGAACTGGACAGTAAATGGGATCAGCTTGATACGTCGCCAGATGGCCTCCTCCTGGCCTTGAATAACGGGCACGTGGTTACAGGCAAGCCAAAGCTTGAAGACCGGCACAAACGTAAAGAACTCCTGGTAGAGGAATCGGGCAGTCACCGCGTCCTGACCGGTCAATTCCTTGACCAGAGCCTCCGCGAGTCGTTTACCGGCGCTGGTCTCTATCGCGCTCACTAGCCGCGCGCCACGCAGTGCCGCTACATCGTTGGTGTTGCTGGAGTTGTTCTTCTCCACAAGCGTGTCGGTGGTTGTCTTGGTCTCGTAGTCACCCAGTATTTCACGCAGGACCGTGATGAACGTGGACTTGCCGTTGGAGCCACAACCATGCAGGATAAAGAACACCTGCTCGCGCGTATCCCCGGTTAGCGTGTAGCCGCATGCCTGATGAACGAAGCGGACAAGCTCATCGTCATTCACGAATACCTCGCCGATGAACTTCTCCCACATAGGGCATCGTGCATCCGGGTCGTAGTTGACCTCACTTATCTTTGAGATCAGGTCCGTTCGATTGTGCTGTCGCAGTTCACCGGTTCGAAGGTCAATGGTGCCATTGGCGCAGTTGAACGCCCAATGATCGGCGTCGAGATGGGCCGCCAGAATTGCTATGCTCGGTTCAGATTCCGCCTGGGCGATCATCGCCTTGATGCGCGTATGGTTGCCGGATGATACGGCATGGCGTTCAAAGGACTTCGCCGCTTCGAGGGCACCGTCGTCGGACTTGGACTCCGCTGCCTTACATAGTGCGACGGCTTGCCTGAGCATGTCATCGACGATGCACTTGGCCTTTCGCACAATCTCGCTGGTCTCGTCTTTGGCCCATCGGCGACCATCCCAGCAATACCACTTGCCTGCGTCGTGGCAGAACCGAATAGTATCGCCATGTTTCTTGACCAGCCGCCTGGCGTTGCCAAGGTCGTTCATCGGCTCGCCATCGGGGCCGTGGGGTGCATCAGCGTCGGGTGACGACCCGGAGCCGCGTGCGGAACTCTTGCTTTTACGTTTGCCCGATTGACCTGCACAGGTCTTTCCAGTCAGGCCTATGGCAGTGTCAACCGTGATCTGCCCGTAGGTCTGCGTGCCTCTACGCTCATCCCACTTGTCGCGCATCAGCCCAGACTCGCGAAACAGCCTATCCATCCTGGCCGAATCTTTGTCGGTCCAATACGCCAGCATGCAGCAGAGCGCCATGTCGGCCGCGCTGGCATCATTGTTGTATTCGCCAGTGTTGCCGTGCCAGAGCCGCTCGAACTTGGACCCATTCTTGGCGGAGATGGCCTCCTCTATGAGAACGGGATCGGACATCCCGACGGGCCGGGCATTCTTGGTTGTCTCTCTAGGCGGGACGTTTCGAGGATTCTCGCCGAATACCTCGAAGTAGATTTCACTTATGGCTTTCTGGGCGTCATTGATCTCGGTCGGTGGGCCCGGCCACAGCTCGCCTGTGAACACCACCAGCCGCACGTTGTCGTATATCTCAAAATCGGGTCTGCCGTGCGTCCGGCATCTGGGTCCCGGCTTTTTGGCTCGCGAGATGATGTGGATACCCGTTCCCGACTGACTAAGCTCGGTGTATGAGTTTACCCGCCCGATTATCTCCCGCGCCCAGGGTTCAATCTTGCCCTCAGTGACAACGTGGTCGAGGTCTATGAACACATAGGGATCGGACTCAGACAGAACGAACCCGATGCCATCGAACTTGTTTATCGGCTTGGCGGCCGCTTCCACTACGTCATCGAATGTATGCCAGGTCGCGGGGTCGTTGGTCTTGGCGTTGCCGCGTCCGGCTTTGTCCGTGCGATAAGGTATCTTGGTCGGCTTGCCGTGGCGTTCTTCAATCCGGTAGCAGACCCACTGGCGCAGGGCCTTGAGTTCATCCGGTATTCCGGAGACAGTGCTCATGTTCGGTCTGCCTCCCTCACGTATTGGGACTTGGATTTCTTGCCCATCCACTTAATCCAGCGTCCGCACTCACGGCACCAGGCACCCACACCGTGCAGGTCGTGTGGCCGATACTCTATGCTGCCGGATCCGCAACGCTGACAGATCAAGGTCAGGTCCATCTGTTCCTCCAGCATCAAGCACCTCCAGAGAGCAGCAGACTCAAGAATGTCTTTCGCTCATCCACCTGCACGCGCTTGGCGCAGTTCGCGATCCCCCAGCGGTCGCCGACGATGATAGCGGTCTGAGACGCGCGCGTGACGCCGGTATAGAGCAGATTCCTGTGATGCATAAATGAATGCGACTTATGCGCTATGACCACCGAGCAGGGGAACTCCGACCCCTGGGACTTGTGGATTGTGAGTGCATAGGCAAGCTGGATATCGTTTCGGTGTGGCGACCCAGCTTCAATGTTGACCACCTTATCCTCGAACTCGATACTGAGCGATCCGTCGGAGCCCACCCGGCGCACTATCCCCATGGCTCC
The DNA here is from genome assembly GCA_964523735.1 of uncultured bacterium. Taxonomy (GTDB): domain Bacteria; phylum Armatimonadota; class UBA5829; order UBA5829; family UBA5829; genus CAZFYZ01. The sequence continues at coordinate 5,405 of CAZFYZ010000138.1, read as the reverse complement.
GTTCATGACGCCGAAATCATAGTTGTTGCGGGTCTGGATTACCTTGTCGTTGACGTAGAGCCTTGGACGCCTTTCGGCCGAAGTGGGGGTGATATCATTGCCCCATAGCTTGTGCTGGATCAGGCGCTGAAGTCGCGAATTGAGTTCCATCGTCCCCAGTGGGCCCTTGTGTGTAGGTGTCAGCACCTGGACGTCACGCAGTATGTCGAAGCCCAGCTTGTCCGGCAGTGTGTGCTTGAACAGATCGATGATGAACTGCCCGACTTCATCGGCATTGCTATGCTGATCCACCACGTACCACGCGCCGTGATCGGCATGGTCCTTCTGCGGAGTCTTAGGCACTTCGCCTCGAAGTATGGTAATGCTGTTTTCTTTGAGGATTCCTGCCTGGCGCACAACCTCGTCCAGGATTGTTGTTGGAAGAACTCTCGACTCAATGAGATCCCGAAGTATGTTCCCGGGGCCGACCGGTGGGAGTTGGTTGTGATCTCCAACAAGCACCACCGCCGTGCGAGACAGATCGACCGCCTCAAACAGCCGCCATGCCAGCGGCACATCAACCATGGAGCATTCGTCCACTATCAGGATGTCCGCGGATATTGGGTTGTCCGCATCCCGAGAATAGGTCTTCCCGTTGAATCCGAGCAGCCTGTGAATGGTCTGTGCAGGTCTGCCGGTCGACTCTTCAATACGCTTTGCCGCCTTGCCGGTGGGGGCGCAGAGCACGACATCCAGGTCCGCTGCCTCATAGATCTCAGCAATCGCTGAGATGCTGAACGTCTTGCCGGAACCCGCGCTGCCGCAGATGAGTGAGATGCTGTGTTTCGTTGCGGCGTTCACTGCCTGGGACTGCCGGACGTTCAGCTTGGCATTGGGACAATTGGCGGCACTGAGCGCGTGCGGATTCGCTTTCTTGCCTTCGGTGAAGACCAGTGCCAGCGTTTCCTCCATCTTTCGGATTGCGGGCTTGGCCACAAGGAAACGGCATCCGGCGCTGTAGCAGGTGAGAGCCTCCTGATCTATTAGGTTGTCGAGATGCGACTCTATGCGCGACCTGCTGTCAAGGCAGTCCATTACCAATAGCGTGTTTGCCCGGGTGAGAAGCTCCTCATACTCCACCCAGCAGTCGCCCCTGTCGAGCGCCTCGTCCACGCAGAAGATGACCCCCGCGCGGATGCGACTGGCGTCGTCTTTCGAGATGCCTGCCTGTCGAGCGATCTTGTCGATTCGCTTGAATCCAAAGCCATCAATCTCTCCGACGATGACATAAGGGTCTCGCTCGATTATGCCGACAGCGTTATTACCGAGTTTCTTGACCAGTTTGGTGACCTGATGATGGGTGAGTCCGTATGCCGCGAGTGCGGTCATCGCGGCGTTGGTCTGAGAAGTCTCAAGCCACCTATCACGCAGTTCTTCAATCACGGACAATGGAACACGGGCGACTTCAGCGATCTGCTCCGGAGTTTCGGTAAGCACGCGATCAAAGTCATGGCCGAACTGCTCAGCTACCACACGAGCTCTCGCCGGACCGATACCCTTGATGTCCGGGTTGTTGGCAAGGTAGTTCGCGAGGCCGCTTGCGTCGAGTCGCTGGTCAAACTCCATGCTGGCGACTTCGAACTGCTGCCCGTATTTAGGATGCTTCACAAACTTGCCGTGCAGGACAAGTGGCTCGTTTTCCTTTGGCACGACGTTTCCGGCAAACGGAACGCTCGCGCCGCCCTTGGTCAGGAACCTCCCCGTGCAGAAGTTGGCGGAGGAGAAGAAGATTCGTTCAACTTCTCCACGGAGGGTGGTGTGTGTATCTGAGATTGCGCATTGCATAAATCTAGGCCCCTTTGGTGATAACGCAATAAGAACTCCATAACAAACCGGCGCGCTATCTGCCGGTTGGAGCAGAAATATACAGGAATGCCGTAGTCGATGATAATGGACATTGCCGCGCCGAAGACTGAGTTCGGGTGAGCGCCAGAGCGATACTCGCCCGTAAACACATCATCGAGATTCGCCTCGACAACAACACAGGCACACGGATAGGTTTGAAGCAGCTTCAGTTCATTTCTGAACCGGTCGCGTTCGCGGATGACCGTGTGGATGAAGTCTTCCAAGCTCTTCCTCTCGACGGTCACATCGCGCTCCAGACCGGCCAGGGAATAATCCCCAGCCGGTAGGGCGCGCCGTTCGACTGCCACCTGTCCCGAAGGAAACTCATAGGGAACCTGTTCACGTGTGTCGACTATGACTGTGACGGACTCGGCCATCTAAAACGGGGCGAGCGAGTCGTCCTCGCAAGCCAGGTCCTCGACCACGATCCGGCGGTTGAAGTAGATGTTCTCGTTCTCGCCCTTCGTGCGTTTCGTGATTTCCAGCTTCACATCGAGTAGATCACCCAGCCTGGCCGGGAGATGCGATGCTTTCTCGATATCAACGCCGCATGTGTGCAGGTCCGTCTTCAGCCACTTCATGTTTTCTTTGGATGCCATCACGCTGTTGCGCCAGAGAAGGCGACCGGCCAGTCGCGGACCGAGAATCTTGAGCGTCCATTTCAGCATGGGATTGCCGGAGGACTGTGCGCGGGTGAGTTCGACTTTCTCAACGTTCACCTGATACTTGCCGTCGGGAACATCCTCGAACTCACGTTCCTCGACGGGCGCTTCCGCGAAATCATCGTCAAACTGAGCAAGATCAAGCTCGCTCACGCCGGTGGTGTCGTAATCCTGGGTCATCGGGTTGCCTCCTTGGGTGCTTTCTTGGTATCTGCCGTGGCGTTGAACGCCTCAATGAACTTGGTGTAGTCGAGATCGATCACGTCGGGGAGTCTGCCGGTGCGGTCACCCGCCTCGTAGTTCAGGCTCGGCTTGGTGCGCATGACACGCCGCGCCACCATCTTGCCGTCGGGACCCGCCGTGGTCTCGATATCGCAGTAGAGAACCATATCGACGAGGCCGAGTACGATCTTCCTGGCCTTCTCCGGCAGGGTGGGCACGGTCTTGGTATACTTGCCGGTCCTGGTCTCTATTTCTATCTCCTGCGAATGGGAGATCAGGTAGAGCCCGCAGGGCATGAACGCGAGCTTGTTCAGAACGCGCTGGAACTCGTTGTTCGTCAGTGCGTAGCCCTTGCCAAAACCGAGATCTGATTCGTGCTCAACCTTGAACTTACGGCATACGTACTCGGCGCACATCTTGTAGGCGTTATCGACGGTGTCGAGAATCATGGTCTTGAACTGGTGGTTGCCTTCGGCAATTTCCCCACATGCCGCGAGCAGTTCGTCCCATGACCGGACCGGTATCTGGAACACCTCCAGGGAATTGAGGCCCGGCTCGGTAGAAAGAAAAAGCGCACCTTCGGCGTGAGAGCACCAGGTAGACTTCCCGATCTTCGTAGGTCCGTAGGTTAGCACGGTAAGGTCCGCCAAGTTTGGCTTAGGCGGTGTCTTGGTTGTCGGTAGTAAGCTCAATGGCTATCCCTCCTTCTGAGCAGCGGCTGAGTTGATATAGGCGGCCACGATCTGAGCGGTAGCATTGGCTGCTGCAGGATATAGCTCCTGGCACGGATGGTCCTTATACATCTGTCTGCCTTTGGCCAGGAATGTGCTGTATACATCGCCGGTAAGTTGGGCGATCTTCTCCTCGAGCGATTGCATGCGTGTCTCCCTTCGTGATGGTTAGAATGCGGGGGGCATATATGCCGAATCCCCGCGCGAATCTTCCCGCAGCTCTTCGTGCGGCGGCTTGGTCTCATAGAAGTTGGCGATCACGTTCTCGCTGCCGCCGGAACGGCAAAGGGCGTAGTACGCGCATGGCCGGTGATAGTTGAAGCAGTACGATGTGTTCCGGTAGAACACATCGCGCCGTCTGCAGTCCAGGAACTGCTGGGTGAGTTCCCAGAGGTCGATCTTCATCGCGTCGAACTGATCACGAGAGATGTAGAGCACCTCTCGGCAGAACATGTCCGACGCGTCGTATTTTGCGGAAAGGCGCAAAGCGAAGTCTTCGTCCGGTTCCGGGAGCTTGCGCGTGGCCGTGGACTTGCCTGTCTTGGACTTGGCAATAAGCTCAGCCCGGCGGTCTTCGAACTCTGCCTCGGTCTCACCCTTGCCCTGCTGGAGCTTGGCTTTCACGAGCACGTTGTAGATGACGCCTGCGATCTTGATGCCGAGTGTTTGCTCGATGTAGTGCGCGTACAGCGTGATCTGCAAATCGGTCCACAGCTTCTCCAGATAGTCGCCGTCCACTTGTGAGGCGGTCTTGTGCTCCAGCAGGTAATGCTCACCAGTGGCGCGCATTCGCACTATCCCGTCGACCTTGCCCGCGATGGTGAAACTCCTTGACGGAGCGCCCGTTGCGGGGTTGGTAATGACGCCATCGAACGTCTTCTCTAGAGCGACGACGTCGAAGTCCTCAGACGGATAGCGAGCCGCATAACCCGTCATCATTGCCCTGGCCAGGTGCCAATCGGATCGCTCGGATTCGTCCTGTGCCCTGTTCGGTAGCGAAGCGTCTATGAAATCGAGCACTTCTTCCAGACCACTTCCGCCGTGCCACATCTCCAGGCACGTGTGGATGAGCGTTCCAAAGGAGAGAGCCTGGTCCCGACCAATGGGGACCAGTTCCCTCACATACCGCCACTCGCAGGCCTTCCGGCAGTTGCGGAAGGCGTTCCAGAATGAGTAGGTCGTGATCATCTTGGCTCCCACAGAATGGTGCCCAGGCCATAAATGTAGTCGCTATGCTTTCGGCGAGCCTCTACCTGGAAGACCTCGAAGAACTCGCCAAACTCCTTGGCAAAGAACTGGAGCAGCACTTTGGCCAAGTCATAACCAGTTTCCGATTCAGCCTCGACCATCAGAGAATGATCCTTGCTGTCGATTTTGCAGGACAAGTTGAGCCGGACTGCGGGTGCCCCGTGGATCGCCTCGACAGCGATCATCGCCAGGCCGAATATCCGCCTGACACTCTCCAACGGGATGTCCTCTGAGAAGCTGAACTTGTAGTACGTGTTTGTCATTGTGATATCTCCTCGTATTGCTTGCTGAACCGGCGCGCCGCGGAGTTACCTCCACTGGTTACTTACCGGAGGAATTTGCGAAATGTCGGAAAAGGCAGGAGATTTCTGGTCGGTAGGCACAAATAGGTTTCCTCGCTGCTGAACGCCCGGAGATATACCGAATCTAGCAGCAGGCTTGACCGTATGCCTGTCCGGTGATATAATTACTGCTCTCTCCCCATCTGGCTGACATGAGGCGGAGAAGAACGGATGTAAGGAGGTGATAGTAATGGCATTGCAGGGAGATGATACGTCAAAGGAAAGGCAGCGACCTGGACGCAAACCAGCGGCCGACATAACCGAGCATCAAGCGAGAACGCTCCGGGCAATTCAGAGGTTCATCCTGGAACGCGGGA
>CAZFYZ010000137.1:0-9532 GCA_964523735.1 uncultured bacterium | reverse complement strand
CCCGCGCACTCGCGGTGATGATCTACAAGCACACTGACCAGAGCGGATGGACGCTCGACTTCATCATGCGGGACGAGGTTCGCAAGACCGCCATCACCATCGGCACCGACATCGCCCGCGGCTATGGCATGGGCACTTCGACCGATGTCGAGCGCCAGCTCCGCAAGTCCCGCGGCAACTGCTTCATGCTCATCACCCTCCTCGAACTCGGCGAGGCAATGGGCTACATCAAGAAAGAAGAGCTCCAGAGCTTCGAAGGCCCTGTCAGAACCATCGTGCGGATGATAGACGACCTGCTGCACGAGTCCGGAAGACGAAGAATGAGCCGCTGACACGGGCTACACATAGCGTCTGGGCGAGACAGGCGGTTAGCACGGGGAAACATGGCAAACGAGGATCTCGTCGACATACTGGAAAAGGGGGCAACAAAGTGGAACGCCTGGCGCAGGCAGAACCCGACGGTGCCTCTAGAATTGCATGGTGCCCGCTTTGCAGGCGAAGACCTTGAGGGGGCAGATCTCAGCGGTGCCGACCTAAGTGGCTCGTGGTTCGAGTTCGTGAACCTCACAAGATGCAACCTCAAAGGAGCCAACCTATCCAATTGCGTGTTCCTGCTGTGGCCGCCAAGGCTCAGCAGAGCTAACATGGCCAATGCCGATCTGAGAGGAGCACAACTACAGGGCGGCCTGCTAGATGGAGTCAATCTACGAGGTGCCAACGTGATGGGGGCAAGCCTGGCATCGGCTTGTCTTTCTGGAGCCGACCTTGCTAGCGCGGTGCTGGCCAAATCGGATATCAGTGGAGCGCGGCTTGATGGGGCGAGCATGTTCTGCGCTAACCTCACAGGCGCTAATCTCCAGAATGCGCAGATGGTCCGCACTGACCTACGGTATGCTAACATCACCGATGCTGACTTGCGCGGAGCCCGACTTGAGGCGTGCCGCGTCTACGGCATATCTGCCTGGAACATCAGATCAACCGGCACGGTACAGCGCGACCTGGTCATAACTCGGCAGGCGGAACCAACCATCACCGTAGACAATCTCGAGGTCGCGCAGTTCATCCATCTGCTACTCAACAACAGAAAGGTACGCTCGGTTATCGATACGGTTACCTCCAAGGTTGTGCTGATCTTAGGGCGATTCACCAAGGAACGCAAGATGGTACTCGACGCGATTCGAGACGAGTTGCGGCAAAGGAACTATCTGCCAGTGCTTTTTGACTTCAACAAGCCGACGACCAGGAATGTGTCTGAGACTGTAGCGACCCTGGCACATATGGCCCGCTTCATAGTAGCCGACATCACCGATCCAAGAAGCATCCCGCAGGAACTGCAGCTGATCATGCCCAACCTGCGCTCCGTACCTGTGCAGCCGATACTCCACGTTTCGGGGAGCCCGTGGGGCGTGTTCGGCGACTTCAGTGATCTGCCTCAGGTGCTCCCGGTACTGCGATATGAGGATGAGACTGAGCTTATGAGTTCCTTTTCGCACAGAGTGATCGTACCGGCCGAGAGAAGAGCTGCCGAGATTGCTGATCGCCGTAGGAGACTTGAGCGCGAACTGCTGTGAGCACCAGGGCATCACATATGACCATCCGCCAACAACAAGAACAACTCGAACGCGATCTTCTCTCGCCCTTCGCGACCAAGGCCTGCGAATCCAAGGGCCGCGTGCGGGAGGAGGCGGAGGACCCCGTCCGCACGTGTTTCCAGCGCGACAGAGACCGGATCATTCACTGCAAGTCTTTCCGGCGGCTCAAGCATAAGACCCAGGTCTTCATCGACCCCGAGGAAGATCACTACCGGACCCGGCTCACCCACACGCTCGAAGTCGCGCAGATCGCGCGTACGATCTCCCGCGCGCTCAGGCTCAATGAAGATCTGACAGAGGCAATCGCGCTCGGCCACGACCTCGGCCACACGCCGTTCGGGCACGCGGGGGAGGCCGCCCTGGACGAGGTGATCCGCGAGTATGTCCCCAACTCCGGCTTCAAGCACAGCGCCCAAAGCCTGAGAGTGGTCGAGGTCCTGGAGAAGCACGGCGAGGGGCTCAATCTCACCTGCGAGGTCCGCGACGGCATCCTCCACCACTCCAAGGGCAACGCGGACCTCTCGCTCGACACACGTGGGCCATCAACGCTCGAGGGCAAGGTCGTCAAGATCAGCGACCGCATCGCCTACATCAACCACGACATAGACGACGCAGTCCGCGCGGGCATTATCGCCGAGCACGATCTGCCGGAGGAGGCTGTCTCGGTCGTCGGCAGAGCGCACTCTGAACGCATCGGGGCAATGGTGATGGACGTGATAGGGGTTGGGGGTTGGGAGTTAGGGGTTAGGGAAGGGAAGCCGGTGATCGGCATGAGCGAACCATTCCGCAAGGCGACGGACCGGCTTAAGGACTTCCTATTCGCGGTGGTCTACGGAAAGGACGTAAAGGGCATCGCCGAGCTAAGACTGGCGGGGGACTGCCTGAAGAAGCTGTTCAGGTTCTATATGGCCGACGAGGCCTGGGAACCGGGTATTCGTGAGACCGCCGCGCGCGCGCAGGCAGTATGCGACTTCATCTCCGGAATGACAGACAGATACGCGCAGAGGGACTACGGGCTCAAGTTCCCCGAGGATGCCTGCGGGCCTGCGTAAGCCTTCAGCTGGCGCCAACAAGGTCAGCATCGGAAGCTCACGTCAGAAGGAAGACGAGCGATCCGCGAACGCGTGATCCGCTGAGCGATCGGGTCCGACCCGGTGGGCATCGACGTTGAGGCAGCCGCATCGACCCGCCGCAACTGCTCGTAGCTTAGCTTCTCCTGCTCATGCCTTTTGAGCGCACGGTCCCGTTTCTGCCGCAGGACGCGATTGCGAAGAGCGATGAACGCCTCCTCATCCTTCGGCGCTTTCGCTGTGACTCGGTACCCATTCAGGAACTCGTTGCAGGCCCTGCAGCAGGGAACGACGTTCCCACGGCAGCCGATCCAGTTCGCGTATTGCGTGCCCCAGGTCTTGAGCACGCAGACGGGCACGACGTGATCTACCGAAAGGTGCAGCCACGACTCGTAGTCATCGATCAGCTCGCAGCCACAGTAAGCACAGGAGCTGGCTTTCCAATACGCGACCGCATCTCTGCCATAGCCTGTGCGGCTGCTCCCGTTCGATGGAGGGCATGGCGATAGATCATCTTCCCGTCGATTCGTGTAATACTCAAGAGGCTGGATCATTGCGGTGGCTCCGGTCGTCGTTATAGAATCAAGTCCAAGTAACTTATGCCACCTGGCGAGCGTTGATACCAAGTAGTTTCGTATGGAGGGTCACTATGAGGCGCACGAACGGCAAGGTCTTCAGATATGTCCTGTTCGGCGTGGTGGCGGTGGTAGCTCTGGCTGTGCTCATTGCCAGACCGTGGGGAAGCTACACCAAGTACTACTGCCCCTACTGCTATGCTCAGACCACGCGTCATTGGGTCTTCTTCGTTCAGTTGCCGGGTGGAGTCCACGAGGGAGAACTGACTCGCTACTGGAGGAAGAACGTTGAGCCAGGCCACAAACACAGGTTCGTTAGTACTTGGCAAGTGAATGCCGGTTTGAACAGGGTCAACGGTGAACCCTGCACGTGTTGCCCCTTGACTCCCGCCCGGGACAGACGCGCCATAGCCATACTGAAAGCACTTCCCACGCCTGTCGCAAGGAAGGCGCTCGTCGAGAAACACGTTCGCGACAGGCACTATTGGCAATGGGACGACGCAGTGCAAGGCTACATGCCCGCGCCTGCTACCCGATAGGGCTCATCTACGCCGTTCTAGCCTTCACATCCCGCTGTAGCTGATCCGAAAGAAGAGGGAGGCGGCACACGCGCCGCCTCCCGTCTTGTTGGTGTTCAGCTGTGCCTGATGCTAAGGCACGGGGATGTAGGGTCTCATCATCTCGTTATCTTCGTGATCGACTATATGGCAGTGCCATACATATCCCGGTCCACCTGCCAGGACACCATCCCGATCGAAAGCGAACGGCGTGGTGCCTGTGGCGTCGAAGTCGTAGGCATTACCGTCCTGCTTGGTGAACCTTACTGCCAAACGAGTCACCTCACCAGGATAAGCCTTGATCGTGTCCTTCCAGCCAAGCTCCTCGGCCAATGGAAGCTTCACCGGCCCTTGCAGGAACGGTCCCGTTGCCGGATTGCCGCCCAGAGCTCCATCGGCGTTGGCCGTGCTGTAGTCGAATGGCGGGCCATAGCCGGGCAGGAAGAAGCCGGCAGGCATCGTCATCATCATCGAGAAGTCGTAACCGCCTGGGAAAGAGGCATTGTAGGCCTTGTTGTACTTGTTCTGGTTGATCGACTGCCGGTTGATAAGCTGGAACTGAGTCAAGTGAAGGTGCATTGGGTGAGCATCCATCGTGAGGTTGATGATCTCCCATATCTCTGTGGCGCCCACCTTGGGAAGCTCGGACATGTAGTCGCCCTGAAGATTGGCCGTCATACCTGGTATAGGCTCGGACATATGGTCCATGCTGGACGGAGCCATTCCCGTGATGCGCTTGCCCGACCACTTGGTGTTGTTGACCAGCACCTCGAGTGGGCCACCCATTCCCATGACCTCGTTTAGGGTCAACTGCCTCTTCACCGTCGCTGCGGCCGGCACGACAGGCACGGTCGGAGACAATCGAGGCGACGCCAAGGTCGCAGGGTTGTAGCTCGGGTCAATCCCACCATTGCCTGTCACAGCCGTTCCAACGCGGAACTGCATGATCCTGCCGATGGTCTGCGGATCGGCAGCCATTCCCTTGGGGAAGGGCGCCTTGGCATCGTTCCTCAAAGTCAGCGTCTGGCCCGCGTAGCCGGAGAAGTCTATAATGACGTCGGCTCGCTCGCCGGGACCGAGAAGCAGTCGGGTGAGTCCAACAGGGACATCGAGCAAGCCGCCGTCGCTGCCTATCTGCCAGATGGTGGGGCCAACAATTCCCGTCACCTGATTTTGCAGCCACATGCTCAAGAACCGAGCGTTGCATCCATCCAGGACTCTGAATCGATAGCGTCGAGGCTCCACGTTCAGGTAGGGCCAGGTCTTCCCATTAACGAGCATCACGTTGCCGAAGAACTCCGGCAGCCAGTAAGGATGCTCCGGATTGATGCCGACGCTCGGGAAGTAGAGCTGACCGTTGGTGTCAAACATTCTGTCCTGGATCGCAAGCTCGAGTTCAGGAGCATACGTCGTGTCGGCAAAGATCGCGCGTCCGGGCTCAGTCACAGTCGTGTCAGCAGGCCCACCAGGCAGGTCCGGTCGCTCCAGAGTCCAGTCTCGAAGCAGATAGTAGGCGGCTAGTCCCGCATACACATTGAGGCGGGTCGCGCCAAGGGCATGGTCGTGGAACCAAAGCGTAGTGGGCTCCTGCTCGTTCGGATACTGGTAGACTGCCTCGTTGCCTGCAGCAGGCCAGAGCGACCTGTAGCCTTTGCCCCTCATACCGTCCGGCGTGAACCACTGGTCAGGCCCTCCATCGAACTCAGATGGCACTTCGGCGCCGTGCAGATGCGGCACGATCGGAGGAGGTCCTGCATAGACCATCATGGATCCCATCTCCATGAACGGGTCGGCCCAGTGCAGCGTCTGGTCAACTGGAAGCAACCCCTGAACGACCGAACCGGAAACTGGCAGATTGTTGGAATAGATCACGGTTGTTGGAACGCCCCGCTCCGCCTCCACGGTGAAGCCAGGATAGTATGCTCCCACGCCGTTCACGTTGTAGCCCCATACGTAGGTTCCGGCATTGTAGGGTACAGCAAGTGCTGCGTAGACCGAGGCCGGGAGAACCATCTCCTGGAACTCCTCTGCGGAGACAGTCAGGTTGTTGCCAACCACTCGATGATTGGCAAAATTAGGCATTGGCTCCACAAACTGTGGTATCGCCTTGGGGTTCATCATGATCTGACCAGGGGCCTGGCTCCAGGCCGGACCGGCCAAGATCATCATCACGGCCACTGCCGTGATCAGTGACGTCGGCACTCGATGGTTCCTGTTTTCCACTATTCTCTTTGCTCCTCTTTCCTCTGCTGGGCTATAGCGGCTATCTGTTGTGCCGTCTTCCAGCTCATCTTCGTCTTGGTGCCGCCCATCACCAAGCGGTAACTGAGCTATTGATACCCGGAGAAAAGACTCAGCCAAACGCACAGTAGAGGTTTTTTTCGCGAGACGCAGTCACAGGCGAGTCATACAGAAGAGGAGGAAGATATACGTGGGACTAGGCAATCGTGGGGATGTTGGTCATCTCCGCCCAGCTCCTGCCCAACCGACATCGGCTTTCATCGGGGCCCGCGTTACGCTTACGAAGGGCGCTCCGCCGACTCGTGCAAGTGCCGCAAACCGGTGAGCACGTCGTGCGTGCGCACGAAGAGTTCGTGCAGAGGATTGGTCGTTCCATGCAAGGCGCGCTCGGACTCCTCGGCAACATGGGCACCGCCGGGAGTAAGAATGTAGAAACGCACCATTCCGTCCGACGGCAACTGGCGTGATTCATCCCTCGGCAGGGATGAGACGTGGGGCTTCGCGGCGGCGCAGAGCCTCTGAGAAGCTCGCACTATCTCAGGGTATTGCGTCATCTCGCCGATCATGTTCATGCCTTTGCTCATCAGAAGGCGCGCGTCTCCATCCGCATAGCCCGCGACGAGAATGACGACTCCACGCATACCCCATTCCATAACCACCCCCATTACCTTATTCGCCTGCCCACCGGCTGGCTCTTGTTCGAGTTCTCTGAGCACAGCGTAGGCCTGGAGCAGCACCCTGGATTCCTGTCTCGGGTGGTTAAGGACGGCTGCTGCTGCATCTATCGCCTCCGGTATACGGCCGAGACGTTGCATAGCTGCGGCAAGCATGAACCAGTAAGTTATCGGATACTCGCAGCCGTTCCCAAACTCGGGCCTCTGAAGCTGGGCGGCCGCATCTTCATACCGACCCTCTCTGATCGCTTGTCCCGCGCTGGCGAGAACCTCGTCTTCCTGCGGCAACAGGGAAGCAACTGAGTTCAGGCTCATCTCGCAGAATGCTAACTGACGGAGTCCAAGGAAGACCTCCTCCTCCCTCCCAGCTGGTACACCAGCCGAGCGAGGATATCCATCCGCGCCTCTGCTTGCGGACCGGCGAATGAGCAGAAAGACTACGAGCGCAACAAGAATCAGCGCAGCTGTGAAATGGAGCAAAACGGTTCTCCTTTCGGGTCATTCGACCTCGCTCATCTCCGCCCAGTTCTTACCGACCTTGACATCGACCTTGAGCGGGACGCGCATCGGGTGCACGCCGGACATGCATTCTCTGGCAATGGAAGCAACGTGGCTGGCCTGAGACGGTGTGCATTCGAAGAGCAGTTCGTCGTGCACTTGGAGCAGCATCTGAGCCTGCCCGGGCTCCAGGCACTTATGGACCTTGATCATCGCCATCTTCATCAGATCAGCGGCCGTACCCTGGATCGGCATATTGACGGCGGCGCGTTCGGCGGCGAGGCGGATGTTGTAGTTGGCGTTGTGGATGTCCTGGACATACCGGCGGCGCCCGAAGAGAGTGGACACATAGCCCTTCTCACGTGCCATCTTGATCGTTTCTTCCGTGTAAGTCCTCACACCCGGCATCTTTGCGAAGTAGGTTGCGATATACTCCCGCGCCTCATGCGTCGAGATACCCAATTGCCGTCCAAGCGTGAAATCGGCCATGCCATAGATCACCGCGAAGTTGACGGTCTTGGCACGGCGGCGCATCTCCGAAGTCACATCGGCGGGTTCGCAGCTGAAGATCACGCAGGCGGTTGCCTGATGAATATCCTCGTCGGCCTCGAAAGCGCTGATGAGCTTCTCGTCGTTCGTTATGTGCGCGAGTATGCGAAGCTCGATCTGCGAGTAGTCCGCGCTTACGAGCACATTGTCACCAGAGGCCACAAATGCGCGCCTGATCCCCCGGCCAAGCTCATTCCTGATCGGAATGTTCTGCAGATTGGGGTCGCTCGACGACAGCCTGCCTGTTGCGGTCACAGCCTGGTTGAGCGAGGTGTGAATGCGCCCGGTCGCTGGGTTGATCAGCTTCGGCAGTGAATCAGCATACGTAGACTTGATCTTCGTAAGCTCGCGCCAGCGCAGGATCTCACTCACGATGGGGTTGTCAGCTGCCATTTCCTCAAGCGCCGACGCACTCGTGGAGTAGCCGGTCTTGGTCTTCTTGCCCGCCACCAGCCCCAGCTTCTCAAACAGCACCGTCTGAAGCTGCTTGGTGGAACCTATGTTAAACTTCTCCCCAGCCAACTTGTACACAGAGTCTTCTGCGGCAGCTATCTGGGTGGCCAATTCGACTGACAATGCGCTGAGCTGTTGAACGTCAACAGCTACGCCTGTCAGCTCCATCTGTGCCAGAATCGGGGCCAGCGGAAGCTCCACGTCATAGAACAGCCTGTCCAAGTTCTGTTCGCTCAACTTGGACTCCAGCGCTGGCTTGAGGCGGAGGATTGCCTCAGCCTCGGCACAGATCCGAGTCGGCATCGCGGCGCAGGCTTCACCAGAAGGCTCGCTAGCCTCGGCACCCGCGAACTCCCCAGGCAGCTCCAGCGATAGGCGCTCGAAAGCCAGATCGGCGATCGCGTAGGTGCTGCGTGTAGCATCCAACAGATAGCTGGCCAGCATGGTGTCAAAGTTTACGCCGGCAAGTTGGACTTTTCTCAGCATCAGTGCGGCATAGTTGTGCTTGAGGTCGTGGCAGGACTTAACGATCTTCTCGCTCGACAGAATCGGTGCCAGCTCCGACAGGCTGGCACGGAAGTTGGAATCGAACGCCAGGCCCACGGAGTTCTCACGCGCTGGGTCGATCACCTCGACGTACGCGGCCTCATTGACCCCCGTGCAGAAGCTGATCCCCAACAACTCAGCGCGCGTGGACTTGCTGTCAGCAGTATGCACCTGGATGGAGCATACGCCCACCTGCTGAATAGACTCGATCAGAGAGGCAAGCTCCGCCTGGGACTGAATCTGCCTGCAGGCGCCAAGCACAACCCGCTCTTCAGGTGCCTTCTTGCCCTCGGCAGCGATGACTTCCGGCAGCCGCTTCATAATCGTCTTGAACTCGAGCCGCACGAACATGTCCCGCAGTTCGTCGTGGTCGGGTTCCTGGAAACGATAGTCCTCCAGATCGAAGCTCTGCCCCGGTATGTCGCACACGATCGTCGAAAGCCGCTTCGAGAGCTCAGCAAGCTCCCGGTTCTCCTCGAGCGTCCTCCTGACCTTGCCCTCCGGCAGCTCAGAGACACGCTCCAGCAGGTTCTCTATGGTCCCAAATCGCTTCAGCAGGTTCGCGGCCGTCTTCTCCCCTATACCCGGCACCCCTGGGATGTTGTCGGAAGGGTCGCCCTTGAGACCCTTGAAGTCGATCATCTGATCCGGGCCAAGGCCGAAACGCTCGCGCACGGCATCAGCATCATAGATGACCGTGTCCGTGACCCCTTTCTGGGTCGTCATCACGCGGGTATGCTCATCGATGAGCTGCAGGGTGTCGAGATCGCCGGTGAT
>CAZFYZ010000136.1:0-9612 GCA_964523735.1 uncultured bacterium | reverse complement strand
GAAGCGGAAGATCGTCAGCGGGCCCTTCTTGGTGCGCCAGTTGCAGGAGCCGGGGGCGACCCCGCGGACGATCCAGTGGTCGCCGATCATTGAAGGCGTGCCGGGTTCCTTGAGGCTCTCAGGAAATGACGAGTGCCAGATCAGGATGCCGTTGTCGTTCTCCGGGTGCCTGACAGTGAGGTCCGCGAACATGATGGGGTCCTGTCCCCACGAAGCTGCGTAAAGCATCACTGAACTCACCGCGCCCAGGATGTCTGTTTCGCAAACGACCGGGATGCCGGCGTCAGTAACGAGCGCGCTTGGATAGCAGGCCGTGCAGTTGAGTTCATTGCAAAGGGATACCAGGGTCTGGATCGCAATGGCATTGAGCTGGTTGTCTTTGGCGCGCTGGAGCATGACATCCCGCATCGCGATCATGTTGACAAGCTGGTCCTCAGTCTTGAAGCCCTCGAAGGTCATTCGCTGCTTCAGGCTTTCGAGTTCGCCAAGCAGGGCCTTGCGGTTGTCTCGGGCGTTAGCCTTGACATCGTTGAGGAAGTCAACCATGTCCAGCGGAAGGACCTCAATGCCGAACTTCTCGAGGATCTCGCTCTCGTTTATGATCGTGGTCCAGAAGAAATCGATGCGCTGGCCGATCTGGCCAAGGCGCATGTTCTTCATCGCCTTGACGACGTTAGCTGCCCGCAGGAAGGTGTCGAAGCCCTTGGTGAAGGTCTCGTCGTCCACAGGGCAGTTCTCGATGTAGGTGAACGGGACCCTTAGCTTGTGCAGGACTTTGGAGGTCGCGAACATTCCGCAAAGGGAGTCCCGCAGTCTGGTACCATCGGGTAGTGGGGACTCGTCGCGTGGACCCCAGAGGAGGGTGGGGACGTGCAGGTCGCGAGCAATCACGCCGGCCGCGCCTTCCGTCCCGAAGTTGCAATGCGGGATGAAGAGAGCGTCGATGCCTTGCTTGCGTAGGTGATCTACCACCGGGCGAACATCCGCCTGGGATCGGACAACGCCGTCCGCGACGACGTCATCGATTCCTACGAAATTGACGTTCCACTCTGTGAGTTTGGTCTCCAGGATGCGCTTGAACCTGAGAGCGTCCTCGTGGCTGAACACAAACTTCCCGATGGGGCAGAACCCCATCAGAAGCGATCTCTTGTCCATATCATTCTCCTCGTCATTCCCGGCTCAGGCTTGGACCGTAAAGTCTCTTACATATGACTGATCATTAGTATGTTGAACTGAAACCAGGATATCTGTGCGGCACTTGGATGCAGTGAGGCCTTGGCCCGTGCGCCGCTGGGGGCAACACACCACCTACCTTGATTTTACCCCAACAATACAGGAGTTGTCTAGTGGCTCTTTTGGAGCAGCAGGCCGCGGATCGCTGCCGTGCCAGTCTCCTTGTATTATTATAGCACCCTTGTCGAGCGGGGTGTGGCAAGCGCAGAGGCGGAAAAGAAGGGAATCGGTGTGCGAGGCAAGGAGCATTTATTACGACGCTACTCGTGACGGAGACGCACGAGGCATCCAAGGACGACGCGCGTCACACGGCGGCATTCTTTGGATTATTGAAGAGATTGATTGGGTAAATAGGATCTTGTCGTCCCTCCAGGCAACATAGCTGGAGGGACGGTACCATGGAAAGGCACACTTAGCACAATGGGCGATACCCCAAGCAGCACCTACAAAGATCTTCAGGCGCAGTCGATCGCGCGGTTGGAGGCGTCTCGGACGCCGCAACCCATACAGATTCAGATTGGCTCGGCCACATGTGAGAACGCGGCCGGAGCGGAAGTCGTGCGTGCCGAGTTCCTGAAGCATATCAGGGCGTCGGGCCGGAGCGACATTGCGGTTCGCAAGACGGGCTGCACCGGAAGTTGCAGCAGAGAGCCGATTGTGACGGTGTTGGAGCCCGGCAAGCTGCCGATCAAGTATGGGGGCGTCGACAGGGATGCTGTGCACGACATCTTCACCCAGCATATACTGGGTGGGGAACCGGTGGCGGCGCTGCAGCTCGATCGAGTGACCGAGGAGAGTAAGCCGGAGTTTGAGCTGCTGTTCTGCGAAGGCGCTCGGTGCGGGCGAGGCGGCGACTGGGATGTTCGCGAGACATTCGACCGAAAGCTGGCCGAGCAGGGTGTCGATGAGAACACCGTCCGATCGGTGGAGGCACAGTGCTTTGGGCTATGCGGCGCGGAGGTATCGGAGAGAGTTGCGCACGTTCTGGTGCGGCCGTCGGGCACACTCTACCGGCTTGCCGGTGAGGCCGATGTCGATCGAGTGGTACGCGAACATCTCATCAAGCATAATGTGCAGTGGGATCTTGTTGTCTCGGACCAGCCGCTGTCGATGCGCTTCTTTGAGCTGTATGGCGATGGGTCGTTCTTCAATCGGCAGGCGCGCATCGCGCTGCGCAATGCCGGCCTGATCGATCCGGAGAACCTGGACGAATACATAGAGCGCGATGGGTTCCTGGGGCTTGCCCAGGTCCTGGAAACCAACGATCCGGATTGGGTCATCGAGCAGATTCGGACGTCCAATCTTCGCGGGCGGGGTGGCGGTGGCTATCCCACAGGAGAAAAGTGGGCGCTGGGTCGGGCTGAAGTCGACCCAGTGAAGTACATCATCTGCAACGCTGACGAGGGTGACCCGGGCGCGTTCATGGACCGCAGCATTCTGGAGTCTGACCCGTTCAGCGTTGTGGAGGGAATGGCGATCGGTGGCTTCGCAATCGGGGCGAGCCATGGGTTCCTGTATATCCGAGCGGAATATCCGCTGGCGATCAGCCGCATCGAGCACGCTATAGAAGCCTGCCGTGAACGGGGATTGCTGGGCAAGGACGTCATGGGCTCGGGGTTTGACTTCGACTTG
Source organism: uncultured bacterium (assembly GCA_964523735.1). Classification (GTDB taxonomy): domain Bacteria; phylum Armatimonadota; class UBA5829; order UBA5829; family UBA5829; genus CAZFYZ01. The sequence continues at coordinate 6,747 of CAZFYZ010000136.1, read as the reverse complement.
GAGATCAGACTGGGAGCCGGTGCGTTCGTGTGCGGCGAGGAGACTGCTCTGATTCACTCGATCGAGGGCGAGCGGGGTCAACCGCGGTTCCGGCCTCCTTACCCGACAGAGAGAGGGCTTTGGGGCAAGCCGACAGTTATCAACAACGTCGAGACTTTCGCCAACGTGCCCGTGGTCATCGATCACGGCGCGGTCTGGTTCAGCCGCGTCGGAACGCCCAAGAGTGGCGGAACAAAGGTCTTCGCTCTTGCTGGCAAGGTTCGTTATACGGGCCTGGTCGAGGTGCCGATGGGAACGACTCTGCGCCAGGTTGTCGAGGTTGTTGGCGGAGGAACATCTTCCGGGCTGGCGATCAAGGCGGTTCAGACTGGAGGACCCGCCGGTGGCTGCATACCGGCTTCATGGCTCGACACCCCGGTGGATTTCGACTCGCTGATGAAGGCGGGCTCGATCATGGGCAGCGGCGGGATGATCGTGCTCGATGAGAGCGACTGTATGGTCGACGTTGCCAAGTTCTTCATGGCTTTCTCCCAGGACGAATCTTGTGGCAAGTGCACGCCCTGTCGCGAGGGCACTACCCGGATGTTGGAGATCCTCGACCGGATCACCACCGGCCGGGGGTCTTTGGAGGACCTGGACACGCTGGAGCGGCTTGCGAAGCTGGCAAAGAAGGCCTCGCTTTGCGGCTTAGGGCGTGCTGCGCCCAACCCGGTGCTCAGCACTCTCGAGCATTACCGCGACGAATACCTGGCGCACGTCACCGACAAACGATGTCCCGCGCACAAGTGCCGCGCACTGATACACTACGAGATCGACCCGGAGAAGTGCGTGGGCTGCACCCTCTGCGCTCGGAACTGCCCGGCTGATTGCATCATCGGCCAGAGGCAGCAGCCGCACGAGATCGATCAGTCGCGCTGCATTCGCTGCGGACGATGTTTCGAAGTATGCCGGTTTGACGCAGTGGAGCGAGCCTGATGGAGACGCATTCGATGACTGAGCAGAAGCTTGTGACCCTTACCGTGGACGATGTTCAGATCCAGGTGCCCGCGGGATCCACAATCATGGAAGCGGCGGAGACCCTGAACATCAACATTCCGCGGCTGTGCTATCACCCCGGCTTGAGCCTGCAGGCTTCCTGCAGAGTTTGCATAGTCGAGGTGGAGGGCTTCCCATACTTCGTGGCATCGTGCAGCGCGGATGTCTCGGAGGGCATGGTTGTGCGAACGAACTCGCCTGAGATCCGGCAGGCGAGGCGGGATATCATCGAACTGATCCTGGACAACCACCCTCGCGAGTGCCAGACCTGCGAACGCGACGGCAACTGCGAGCTGCAGAACCTCGCCTATTCCCACGGCGTGCGCGAACGCCTCTTCGAGGGTGACCGAAAGCAGTTCGACATAGAGGCATCCAGCCGGTCGGTTGTGCGTGATTCCGAGAAGTGCGTTCTGTGCGGCCGGTGCGTTCGAGTCTGCAGCGAGATACAGGGGGTGCACAACCTCAGCCAGCAGGGACGCGGTTTTGCTACCGTGGTCACTCCCGCGCACAAAGTGAACATGGATGACTCCGTGTGCATCCAGTGCGGGCAGTGTATTAACGTCTGTCCGACGGCTTCGTTCCTGGAGCAGAACAATACGGAGCAGGTCTGGCAGGCGCTTGCTGATTCCTCTAAGCACGTTGTCGTTCAGACGGCGCCATCGATCCGTGCCGCGATAGGGGAGGGGTTCGGCTCTGCTCCGGGGACGCCCGCAACAGGGCAGATGGTCACTGCCCTCAGACGGCTCGGCTTCGACGCAGTGTTCGACACAGACCTGGGCGCCGACCTGACCATCGTCGAGGAGTCCAACGAGTTCATCGAGAGGCTGAAGACCGGTCCGCTGCCGATGCTGACATCTTGCTCACCAGGGTGGATCAACTTCATGGAGAAGTTCTACCCCGAGCTTATTCCGAATGCATCGACCTGCCGGTCGCCTATGACGATGATGTCGGTGCTGGCCAAGACCTACTACGCTGAAACGACTGGCAGGCGTCCGGAGGATATCTTCATGGTCGCGGTGATGCCCTGTGTGGCGAAGAAGTATGAGGCGAGACGGCCGGAGCATTACCTGGAGGCGGAGATACCATTCACAGATGCCGTGCTCACGACGCGTGAGCTGATATGGATGATCAAGTGCTATGGAATAGACTTCGCCAGCCTGCCGGAAGGGGAGTTCGATGCGCCGCTGGGAATAGCGACTGGGGCAGGAGACATCTTCGGCACCACGGGCGGAGTCATGGAGGCCACCCTGAGGACGGCGTCTGAGAGGCTGAGCGGACAGCCCGGGCAGAGGCTGGAGTTCACCGAAGTACGCGCGGTGGAGGGTCTGCGGGAGGCGAATGTTCTCCTTGGGGACATAGTTGCTTCCGTAGGAGTGGCAAACGGATTGGTCAATGCCAAGGCATTGCTTGATCGTGTGGTTAGCGGTGAGAAGAACTACCACATAATAGAAATCATGGCCTGCCCCGGAGGGTGCAGTGGGGGAGGCGGGCAGCCATATCCGCCCAGAGGTTACAAGATACTCGATCCGAAGCTGCTTGCGCTGCGGGCATCGGCCCTCTACAAGACTGATGAGCAGCGGACACTGCGCCGATCGCACGAGAATCCCGCAGTGAATGAGATCTACGACAAGTTCCTAGGAGTGCCCGGCAGCCCTAAAGCGCATGAGCTGCTCCACACATCATACTCGGCCAAGCTGCCAAGGGGGATCAGATGAGCAGTTCGACAGACAACTGGAAGCAGGTCCGAGCCTTTAGCCGCGCTGTGCTTCCGGAGTCGATAGTCAGTTACATCAAGGAATGCGCGGGGCGCGAGCACCCGGAGAGCAATCTGATCTCTGTGCTGCACAAAGTCCAGGGGCACTTTGGGCATCTTGGGCGGGAGCAGTTGGATGCCGTGGCGCAGCTAATGCAGATCCCGGCCGCCAAAGTGACGGGTGTTGCGACGTTCTATCACTTCTTCCGGCTGCAGCCACGAGGTCGATACATCATCAACGTCTGCATGGGAACGGCGTGTTATGTGAAGGGCGCGGATCGGGTGGCGGAGCGTCTCAAGGAGGAACTGGGCATCGACTTCGGCGAGACATCGAAGGACGGGCTGTTTACGCTTGAGGCAACCCGATGCCTTGGGACCTGTGGTCTGGCGCCGGTGATCATGATCGATGAACAGGTCTACGGAGAGGTCACCCCCGACCAGATACCGGGGCTGCTGGAGAAGAAGATCCGCGAAGCGCGATCGTAGGGCGCGGCCATTGCACGGCTTGACTGGATTGCTGCTAGCTGCGGGGTGGGGCTGTGGAATCACGGACGATCAGCTCCACATCCAGCGTCTCAACCTCTGCGGGTACATCCTCACCAGCCAGCAAAGCAGTCAGCTTGTCGACAGCTCTGCGCGCGATCTCCGGCATAGGATGCTGCACGGTTGTGAGAGACGTCCTGAGGATGTCGTTGAAGGGGAGACCGCCGATCCCGACAATGGAGATGTCGGTGGGGATTCTGAGCCCTTCAGCAAAGACTGCGCGCATGGCTCCCATTGCCACAATGTCATGCCTTGCGACTACGGCTGTCGGTCGGTTGGGACGCATCAGAAGATCACGCATCGCGTTCATGCCGTGGTCCTCGCCAAACTCAGTCTCAATGATCAGAGACGGGTCCAAATGCAGGCCTGCCGCCTTCATCACGTCCTCGTATGCTCTCGCCCTCACTCGCCCGGCGCTGCAAGTTCGGGGAATAGCGAGGTGCCCGATACTCTTGTGCCCCAGCGAAACAAGATGCTCAACGGCAAGTTTCGCGGAGCCATAGTCGTCGCCAACGACTTGCGGAACCCGAAGTCCCTCTATGAGCCGGTCGGCAATGACGAGCTTGGTCCCAGTCTCCGCTACATCTTGATATGCCGCAAGTTCCGCACCGTGGGAGGCAGGGATAGCAATGATGCCGGCCACGCGGTCTGCGACTAGCTGTTCAAGCGAAGCCCTCTCTCCTCCTGGATACCCACCGGAGTTGGAGAGAACAGTCGAGTAGCCGGAGCCTCTCAGCTCGCGTTCGATGTACTCGATGGCGGTCAGGGCTGTGTAGAATGCGCTGGGGGCGGCCACTACACCAATCTGGTTGGAGCGGCCGGTAACCAGGAAGCGTGCAATGCGGTTTGGCCGGTACTTCATATCGGCCGCTATCTGCTTGATGCGGGCCTTCGTCTCGGGGCTGATTTCTCCCTTGTCTCCAAGTGCCCGGCGAACGGTCGTCTCGCCGACCCCCGCCGCTTTCGCTATGTCGATGACGGTAACGGCCAATGCTCTAGCTCTCTAAGCCAGTATTTGGCCTGACCTCACCAAGCTCTAGCGAGATCTGCGGCCTCATCCGTATTCTATGCCCGTCGGCGACTATTGTCAAGAAAAGGAGGCTCGCTTTCCAGGCTTACGCACTAGAACAGCCTCAGCTGGATATGCTGGGGGAACGAGGCATGGCACGAAGTCGGATTTGGCATCGTTGGAGAGTCTGAGGTCTTGCTAGACGCTGCCTCATCTGTGGGGTGCAAAAGTACAACGGCGGCCGGTAGATCCCGGCCGCCATTTCCCACTAGCCGTCCTGCAGCACTCTGTCACCTCATTGTATACGCAGCATACTCCTGTCGGCGTCCCAAGTCACATTGGCGCCGCCCGCAGTGCTGATGGCGTCTGTGGGGATGTAGATCACGTTGTTCATGATCCCGGAGTAGCCTGAGAGCTGCTTGTCCTGGCCGTTGACGTTGATCACGTCAGTCCCGATCCTGTGGGTGACTCTGCCCTGACTGGTGTTGAACGTCAGTATGTTCGTGTTCTGATCCAGTTCATAGGTGGTGCCCGTCGCGTTCATCACGGCCGCGAGCGGCACCATTACGCTCTGGTTAAACATGAACGGCTGGCCCGCCCCAAACGATATGTTCAGCGGGCAAGGTCCGGCTCCGGTTGGCGGTGACGTTGGTGGGCAGGCAATAGGAATACAGATCGGATCGCGCAGCATGATCCCGAACTGGGTGCCACAAGCAATCACTACGTCCTGGCCGCCTGCAGCCTTGACGGTTGTGCCGGGTCCGCATATGGCCGCGAGGCTCAGGGATTGTGAGCCAACAATCACGTTCCCTCGGCACAGCACACCTACATAGACGGCGCAGTTAGGGCCGGCTATGAACTCGTTGCGTGCGTCCGACCACTCGCGGCTTACAGTCGGGCACTGCGGACACATCGCCGGACATGACGGCTCTGTATCCATTATGGCCAGCACACCGTTGACACCAATGCAGGTACCATCAGGAAGCTGTGCCCTGTCGAAATGCACCGCGATCCGGCCGGGAGTTCTGCCCCGGCCGCGCATGACCCGGGTGACCTGTCCGCTGAAGATGGTGCCTGCCGGCAGCGAACAACTCGGCACGGCCGTGGAGACGGCCGTGAAGCAGTCCCCGCGGTTGGCTGAGGCAGAATTGAGCGCGCTGGTTGCCGTCACAGGCACTACCGTATACCTCGGGATGGTTACGGACGTGGTCTGCTGAGCCGCACCGGAAACAGCAAGTGCAAGTAGGATGCCAACTATCAGAAGTCTACGCAGCATAGTCTCCTCCCTAACTTCAGAATGCGCGGCAGATCTGCGTCCTCCGTCGCACTCGTTTCAAATCATCAGTACGAGTAGTTGTAGCTCAGGCCGAGGCCGAAACCCGCCTCGTCGTCAAGGGCGGTTCCGGGAAGTTCCTCTTCCGACAGGTTAAGGCCGCCTGCGTGCAGCGTCAAGTTTGGCGTAAACCTGTACTTGATGCCTGCATTAACAGCCTCGCCGTCCCACTCGCCCATGATCTGGAACCTGTTGCCCAGCCAGGTTGAGAACCCCGCGAAGAGGCTGTCCAGCATTCCAGCTCCGAAGCCGACGTGTATCCTGGGGGCCAGTATCTCGCCGTACCAGACCGCCGGTCTCTCGATGAGAGAGGCACTACCGACAATGTAGATCGTGGTGTCCGTTTCGTCCAGCAGGTCAATGATGCCTACTGCCAGACCGAACCGCTCGGGACAAGTACGGAAGAACTCGTACTTGGCATTGATCCAGGTTCCGTCGTCCGCGTCGTCCCCGGGGTCATAGCGGTTGAACCCCACTTCCAGGTTGTCGATCAGGCCATAGTTGGCAATCCAACTGTTGATGGTCTCGCTGGAAACGTTCTCGGAGAAGACCCCTGCGTTCCATTCGCCCTGCATGAGGGCGTCGGCAGTCGGAACCAGCATCAGCGCGGTGTAACCGCGGAAGCCGGGAGTGACCCCGTAGGCCGGGGGAGTAGCGGCGCAATGCGCCAGTGCAAGAATGAGTAGGATCAGTAGTGTTCTCGACACCGTAGATTCTCCTTCCTTTCGCGGCCGAAGTCCGCGGTGCTCTACGGTCAGCTTGCCTGGAGCTGTCGCCCTATCGCCCGTCACCCGAAGGCCAGTCAACCTGCCATCCTCCGCATGATCGCTTTGGTTATACCCAGTTGGCACGGTTCAAACCCCACGATCGGACCCTGGTGAGGAATGCAGGCCCTGTGCGCGAGAGATGTGCCACAGGCCGTGGAAACTCAGGCACCTGAGCGTTATGTGGTTCTTCACTGCACTCAGATCGACAGAGACGAAGGTCGTGCTCACGAAGAGTGAACTGCTGCTTACAGCCGCTAGTGTCAACCTGAGTGTGTAAATTCGAGTTTGGGTGCAGCCTTCCAGTTCT
>CAZFYZ010000135.1:4195-9677 GCA_964523735.1 uncultured bacterium | reverse complement strand
AGACGATTGTCGTAGGCGCGGTCAACCTGCTGTTCACGGTGGTCGCCATCTGGACGGTGGATAGGCTCGGCAGAAGGCCGCTGATGATGATCGGCTCGATCGGGATGTGCCTGGCGCTTGTTGGGATGGGAACGGCGGCTTATCTCGGCAGGACCGAGGGCTGGGTGCTGACTTTCATCCTCGGCTACATCGCGTGCTTTGCGCTATCGGTCGGGCCTGTAACTTGGGTCATTCTTGCCGAGATCTACCCCACCCGCATCCGAGGCCGGGCGATGGCGATTGCGACGTTGCTGCTGTGGTGCGCGAACTACGTGGTCTCGCAGACGTTCCCGATGATGGACGAGAGCCCCTGGCTTGTCGCCAAGTTCAACCACGCGTTCCCGTTCTGGCTGTATGCGGTATTCTGTGTCTTCACGTTTGTCCTGGTCGCCCGCATGGTCCCCGAGACCAAGGGCCGGAGCCTGGAAGAGATCGAAGGGTTGTGGGCCAAGTAGCGGGCGCGTCTGCCAACACGCCACTCTTTCCGCACCCCCCATCCATGGTGCTTTGGCGCATCATCCAAAAGTTACGCCAAAAAACATACGCCAACATACAACCCTATATAGTATAGGGTTGTATGGCATGAAGGGGGCGGGAGGGAGAGGGGAAGGGATGGTCCTAGTCGTTGTTTCGGGGATTTCCATGTTGGGGGACGGGGGCTTGGCGCTTTGGACATACACTGGAGATCCCAACCCTCAAATCCCGAAACACCGGACTGCGTCCTCGATAGTGCAAGAAGGAACTGTGGGACTTCACGGCAAAACTACGAACAGAAAGTCCTATGTCTGATGTAGATTGCGGAAAACTCTGGCGGCAAACGTGAAGCTTCTCATAGACACTAACGTGCTTATACCGATGGAGCCTGTGTCAATCAGCGACACTGGGCAGAGCCCGGAAGCAGTGGACCTATCTAGGTTGTGCAAGCAGACAGGCGTGCAGCAGTTCATGCACCCCTGTGCGATCTTCGACATCCAGCGAGACAGCGATGAAGTAAGGCGCAACATAAGGCAGGTCCAGCTCAGGAAGTACGTCCAACTCGATCAGCCACCACCCGTGACGGCCGAAGACCAGCTTCTCCTGGGAAGCCCTGCAGTGCATTCCAACGACTGGGTCGACAATCAGTTGCTGGCAGCTTTGAGAGCAGGCTGTGTAGACTACCTGGTAACGAATGACAGCGGCATTCATCAGAAAGCAAGAAGGCTCGCTCTAGAGCACAGGGTTCAGTCGCTTGCCGACACTGTCCAGATGCTGCGGTTGCTGAAAGGCGAAGCGCCAAAGCCTCCTCCTGCGGTACAGCGCTTGCTCGCGTACAACCTGAACACCAACGACCCCATCTTCGAGACATTTCGAACCGACTACCCAGACTTCGACCAATGGATTGAGAAGTGCAAGAGAGAGCACCGCAACTCGTGGATCATTCCGGGAGAAAGAGATGACTATGCAGGGATATGCATAGCAAACGACGAGGGCCGACAGGCCGACGGATACCGCCTGCTGAAGATATGCAGCTTCAAGGTGGCCAGCGTTTACTCTGGGTTCCGATTCGGAGAATTGCTGCTGAAGACTGCCTTCGACTACGCCAGAAAGAATGGGTTCCAGCGGATCTACCTGACGGTCTTTGACAAATACGAGCCATTGATACTCCTTATGGAGACTTTCGGATTCCGCAGGAAGGATCATCGTACAGATCGCGGGGAACTTATACTTGAGAAGTCAATGCTAGCCTGGGACTCCGTGACGGAGATGGATGAAGGCGATCTGGCATACAATGTAGAACACGGGCCATTTGTCGTACAGTGGGCTAGAAACCGCGCTTTCCTGATCCCGATAAAGCCCGAGTACCACGAGATGTTGTTCCCGGAGGCGGAACAACAACTGGTGCTGTTTGAGTCGAGGGCGGCCTACGGAAACAGCATACGCAAGGCCTACCTCTGCAACTCCCCAAACCGACGAATGAGGAGGGGAGATCTGCTGATGTTCTACAGGTCTGGCGATCGGATGGGTGTGACCGCACTAGGAGTGCTTGAGGACTTGCTCGTATCTACTGATCCCGCAGCGGTGACTGCGTTCGTCGGCAACAGGACGGTCTACGGCCAAGCCGACATCAAATCGTTGTCTCAGTCTGGAGTTCTTGCATTGCTCTTCAGGCATGCTCGCAACCTGAATCCTCCGTTGCTACTAGATGAGCTCAAGAGAGGTGGAGCGTTGCGGTCGGCACCACAATCTATACAGCAGCTAAGGAACGGAGGTTACGAATGGATTCGAGATCGGCTGATGGTTCGGTGATCCTCCTGTCTATTCACCCTAGATACGTGGAGGCCATTCTGGATGGTCGAAAACGGGTTGAGTTTAGGAAGTCGGCATTCCAACGCAGCGTCAGCCGCGTCGTCATATATGCGACAAGACCGGTGATGAAGATCGTTGGCTACTTTGAGGTGAAGGAGGTTGAGAGGGCAAGCCCCGAGAACGTCTGGCAACGTTACGGCGAGGTCGGCAGTACAGACGAGGAGTTCTTCTTCGCCTACTATGGATCTAGGCAGTCCGCAGTCGCCATCTCGATAGGAGATGTAACCGAGCTTGATCGGCCGATTTCCCTACCCGAGATCGATGAGAACATGCGACCACCGCAGAGCTTCACATATCTGCCTGCCGGATGTTGGGATCGGATCGCACGCCCAACGTGTTGCGAGCAAGACTAGGACCTTGCACTTGGCGAGCCTGCTGCAGCGGAACAGCCCAACCCAACTGCCTCATCTATCGTATGGCACACGGTCTCGGCTCAACACAGAAGGACGCCCCGGCCCGGATGCTCGGGGCGTTTTCCTTTGCGTGTTGGGTTCTTCGTCAACGAGTCCCAACCCCTCCCCAACCCTCCCCTGAAGCGGGAGGGGGCACGTGTGGCAAGACCCCACCCCTCCCATGTTGGCGTGACTTTTTGGCGCGTCACGGCGGTAGACCCCTCCCCGGCCCTCCCCTAAAGAGGGAGGGAGAATTATCTGAAAAAACTTCCCCCAACCCCCTTGACAGCCGTCTTGCCCTGAGCTATACTGTTGTTCACTACTAATGGACACGGGAGGTGATGACGTTGGGAATTGTAGTTCGGAGGGAGTTATGGCATTCGTCTGTCGTCCACTAGTTAACAGCACCGAAAGGAGAACCGCAAGTGAGTAAGCTCAGAGATCGTGAGGCAGCAGAACTGTTCTACAACCAACTCTTCGCCAGGATGGAATCGAACGAGGTGATCGAGGTCCGGCTGCTGGGTTCCGGCGGGCCACATCTGAGGCAGTTCAAGTCCATCAAGAACGCGCTCAACTATGTCGAGGCGGCGCGGGAGGGACTCGATTGCTACATTGGAGTTGCCCTGCGTGAGCGCGGAGCGGGCAATGGGAAATCGGCATGCACCCGGGTCGGAGCAGTCTGGGTGGACCTGGACGCGGAGATCGAGATCGAGGAGGCGCAGGAGAGGATCCAGCGGTTCCCAGTCCGTCCGAGCTGCCTCATTCGCACCGGTCACGGCTACCACGCCTACTGGCTCCTGGAGAAGATGGCGGGGATCGGGGACTTCAAGCGCATCGAGGCTGTGAACCGCGGGATCGCGCTGGTGGTCGGAGGGGACCTGGCCTGCCACGATATCTCGCGCATTATGAGGGTTCCGGGCAGCTTCAACTACAAGCGAACATCCGTTTGTGGTGGGTTCGTGGGGAAGGTGCAGCCGAATATGTATCGGTATCTGCTGGAGCAGCTAGAGGTCGCGCTGGCGCTGAGCGAGAGGTACGAGGAAACCCCTCCCCAGCCCTCCCCTAAAGCGGGAGGGAGCACGCGAGAGGTTGTTTCGGGATTTGGGTGCTCTGATGGCCCAGGCCGCGATCAAGCGCAGGGGACATCACACGGCCAACCATCGTGCACTGCCGAAATCCCGAAACACCAAGTGGGGTCTCTTGTCATTCCGAGCGGAGCACAGCGGAGCCGAGGAATCTGCTCTGGTGGTAGCGGAACAGAAAAGCAGATTTCTCACTGCGTTCGAAATGACGGGAGTGACGTCTGGCAGGGAGTCGAAGAGGGTCGCAGGAACTACGTCGCGTTCTCTCTCGCCGGTCAGGTTCGACGAAGGGGCATACCCGAACAGATGTGCGCAGCCGCTCTGCGTGAGTGGAATGGCAAGAACCATCCTCCCCTGAGCGACCTGGAGCTGTGTTCGGTGATCCATAACGTCTATCACGGGCCGGGGGCGAGCGTGTATCAGCCGGGTAGACCCCTCCCCAGCCCTCCCCTAAAGTGGGAGGGGGCAGGCGTGGTAAGACCCCTCCCCAGCCCTCCCCCACAGGGAGAGGGGGTAGACCAGCCCATCGTCCAGTTCGACCCCGATAGCTGCTGGAAGGCCGGGGAGCTGCAAAAGGTCGGTGAGGAGCCTGTCGAGTTCACCGTCGAGGCGCTGGTTCCGTCGAGAGGGGTCACCATCCTCAGTGGAGAGGGAGGCATCGGCAAGAGCTTCATCGCGCTCGATCTGGCTGTGGCGGTCGCGTCCGGTCAGGACTTCGCGGGTCAGTTCGGGTGCAAGCAGGGCCCCGTGCTCTACGTTGACCTCGAGAATGACGAGGCCACAATCGGCCGCAGGCTGGTCCAGTTGTGCGCCGGCAGAGAGGTTGACCTCGAGGGACTGCAGATCTATATCCCCAAGCGGGGCAAGCCAGGGGTCGAGCTGATGATGGATACCCCGGAGGGCCGGGCCTGGCTGTGGGGATCGGTCAAGCGCTATCAGCCCAGGCTCATAATCATCGATTCGCTGATCGCCGCTCACCAGGGCGATGAGAACAACAACGTGCTGATGCGTCAGTTGGTCGGCGGGCTGGACGGGATCGCCCGGGAGGGCAGCCTCGCGATCGTGGTTCTGCATCACCAGCGCAAGCGAGGGACAGTCAACGACGCCGGCCAGTTGATGAGAGGCGCAAGCGACCTGCGCAACGCCATCATCTCGCACGTCGCGGTGAGGCGGGTTCACGACGATGAGATTCTGTGCGAGCACGACAAGTGCCGTCCCGCACAACCCAGCAAGCCCTTCTGCCTCAAGATAATCGATCAGCCTGACGGCAGCGTGACGGTTAGCTGCGTCGGAGGCCAGGCGATGTCCAAGGAGATGATCAGGCGAACGATCGTCCTCAAGACGCTGGAGGAACTCTCCGCGTGCAGGTCGGGGACCCTGATCCAGAAGATGGGCTGCCCTGCCCGCACAGGATCACGGACTCTCTCGGATATGGTCAACGCGGGGCTGATCATCAAGTGGCCGGATCGGATGTACCGTCTCACGGGGATGGAGAAACCAGACCCGGCTCAGACCGGTCTTTCGGGATTTCGGTGGACCGATGGCCCGGGGGAGGCACAGACCCAGGGGACATCGCCCACCGAACCATCGTGCCTCACCCAAATCCCGAAAGACGAATCTGAG
>CAZFYZ010000135.1:0-4185 GCA_964523735.1 uncultured bacterium | reverse complement strand
TCTGAGTGCGCCGATGGCCCGGGAGACAGTCCCACTGAGCCGCCCCTCCCGGAGATCCCGGAGGACCTGCCGGGCATGCTGGATGCTTTCGAACCGGAGGATGATGACGACGACTATGACCCGGTAGCCGCGGGCCGAGAGTACGCCGAAGCCTTGAGGGAGTGCTACGATCTATAGCCGGTCATGCCAACTCCGCCGCACGCCGGACCCCCCACCCATGTATGTTGGCGTGTGTTTTTGGCACAAGTCGTCGCTCAGCCCGCCTGCCCTGAGTAGCGTCAGCGTATCGAACGGGCCGGTACCGCTGCTTCGATACGGCGCGCCACCCGCGCCTACTCAGCATAGACGGGCCTGATTGACATCGCCGCCGCGTATGCGTAGGAATAGACTCACCCCGGCCCCTCTCTCCCAGGAGAGGGGGAGATGTGCAAACGCCCCGGGCGAAGTGCTCGGGGCGTTAGTTACTGGGCAGGGCCTCTCGGAGCCGGAGATGCGGAACCTTAGGGCAGCCAGCCGAGTCGTAGGGTTGTGAGAACTGTGAGAACTGTTCCGATCGGGGGGACTGCTTTGAGAAAGAGACTCAAGAGAGCAGCCAAAGCACTGGCGGTTGTGACGCTGGCGCTGTTCATAGTATGGTCGGTCGCCACTCTCTACCTTGCGCATCTAGTGTCCCGCGAACTCGCGCGCATCCGGGCGGAAGGCATGCCGGTAACAGCGGCCGACCTGGTTCCGAAGAAGATACCAGACGCTGAGAACGCGGCAGTCGTGTACGCAAAGGCCTTCAGGCATCTCGGCGGCAAGAACTTCCACGATACTGCCGCAGCGGCTTGGTCGTTGGCCCCTGGGCCGAGCCCCGAAGAGAACCCCTCCGACGCTGAACTGAAGGCTATAATGAAGCGATGGGAGCCTTACGTCATCATGCTTGAGGAGGGCGCGCGCAGACCCAGCTGCCAGTTCAATGTGCGCTGGAAGGACGGCGTGCTTGCCCACTTCGCCTACCCCGGCCAACTCCGTGCTTACCGAGACCTACTCGGCGCACGAGCCAAGCTCAATGCCAGGCACGGAAACACTGAGGAAGCTCTGAGATCAATCAGACTCATGCTTGCGCTGAGCGAATCATTGAAGGCCCGCCCCACAAACCACTTGTCGCAATGGACAAGAGCTAGCCTCATCGGCTGCGCCGCAGACAGCACGAGATACCTGCTCCAGCACTGCCGCCTGACTGAGGAACAGGCCGACTCACTAAGGCAAGCTCTAGCGCGAATCGACCTCGGCGCGGAGTATGGGCCAAGCCTCGTAACCGACAGAGTCTGGGCAATCCAGATGTTCGGTATATCGCGACATACGACACATGACGACTACGTGGCATCATTTTGCGAGCCGTGCCTCATCGATGGACCGAACGAGTGGCGTTTCCACAGTCCCAACCGGTTCGTCGGCACCTGGCTGTGGCTTCCGTTCTCCTACTCGGACGAGCTGTGCTATCTCAGTCATATGCGCCGGCAACTGCGCTTGGTCGATAAGCCCTACAGAGGTTTCTCAGCTCTGGAGAGACAGCCGGGCGACCCGGGCTTCCCGTGGTACGCTTACGTCGCTCGCAACTGCGCGGTGACTGCGCATGAGGTGCAGCTTAGACGCGACCTCTGTATCACCGATCTTACGTTCGCCGAGACATCTCTGGCGCTGGATGCTTACAGAACCCGGTTCGGCTCATATCCACAGAGCCTCAAGGAACTGCAGAGCAGCCTGGGCATCCGCCTCCGCAAGGACCCTTTCAGTGGCCACGATGTGGGCTACATCCGTCGAAGGAATGCATTCACGCTCTACAGCATCGGTCCGAACCTGCGCGACGACAAGGGGAGGGAATGCAAATACCCGATGGCGCCACACTCCAGCGGTGATATCGTCTGGCTAAGCGACGAGCCCGAGCCTCCGATCCCGCCACCAAGCAAGAAGCCCACGATGGGGCCGATGGCTCCGGGACCCCCATCCGGAATGCCGGCAGGACCATCCAGGCCGTAGATACCTCTAGGCAGCCACTGTGTCACCCACCCCGCAATACCTCCACCCCTTGTATGTTGGCACAGGTTTCTGGCACAAGTCGTAACGATCAGCCCGCCTGCCCTGAGTAGCGTCAGCGTATCGAACGGGCCGCTACCGCTGCTTCGATACGGCGCGCCACCCCGCGCCTACTCAGCATGGACGGGCCTGATTGACAGCGCCGCCGCGTATGCGTGGGAATAGACTCACCCCAGCCCCTCTCTCCCAGGAGAGGGAGATGTGCAAACGCCCCGGGCGAAGTGCTCGGGGCGTTTGGTGTTCGTTAGGTTGTAGACCCCTCCCCGGACCCCTCCCCTGAAGCGGGAGGGGAGAAGAAGTTGCCTCCCCCGAGAAAGAGGCTATGAAGCCTCCACCGGGACCGGGAGATCGGCCGACTTCGTGAAGAAGATACGGCCGTCTTCGATTTCGGCTCTGATCGTGTCGCCGGTTGCGAACCGGCCGAGGAGGATTTCCTCGGAAAGCGGGTCCTCGATCAATCGCTGAACGGCTCGCCTCAACGGCCTGGCGCCGAACTGCGGGTCGAAGCCCTCCGATGCCAACTGCTCCCGCACCTCGCTTGTCACCTCGAGGGACATACCCTGGTGCGACATCTGCTGGCGGACGCGGTCCAGCATCAGGTCCACGATCTGGATGATCTCGTCCTTCGTGAGCTGATGGAACACGATCACATCGTCCACGCGGTTCAGGAACTCGGGTCTGAAGGTCCGCTTCATCTCTTCCATGATGCGGTTCTTCATGCTCTCGTAGCCGCGCTCGGTGTCGATAGCCTCGGACAGATCGCGGAAACCGATGCCCGCGCCGCCGACGATCGACTGAGCCCCGATGTTCGAGGTCATGATGATGATCGCGTTCTTGAAGTCCACGATTCGACCCTGCGAGTCGGTCAGCCGCCCGTCTTCCATCACCTGCAACAGGATGTTGAAGACGTCCGGGTGCGCCTTTTCGATCTCGTCCAAGAGGATCACCGCGAACGGTCTGCGGCGGACTGCCTCAGTCAACTGGCCGCCCTCATCGTAACCCACGTAGCCGGGAGGAGCGCCGACCAGTCTCGACACCGCGAACCGCTCCATGTACTCAGACATGTCGATGCGGATCAGGGCATCCTCGGTCTCGAACAGGAACGCCGCAAGCGCCCTGGCAAGCTCGGTCTTTCCAACACCAGTCGGGCCGAGGAAGACGAAGCTGCCCATCGGTCTCTTCGGGTCCTTCATGCCTGATCTGGCACGGCGGATAGCCTTGGAAACAGCGACTACAGCGTCGTGCTGGCCGATCAAGCGGCCATGCAGCACGTCCTCCATCTTGAGGAGCTTCGCGGACTCGCCCTCGACCAGCCTGGAGACCGGAATCCCGGTCCAGCTGTAGACGATCTGTGCGATCTCGTCCTCATTCACGATGGTGGAGAGCCCTTCGCGATCCTCCTGCCACTTGCGCTCGAGTTCGGTGACTCTCTCGGTCAGGTCGTGCTCCTGCGCGCGAAGCTCAGGGGCCCTGTCGTAGTTGGAGCCTGCGGGAACCGAGACCAGATCCGCCTGGATCTTCGCCAGTTCCTGCTTTGCAGTCCGCAGATCCTGCGGAGGCATAGACTGTCTCAGCCGCACCCTGGAGGAGGCCTCGTCGATCAGGTCGATAGCCTTATCCGGCAGCGCGCGGTCGGTGATGTATCTCGAGGACAACTCCGCGGCAGACGTCAGCGCCGTGTCGTCGATAGTGACGGTGTGGTGCTTCTCATACCTGTCGCGCAGGCCCTTCAGAATCTCGATCGTCTCCTCGACAGACGGCTCCCTCACCTGGATCGGCTGGAAGCGCCTCTCGAGGGCAGCGTCGCGCTCGATGTACTTGCGATACTCGTCCATCGTGGTCGCGCCGATGCACTGCAGCTCACCTCTGGCAAGCGCGGGCTTGAGGATGTTGGACGCATCGATAGCGCCCTCCGCCGCACCGGCTCCCACCAGTGTGTGCAGCTCGTCGATGAACAGGATGACTTCACCAGCGGCCTTGCGGACCTCTTCCATCACCCGCTTCATGCGCTCTTCGAACTCGCCTCGGTACTTGGTGCCAGCCACGAGTCCAGCCAGGTCCAATGCCACGATCCGCTTGTCCTTGAGCGTTTCCGGGGTGTCGCCT
>CAZFYZ010000134.1:0-9884 GCA_964523735.1 uncultured bacterium | reverse complement strand
CTGCTGCGTCGTTCATAGAGACGGCCATACGGGACATACGCGAGCGTGTGGGCGCGAGCCGGGTAGTATGTGGTCTCAGTGGGGGGGTCGACTCTTCCGTGGTCGCGACGCTGGTTCATCGAGCTATTGGGGATCAGTTGACCTGTATCTTCGTGAACCACGGACTGCTTCGTCTCAACGAAGCGGAGAAGGTCCGTGAGACCTTCGCTGAGCATTTCAAGATCAACCTGGTGTATGTTGACGCCACCGAGAGGTTCCTAAAGCGACTGCAGGGAGTTACTGATCCCGAGCGCAAGCGCAAGATCATCGGTGAGGAGTTTGTGCGCGTATTCGAAGAACACGCTTCTCAGATCGAGGGAGCCGAATTCCTGGCGCAGGGTACTGTCTATCCCGACGTTATCGAGAGCGGCACAAAGACTGCTGCTGTGATCAAGTCTCATCACAACGTAGGCGGTCTACCCGAGGACATGAACCTCAAGGTCCTCGAGCCGGTCAGGTATCTCTTTAAGGACGAAGTGAGGGCTGTAGGCGAGGAACTTGGGCTGCCTGAAGACGTAGTATGGCGCCAGCCATTCCCTGGACCTGGCTTGGGGATCCGGATACTTGGTGAAGTAACACCGCAGCGGCTGGAGACGCTACGCCTGGCGGATAATGTGCTTATTGACGAGATCAAGCGCGCGGGGCTATATCGTGAAGTGTGGCAGGCGCTTGCCGTTCTGGCCCCGATCCGAAGCGTCGGCGTAATGGGTGATCAGAGAACCTATGCTGATACGGTGATCATCCGGGCAGTCACCAGCCGAGACGCTATGACGGCAGATTGGGCCCGATTGCCGTATGATGTGCTTGAGCGGATCAGCAACCGCATCATCAACGAGATTGGCGGTGTCAACCGCGTTGTCTACGACATAAGCTCCAAACCACCCGCAACGGTGGAGTGGGAGTGATCTTCTCATGGCTCGGATCGGGGGATGAGCGGTGCGTGAACTGAACGACGACATCTCCGAAGTGCTCATCTCCGAAGACGACCTGCGAACGAGGGTCAGGGAACTCGGCCGCGAGATCGCCCATGATTACGCGGGTAAGCAGCTTCTTCTGGTTGCCGTACTAAAGGGCGCCGCCGTCTTTCTTGCTGACCTCATCAGGGCAATCGACCTGCCAGTGGAGTACGACTTTGTCGGCATATCCAGCTACGGCGATGGAGTCAAGTCCTCCGGCAGTGTGAACGTTACCAAGGACGTTGATGCCGATCCTTCAGGGCGCCACGTGATCATCGTGGAAGACATCGTCGACACCGGTTGGACGCTCCGTCTGAGCTATCTGTCAGAGAAGCTGCTGGGTCGAAACGCAGCCAGTGTCCGCATCTGCGCTCTTCTGGACAAGCCGAGCCGTCGGCAGGTGGACGTTGAGATCGACTATCGCGGTTTCGTTATCGAGGATCAGTTCGTAGTAGGCTACGGCCTTGACTGGGCTGGCCGCTACCGCAATCTGCCATACGTGGGAGTATTGAAGCCCGAAATCTGCGCACGAAAGTGAAACTAGTCTGTTTGAGGTCTAGACAAAACGTGGTAAGGGTCCTATAATAACATTGTCGGAATAGTAATCCCCATCAGTGTGTCCGGATTTCGTCAGAGCCGGCACGTTCCATCATCGATTATTCCAACCTTACGTGCCAGCAGCCTGCATGGTTCAAGTCCCACGCTCTCTACCAGGTGTAGGTGAAGCCTGAGGCGAGCCTGAACCTGTCATGCCCGACTGCATACAACTTCCCCCCGGCGCATAACTCGTCGGCGGGGAACACTCCTTAAGAGGTGAGAGAATTGGAGCCCTTGGAACTCTCAGAACTTGAAAAGAAAAGTGTCGAAGAACTTCAGGCCATCGCGACTGAGCTGGAGATCGAGGACGGCGCCGAGAAACGCAAGGACCTTGTCATCAAGATCCTGAAGGCGTTCACGGAGAGGAGTGGACTCATCTTCGATCAGGGCGTGCTGGAAATCCTCCAGGACGGGTGGGGGTTCCTAAGGCACTCGAACTTCTCTCCCCAGGCAAGTGACGTCTACGTCTCCCAATCGCAGATCAAGAGGTTTGGCCTGCGTACCGGGGACCAAGTATCGGGGCAGGTCAGGCCTCCGAAGGATACGGAGAAGTACTACAGCCTGCTGCGCGTGCAGGCAGTCAATGGCCAAGACCCTGAAGTTGCTCGACAGCGGAAGAACTTCGAGGACCTCACCCCTATCTACCCGAACGAACAGCTTATACTGGAAACCAGCGGCGACAACTACTCTGCCAGGTTTATCGACCTCATCGCTCCTATTGGCAAAGGACAGAGAGGACTGATCGTCTCGCCGCCAAAGGCTGGAAAGACGACTCTTCTCAAGACTATCGCCAACAGCATCACGCACAACTTCCCGGACGTAGTGATGATTGTGCTTCTGATCGATGAGCGGCCGGAAGAGGTCACTGATATCCGCAGGTCAGTCGATGGGACGGTGGTCAGCTCCACGTTCGACGAACTCCCCGAGAACCACATGCGCGTCTCGGACATGGTCCTTGAGATGAGCAAGAGGCTAGTGGAGTCGGGCAAGGACGTAGTGGTTCTTCTCGACAGCATCACAAGACTGTCCAGGGCCTCCAACCTCACGGTTAACCCAAGTGGCCGCACGCTGTCCGGTGGTCTCGACCCCAGTGCACTCTACCGGCCGAAGAAATTCATCGGCGCTGCCCGGAATATCGAAGAGGGCGGAAGCTTGACAGTCATTGGAACTGCCCTGGTAGAGACCGGCAGCCGTATGGATGACGCGATCTTTGAGGAGTTCAAAGCAACGGGCAACATGGAGCTTATGCTCGATCGCAATCTTGCCGAGCGCAGGATCTTCCCTGCCATTGACATCAAGCGATCCGGCACAAGGCACGACGAACTGCTCTTCGATGAGGATACGCTCAAGAGAGTGTGGCACTTGCACAGACTTCTTGCCGCTCTTGATACCGTCGAGGCAACGGAACTACTGAACGACCGGCTCAAGCATACCAAGTCGAACAAGGAGTTCCTTACCATCGTAGATAAGACTATCAAGAACGATGTCGATTAGCGCCAGCAGGCGCCGGGTACAAGTTTCGAGGCGAGCAAGAAAGGGCGCAGCACGTGACCGACGATTTTCCATTCGAGAACGAAGAACGTCCTGAGGAAAAGGCTTCAAACCCGTTTGGGGAAGATGAGGGCCTTTCCAGCGAGGAGGCTGAGCTTGGCGAAAGGGAAGTCAAGGTCCACGGGGTGTTCGAGCAGCGCGACGAGATGGGCGCAAGGCGCTATGTAGTACTGCTCCAGGATACTGACGGAAGATCCGTCCCGATCTGGATAGGCAAGTTCGAGGCCATGGCGATCTCACTGGCACTCGAAGGCGCGTCGGCTGATCGGCCTCTGCCCTATGACATGTTCAACAATGTCATCAACAAGATGGGCGGCACGGTTGATCGCGTGCTGGTCGATGACCTGTGGAACGACACCTATTACGCCAAGATCTCGATCAGCCATGACGGCGGTGCACTTGATGTCGATAGCAGGCCGAGCGACGCAATAGCGTTGGCCCTGAGAGCTCACGCGCCTATCTACATGGCTGAAGCTGTCCTGCAGAAGGCAGCAGTCAAAGAGGAGTAGCCGAACTAAGTTACTGTGGACGAGGACGGGGCGGAGGCACACATAGTGCTTTCGTCCCTTTTTGCTTTTGACAGAGGTGTTCTGGGGAGGCACAGCATGAGCATCACAAAGATAGGCTTCATCGGGCTTGGTGCGATGGGTATGCCGATGGCCTGCAATCTGCTGAATGCGGGCTATCAGGTTCGCGTCTACAACCGCACGCGCTCCAAATCTGAGGCTTTAGCCGAGCGTGGCGCCGAGATAGCCGTATCGCCAGGAGAGGCCTCTCAGAATGTTCAGATGGTGATAACCATTCTGCCCGACTCTCCCGTTGTTAAGGAGGTGTTGGCAGGCCCGCAGAGAGTCTTGGCGCTAGCCAAACCGGGAGTTTTGATCGCAGACATGAGCACTATCTCGCCGGCGGCGGCTATGGAGATCGGCTCGGACTGTCAAGCGAGAGGTCTTCGTTTTCTTGATGCGCCAGTCAGCGGCGGGGAATCCGGCGCCATTGGTGGGACACTCTCGATAATGGTCGGGGGCGACGCCGATACTCTAGCGGAGGCCAGGCCCGTCTTCGAAGCGCTCGGTTCGCGCATCACTCACATGGGTCCTGTCGGCAGTGGCCAGATCGCGAAGCTGTGCAACCAGGTAGTGTGCGGCCTCAACATCCTGGCGACGTGCGAAGGGCTTGCGCTTGGATTACGGTCGGGAATCGACCCGGCAAGACTCTTGGAGGCTATCACGCCCGGAGCGGCGGGATCGTGGATGTTGTCTAACCTCGGCCCGAAGATGATCAGTAAAGACTGGAGCCCCGGGTTCAAAATATCCCTGCAGCAAAAAGACCTGCGCATAGCACTTGAGTGGGCTGCCCAGAACCTGCTTCCGCTAATGGGAACGGCTGAGGTCCATCAGCTCTTCAGATGCGCGGAGGCCTCGGGAAGCAGCGATGAGGGTACCCAGGCCCTGTTCAAGATCATCCGCGGATTGGGTAAGCGCGCTGAGGAGGCTACCTAAGCGGCCTGGCCCAGGATGTCGCTTTCCTCGGTGGAGGCAAGGTGGTTGGTAAGGGTCTCGACGATGTGCGGATCGTAATGGACTCCCGAATGCCTCTGCAGTTCTGCTATTGCCTGCGCGGGTGACATCGCGCGCCGATAGGCGCGGTCGGATGTCATTGCCTGATAGGCGTCGACTACAGCTATAAGCTTTGCAAGGTAGGGTATTGCGGCATCAGACAGGCCATCAGGGTAACCGCTGCCGTCGAGCCGCTCGTGGTGGTGACGCACGATGTTGCTCACGTAGGATAGCTCCGTGATCGCTCCCACGATTCTGCTGCCCGTTACGGGATGTTCGCGAACCGCACGCCACTCGTCATCCGTCAGCGGTGTGATTTTGTTCAGACATTTGTCGGGCAGGCTCAGCTTTCCAACATCATGAAGGCGTGCAGCCACTTCGAGTGCACGGCGTTCGCTGTCTGGTAGACCCAGGCGATCGGCAATAGCCAGTGACAGAGACGCGACACCCTCGCTATGCATTGCAGTGATCGGGTCCTTCGCCGCGACGGCGGCCATCAGCGCCTCTATGGCTTGATCTTGTACACTCGCTCTGGTCTGCGTCAGTCTCTGCTTCTCCATCCTGACGCGCTCCAGAATGCGGTCTACGACCACGGAGAGCTCTGCGGGTGTTCGCGGTCGCGTGATAACATCAGAGGCACCCATCGGCAAGGCCCTGAGGTCTGGCGTCGTGTAGGCACTGTCTGTGAGAAGTACGATCGGCATGCAAGGATGGATGGCTGCCATTTTGCTGAGATCGCCGATGGCGTCCGCAGAAGTGCGGCACACCAGAGCCACATGAAAAACCCGAGCCTTGAGAGCCTCGACGGCCGCGTCGGCGTCTTCCACGAACTGGGTATCAAATGCCGCCTTGTCGAGGATGCCCTCGATTCGTGTCGATGGGTCGACATGGCGGGGCTCGATCACAAGCATGGAGTGTGCAGGACGTAAGCTTGACGCCCAGGCTTCCTCGTTATGGGTCTCTGCGCTGCCCCAGGTGACAACCTTGTTCCGGCCTGTGGACTTGGCGTGGTAGAGGGCGCGATCGGCGTGCTCAATTATCTCACTGGGTGAGCTACCGTCAGCGGGAAACTCCGCGACACCGATACTGATGGTGAGGCGACCGCTCGCGAACGGGTGCTCGGCAACTGCTCGCCTTATGCGTTCAGATACCTGTCTGGCGTTGTCCCTCCCAATACCAGCGAACGCGATAGCGAACTCCTCACCTCCATACCGGGCAGCCATGTCTTCATGTCTTAGGCCGGAGGATATGACGCCGGCAACGTCGCGCAACGCCGCATCGCCCTCCTGGTGGCCGTAGCTGTCATTGTACAGCTTGAAGTGGTCGACGTCGATCATGACAAGGGAGAACGGGCGCCGTGTGGCCGTAGATCGCCTGCACATCTCTGCCAGACCCTGCTGGAATGCCCTGTGGTTCGGAAGGTTCGTGAGGCCATCCTGTGCAGCCTGAACGGACAGTTCCTGGTTAGCGCCAGCAAGGTCATCAAGCAGGCAGGTGGACTGCTCCACGGCGTATGCATACGA
Source organism: uncultured bacterium (assembly GCA_964523735.1). GTDB lineage: Bacteria > Armatimonadota > UBA5829 > UBA5829 > UBA5829 > CAZFYZ01. The sequence continues at coordinate 3,659 of CAZFYZ010000134.1, read as the reverse complement.
GATCACCGAAGTCGCCAGTGCCCCGACGGTCGATATGAGGGTCGCTTGGTCGTCGGTATCAACGAGTCTGCATCTGTGAAACACGACCAGGACCCCTGTTGCGCCGGCATTTGAGTGCACCGGGCAAGCCAGTATACTGCTGATTCCGCGCTCGGAGAAGATCTTGGTTGCCCGTTCGTTGTGGCGAGCCTCTTTGACCACTTCACGTATCACCCAAACGCCCTCGTCATTCCGACTGGTAGCGTTCTGACCGAACAACTCCCAGAAAGCTGAAGCCAGTGCGTCGTCAACAGGCTCAGAGCTTGAGTACTCCACTTCGGCCACGCAGGGATCGATGGTGAAGAGTGCAATCATGTCTGTCCCGAGCATCCTACACCCGGCCGTTACGATTGCCTGTCGTGCCTCTTCCTGCGTCGCCACTGGACCTAGCCTGGCGATTCCCCCCAGAGCTGCTTCCGCATTGCTGATACGCGATCTAGTGAGCTGCAGTGTTATGTGGTAGCCGAACCAGGGCGATGCGAGTGAGGCGAGTTCCTGCAGGGTCTCGATACTGCCCTCGGCTGTCTGGGCGTGTTCGAACCCGACGGTTAGAAGGCCATTCGATCTGCCGCCACATGTCATTGGCGTGTGAACGAAGACTGAAGCCTGCAAGGGCGCGACTTCGGCAAAGCCGGGTTCCAGCGATGCCCGGTCCCCTGTCATGGTTGTGCTTACAGACGTCGCGAGCTGAGCTGGACTCCCATCGAGCAACTCAATCTTCTGCCTTGTCTTGAGTTCAGATGCGGTATCAGAGGGGTAGAGGACAAGCAGGTCAGGGCTGGCATTGTCGCGAACACTCAGCATGGCCCAGCACGCGCTCGTGGAGGCTTTCGCAAGCTCGCAGACATCTCTTGCCATCGTGTCGATGTTGTCTTCAGTGGTCGAGTGAGCCAGCAGAACGCGCAGAGGGTCCGTTTGCCGAATGTAGGGCTGGGGTTCCAACGTGGGGAAATCACCGCTGGACGGATCGGCGGGGCTGTTGGATGCTTTAGGTTTCCGGCTCACAGACCTATTATCGGCAGGTGTTGAGCGCATTTTCAGGCAGATCCGGCCTTCACCATTCGCAAAGACTGAGGTTACCACTGTGCGTGTACAGGAGAGAGAGGTTTCCGTTCTGAGGCAGGCTGGAGCCTTACGTGAAGCCGCCTTGTCTGAGCGTCTTCACGAAGGGCGCTGGCGGTGCAACATGTGCCAGTGGCGGTGCAGTATTGCCGAGGGTGGGGTGGGGCACTGCCGAACTGTGATCAATTATGAAGGCACACTGTACACAACGATCTACGGTGTCATCTCATCCGCAGCCGCTGATCCCATAGAGAAGAAGCCCGTGTTTCACTATAAGCCCGGGAGCAGATGCTTCTCGGTCGGCACGTTAGGCTGCAACTTCCGGTGCGTCTTCTGTCAGAACTGGGAGATCGCCTATGCGGACGCGCTTGGTTCGGAAGGGCGGACGTGCAGCACAGGGGTCTCTCCGGAGATGCTGGTCTCGTTGGCGAAGAATCACTCTTGCGAGGGTGTCGCCTGGACCTACAACGAACCCTCGATCTGGACCACCTACACGGTTGACTGTGCCAAGCTCTGCAAGGAAGCCGGTCTCTACACTGTATATGTCACCAATGGCTATGCCACGCCGGAAGCACTTGACCTGATCGGGCCCTATCTGGACGTCTACAGGGTCGATCTCAAGAGCATGGAAGATCGATACTACAAGGAACTGATCAAGATACCGACCTGGCAAGGCATTTTCGACGTGGCTGTGCGGGCGAAGGATAAGTGGGGAATGCACGTCGAGTGCGTCACCAATATCATTCCCGGCTGGAACGACAGCGACGAGAACCTTGGCCGGATCGCGTCGTGGATCGTTGAGAACCTCGGCGCGGAAACCCCCTGGCATGTAACACGCTTCATGCCCTATGGAGAACTCTCAGCGATTTCGCCTACACCGCCTGCCACCCTTGATCGAGCAGTTGAGATAGGCCGACGCGCCGGCCTGCAGTTCGTCTACCTCGGCAACCTGAGAACCGAGACTGGCGAGAATACCTACTGCCCGACCTGCGGCGCGCTGGCTGTCAGAAGATCCGGCTATGAGGCTGAGCTTGTGAATGTAAGCGAACAGGGCTGCTGCAAGTCGGACGGGACAGCGCTCAACCTGTGCCTGTAACGGGATTACAAAGTCAGAACACTTCCGTGCCCCTGTGGTTACACGAACCGCATCTGTGACCTCGCGCGCATCTAGCGCATCCATGCTGTTGGCAACCCAAGGCAACAGGCGGAGTAGTAGGATGAAGTCGCGGATCATGTACATAGAACTCAAGACGCATCCAGGTGGGCACGATGACCGTGGGCCGGCTTGGATAGGCCGTGTCACGTTCTCAAAGTCAGGCAGGACAGTCTACTACCGTGGGAAACGTCTGGAGCGCACGCACTGGATTGGATGTGGCAACCACACAGACGCTGACACTGGCGAGGAATACTGGATCTCCGGGTGCAAGAGAAACGGCGGTGATCGCTATCCATGGGCATCCGGCTCACCGATTGAGATCGACGAGGATGTGCGTGAGGAATACTGGGCAACTATCAGGAACCAGCCAGAGCGAAAGCAGGAGCGCGTAGCGTGACCAACGAGGCAATCACCAAACCTCGACCGCTGGGCAAGATGAGAGGCGGCTCGAGTTGGGTGGTTAACATAACGTGCCTTATGGTGCGTCCTATCTAGAGAGACAGCAAACGGCGCGACACAGTCATGCGTCGCGCCGCTGGACTCAAAACCATGCGCCCTACTCCGGTCAGCTCGCCTTCGTTGACTTCCTCAATACGTCGAGCGCTTCGTCAAGCTTCTGCACCGTGTGCCTCGCCGCGTCAAATATCTCGTTGATGTCGCGCGGCGCAGTCTCACGATGACGTGCGGAGTAAATGGCCACTGTAGTAGCCACTGCGCCAATACCTAAGGCAATTCCAAGACCAATAGCAAAGGACTTCCTATCCGACACGATCCCTCTCCAGTCAAAGTTCTGGGGTCGCCGCCGAAACTCACGGATCTCCCAGAGTATCTATTGGCTCCAATGGCCCTGGAGCTTAGAGGTTGATCTCAATTCTTCCGCCGCCGCCGGGCCCGCCGCCCATCGAATCGAATATCCTCTTTACGAACGACAGCAGCTCCATCGGGTTGAACGGCTTAGTCAGGTAGCAGTCCACGCCAGATTGCCAGCCCTTGAACACGTCAGCATCCTGAGCCTTGGCGGTTAACATAATCACCGGGATGTCCCTGGTGGCTGGGTTTCTGCGCATGTTTTGCAGCACCTCGAAACCGTCCATATAGGGCATCATCACGTCCAGGACCACAAGATCCGGGTTCTCCGCTGTGACCTTCTCCAGGGCTTCCTTGCCATCGTTGGCGGTTACTACCTGGTAACCCGCCCGTTCGAGGTTAACCTGAACGAGGCGGACTATGTGTTTCTCATCATCAACGGCTAGTATCTTCTTCGGCACGCAGAAAACCTCCTGTTGCACTCCGTCGGCTTCAAGTATAGCACGACCTCCAAGACGCAGTCAATCAAACGGCGCTATAGGGTAGCGTACACTGTTGTGTGTAAAATCAGGTTGAGGTAGGTAAGGCGCATCCC
>CAZFYZ010000133.1:4820-9902 GCA_964523735.1 uncultured bacterium | reverse complement strand
GCTTCAAGGACGGGCCGACCACGATGACCGAACGGCCTGAGTAGTCAACGCGCTTTCCAAGCAGGTTCTTGCGGAAGCGGCCTTCCTTGCCCTTGAGCATGTCGGAAAGCGACTTCAGAGGCCTGTTGTTGGAGCCAACGACCGGCCTCGTGCGGCGGCCATTGTCAATCAGAGCATCAACAGCTTCCTGCAGGAGGCGCTTCTCGTGGTTGATGATCGACTCAGGCGCCCTGATCTCTGTGATCTTCTTCAGGCGGTTGTTGCGGTTGATGATGCGCCTGTAGAGATCGTTGAGGTCAGACGTGGCGAAGCGTCCGCCATCAAGCTGAACCATAGGCCGCAGTTCCGGCGAGATGACCGGAATGCAGTCGAGAATCATCCACTCCGGTCGGCTGCGAGAGGTCACGAATGCATCGACTATCTCCAGCCGCTTAATTGCCCTGGCCCGCTTAGGACCGGTGGTCTGGGATATCTCCTTGCGGAGGTCCCTTCGGAGCTTCTCGAGGTCGATCTCAGACAGCAACTCCTTGACCGCACTGCCGCCGAGACCCGCTTTCAGAACACCGGAAAGGTCGATCTCAACGCGCTCGGAAACGACTTCCATCAGCCGCTCCAGTGCGCGGTACTGGTCCTCGGTAATCAGTTCCTTCTTCTGCACGGTCTCGAGGAGCTTTAGCGTGTTGTGAAGCTCTTCGATGTGTTCGGCGGCGTCCTTCTCTTCCTGCTTGATCCGCTCGTTGAGCTTCTTCTGAGCGTCGTTCTTCTTCTTGTCTTCCCAGTCCGGGTTCTCTTTCTCTTCTTTCGCCGCTTCCTTGCGGAGGTTGGCGATGCCGGAATCGCGCTGCTCGTTGACTTCCTCGCATACGGCGTTCACGGCGCCGCGGATAGCTTCGAGGTTCTCGTTGATCCTCTGGCGATCGACTGCCGTGACGATGTAGCTGGCGAAGTAGAGCACGCGCTCGAGTGGCCTGGGTGACATGTCCAGAAGCAGGCTCATCGGACTCGGAACGCCCTTCAGATACCATATGTGACTGACCGGAGCGGCGAGGACGATATGCCCCATCCGCTCACGGCGCACTTTGGATCGTGTTACTTCGACTCCGCACCTGTCGCAGACCACGCCCTTGAACTTGACCTTCTTGTAGCGTCCGCAGTGGCACTCCCAGTCCTTGACCGGACCGAAAATGCGCTCGCAGAACAGGCCATCGCGCTCAGGCTTGAACGTGCGGTAGTTGATGGTCTCCGGCTTCTTGACTTCGCCGCAAGACCAGGAGGTTATGTCCTCGGGAGAAGCGATCCCGATTCGGATTTTGTCGAAGGTACTGGAATCAGCCATTAGAAATCCTCCCTGAACTCGCGAACGATCTTGCGGCGTTTCGCGGTTATGACTCCGCCTTCACCACCCTCGGCAAGCTCTTCCTCGGTATCTTTCAGGTCGATCACCCTGTCGCGATCGTCCTCGACAGACACTTTGAGACACAAGCTCTGAAGCTCGTTGACCAGAATCTTGAACGACTCCGGCACGCCGGGCTCCAGAATGCTCTCGCCCTTGACTATCGACTCGTAGGTCTTGACGCGTCCCTGGACGTCGTCGGACTTGATCGTGAGTATTTCCTGGAGCGTGTAGGCAGCGCCGTAAGCTTCGAGCGCCCACACCTCCATCTCTCCGAACCTCTGTCCACCGAACTGCGCCTTGCCCCCCAACGGCTGCTGGGTGACCAGGGAGTAAGGTCCCGTGGACCGAGCGTGTATCTTGTCCTCGACCAGGTGCGCGAGTTTGAGCATGTAGATGTAGCCCACGGTTACGTTCTGGCTGAACTTCTGGCCGGTGCGACCATCGTAGAGTTCAGACTTGCCCGTGTGCTCGCTGTAACCCATTCGCTTTTGGACGTTCTCCTCAATGGCCTTAATAAGGGCATCGTAGGGATAGGCCTTCGGCGGCTTCTGGCCAACGAATGGCACAACGATCTCCGTGTCGGCCTCCGCCTCGGGCTCCTCGCCCTCAGCCTCTTCGTCGCTTATCTCGCTGTCGTCCGAGGCCGCGATTCTTGCCTCGTTCTCGATTCGCAGCGCCTCCGAGAGGGCTTCGCGGACGGCCAACGGGTCGTTCACCGCGGCAGGACCGTTCAGCTTGATGGCCAACGCTTCGAGCTCGGCGGCATCGAGTGACTTGACGTACTCCAAGATACTGGCAATGCCCTGGTTGTAGAGATCGATGATCGGCTGAACCTCGGCGTCGAGTTGCTCCCCAACGGCCTTGCCCAGACGCGAGAGTATATGCCGGATGACGGAATCGGCTTTCTTCTCGCTGGCGATCTCGACATCCAGGCCCAGTTCGGCAGCGTAGTTGCGGAGCGCGGTGATGCGCAGCCTCCAGGCTAGAACGGCGAGGTCAGCGAGAATTTCGGCCTCAGTCGCGCCCTGGAAGATCGGGTTGAAGAAGCAACAGTCGAGGTAGTGACCTACCATTCCTTGGTGCGTCTCGAGGATCTGACCGATGTTCATTCGGCTCGGAACACCAAGCGGGTTCAGAACCACATCGACTGGAGTCCCATCCGGCAGATAGGGCATATCCTCCTCGGGCAGAATCTTGGAGATAACGCCCTTATTACCGTGGCGACCCGCCATCTTGTCGCCTTCCATGACCTTGCGCTTCTGGGCTAGATAGACTCTGACGAGCTGGTTCACACCCGCCGGCAGCTCATCGCCCGGTTCACGGCTCAGTTCGCCGTCGCAACGCTCGCAGAGCATCCGGTCCGGCTTCTTCGAGTAATCGAAGACGGCCTCGCAGCGGGTGCACTTGAACTTGAAGCGCGAGAAGACCTTGACGTCAACGACCGTGCCACCTTCTCCGTGCGGGACTCGCAGCGAGACGTCACGTGTTTCCTCGGCCTTCTTGCCGAAGATGGCGATGATCAGTCTCTCTTCCGCAGTCAGCTCGCCCTGGCCCTTGGGAGCGACCTTGCCGACCAGAATGTCTTCCGGCCGGACATCCGCGCCCACGCGGATAATGCCGTTGGAATCAAGATCCTTCAGCACGTCCTCGCCGACGTTCGGGATGTCCCGAGTCACTTCCTCGGGACCGAGTTTGGTGTCGCGGGCCTCGGTCTCATATTTCTCGACGTGAATCGAGGTGTAGACATCGTCCTTGACGAGGCGCTGGCTCAGCAGCACCGCGTCTTCGTAGTTGTAACCGTGCCACGGCGTGAACGCGACCAGAATGTTCTGGCCGAGCGCGAGCCGCCCGCCATCGGTGCACGGACCGTCGGCGATTATGTCGCCGGCCCTCACACGCTTGCCGACCGTTACAATCGGCTTCTGTGTGATGCAGGTGCCCTGGTTAGACCGCAGCAGGTTGATCAGGTTGTATTGGTCGATCGTGCCGTCCTCGGCCTCAATGAGAATCTTCTCGGCTGTGGACGTTTTGACCGTACCGGTCCGCTTGGCAATGATGACGGCGCCCGAGTCTCTCGCAACGCGCTCCTCGATGCCGGTGCCGCACAGCGGGGCATCGCCTCTTAGAAGCGGAACGGCCTGGCGCTGCATGTTGGAGCCCATCAGAGCGCGGTTGGCGTCGTCGTTCTCGAGGAACGGGATAAGCGCCGTAGCAACCGACATGATCTGCATTGGCGAGATATCCATGTAGGTCACCTTGTTTGAGGCGACCTGCGGGTATGTGTTCTCGTGCCGGACAACGACGGTCGATGCATCGATCTCGTGAGTCTCCGGGTTGATCGGCGTATTCGCCGGAGCGATGTATTCCTGACTCTCTTCGTCCGCGGACATGTAAACCAACTCGTCGGTAACCTTGCCATTCTTGACGATGCGATACGGACTCCGGAGGAATCCGTACTCATCGATCTTGGCGTGGATCGCCATCGAACCGATCAGACCGATGTTCGGACCTTCGGGGGTCTCGATGGGGCAGATCCTGCCGTAGTGCGAGTGGTGAACGTCGCGGACTTCCAGCTTGGCGCTCTGTCTCGATAGACCGCCGGGACCCAGGGCCGAGAGCCTGCGCTTGTGCGTAAGCTCGGCCAGAGGGTTGGTCTGGTCCATGAACTGAGACAACTGGCTGGAGCCAAAGAAACTCTTGATCGACGCAGAGATCGGCTTGACCGAGAGGATAACCTGCGGGATGACGCTCTCCGGATCGAGCGAGGTCATACGCTCCTTGGCGACCTTCTCCATTCTCAGGAAGCCCATTCTGAGCTGATCCTGCAGAAGCTCACCGACCGAGCGAATGCGCTTGTTCTCCAAGTGGTCGATGTCATCCGTCGAGCAGGCGGCCAGACGGATCGCGGTCTCAGAATAGAGCTCCGCCGGGGTGTCAGAGACCAGCCTGTTGCCGTTGGGAATCAGTTCCAGCAGGCGGCGCATCTCCTTGAGACGAGTCTCGGTGAACATAGTCCCGAGCTCGACCTTCTTGAGGAACTCAAGGTTGTGCTGGAACTTGTAGACACGGCCGCCGGGCGCCTTATCCTCGGCGGTGGCCTTCTTTACTTCAGCCTTGACGGCTTCTTCCAGCTCGGGCATCCTCTTGGCCAGGTTGGCCGAGTTCAGATGCGTGACGAGCGAGCCGGCTTCGGAGAGGCCGATGATATAGTGGATGATCTTGAGTATGTCTTCCCTGGTGACGGAGCGTACACGCTCCGGCAGGTTGAGCCCCAGCTTCTTGTTGAGCTTGTAGCGCCCGACCCTTGCCAAGTCGTAGCGGCGAGTGTCGAAGAAGTATGAGTTCATCAAGCTGGTGGCGCTGTCGCGGGTCGCGGGATCACCAGGCCTGATGCGGTGGTAGATGTCAATCAGGGCTTCGTCGGCATCGTGCGCCGGGTCCTGATCAAGCGTCGCATCCAAGTATCTGTTCGGAACGTAAATCTCAAGGTCTTTCAGCTTGAGCTTGGCGATCTTCTTCGCTGCGTCCTCACTGATCTTCTCTCCGGCCCGAATGATCGGTTTCTCGGACTTGCCGTCCTTGATGTCTTTGACCGGTCTGCGGCCCTTGAGATTCTCGGCCTCGGTGTCGGTCAGGGTCTCCTTGGTGGAGAAGACCTCGAGAATCTCGGAGGTCGTCCCACACCT
>CAZFYZ010000133.1:0-4806 GCA_964523735.1 uncultured bacterium | reverse complement strand
CGCTCGCCATCGTGCGTCCGACAACCTCGGAGGCAGGCAGAACCTGTGTCTTCGGGCACGCCGGCTCGAAGAGGTTCAGCGCTCTCAACAGAGTGGTGAGCGGGAATTTCTTAGTCTGAGCGACGTGAACGGTTATGACATCGTTTGCATCGGTCTCGATGTCAATCCACGCGCCCGGGCTGGGTATGATGGTCGCGAAGTAGAGCACGCGACCCGAGTAGTCGAGTGTATCCTTGAAGTAGACGCCGGGCGATCGGGCCAACTGGCTGACGACGACTCTTTCGGCCCCATTGATGACAAAGGTTCCTTTCTCGGTCATCAACGGGAGGTCGCCGAGGTAGACCTCAGATTCGATAACTTCCTTGCCTGCGGCGGTGAGGCGGACCCGAGCCTTGATGGGGGCCTCGTAGGTGGTCATGTCCCGGTACCGGCACTCTTCCACCGTGTACTTCGGGTCACCTAGTGTGTAGTCGAGCAGTTCCAGGGACAGATTGCCTGTGAAGTCGTAGATGGGTGAAAAGCTTTCGAACAGCTCTCGCAGCCCCTCCCGCAGAAACCACCTGTAGGAGTCGAGCTGGATCTCGACCAAGTTGGGCAACTCCAGGACCTCTGGAGTCCTCTTGGTCTGATGCTGTATTTGCCTCATCTGGCCCTCCTGATAAAAGTACCACGCAAAACCCTATTTTATCAGTTTGGGTCAGGTCGGTCAACCAGTTTGGAGAGGAATTTCCAGTATTTTTGCTGACAGAGGGAGGTTTCGGGGTTCTGAGGCTAGAAGGAATCCTACCCCTCAGTATAATCGCGCCGATTTGCCGGCTTGGCAGGTGTTTCGGGACTCCGGGAAGCACTGGCTATCAAGAGCACCCTCATCCCGAAACACCGGACGGATCTTACTACTTGATCTCGACAGTGGCGCCGACGGCCTCAAGCTGAGACTTGATCGACTCGGCCTCTTCCTTCGGAATGGCTTCTTTGATGGACTTGGGAGCCGTGTCAACGAGTTCCTTGGCTTCCTTAAGACCCAAGTTGGTGAGCTGGCGGACAACCTTGATAACTTCGATCTTCTTGTCCCCAACGCTGGCAAGAACGGCGTCGAATGACGTCTTCTCCTCAGCGGCCTCAGCAGCAGCGGCAGGAGCGGCGCCAGCGGCAGGAGCGGCCATCGCGACTGCGGATACGCCAAACTCCTCCTGGAGAGCCTTTACGAAGTCGTTGAGTTCAAGGACGGTCATGCCCTTTATAGTCTCGATCAGTTCGGGTACGTTTGCCATTTGTTTGTTCTGTTCCTTTCTGAGATTCTGAGCCCATCTGCATGACAAGCAGCCGGGTGCTAAGCTGCGGCCTTCTTGTCAGAAACGGCCTGAAGGGTCATTACGAGTTGCGACATCATCGACTGCAGTGAGCCAACCAGGTTGTAGATCGGTCCCTGAAGACCACCAACAACCATCGCATAGAGCTGCTGCTTGGGCGGAATGGACGCAAGCTCCTTCATCTGGTCGGCGTTCATCACGTGACCGTCGACGAGGCCCGACTTCACCTTGAGCGTCTTTGCAACCTTGGTGAAGTCCTGCAGCACCTTGGCGGCCGCGACCGGGTCGTCATTTGTGTAGACGATCGCGGTCTGACCCGCCAGCCCATCGGATAGTGGCTCTGCCGGCGTGCCAGCAGCCGCCAGCCGGAAGAGCGTGTTCTTCACGATTACATAGCCGCTTCCGCTCTCCCGAAGCTTCTTGCGCAGCTCCGAGATGCTCTTCACATTGAGGCCCTTGAAGTCAGTCAGGATCAGCGCATTGACGTTCAGCGTGTCCTTCAGCTCTGCAACGGCCTGGACCTTGTCAGCCCTTGGTTCCCTGTCTCCTATCGGCAATACATATCACCACCAATCTAGAGGTTAGATGTTAGAGGCTAGAGGCTAGGAAAGAAACCTCGCGCCTCAATCTGTGCCCCACAGCAAAAGGGGCTGCCTTTCCGTAGACAGCCCCTTGGTGAGTCAGGATGATCCCCCGCTTGCGCGGCAAGATTGTTCGAGAACCCAAGCCTCGGTCGGCGCTCCAGTAGAGCATTATGCCAAATGGCACCGGCTGTCTACGGCAACTATTCGATTGTACATTGACTTCTGAGTATTGAATGCTGGCTTTTGACTTACGCTCTTCCGGCGCTCCTCTGAGCCTCGCCGGCGTCGACCTCAACGCCAGGACCCATTGTAGAGCTAAGCGTGATCTTCTGCAAGTAGCGACCCTTGGCCGAAGACGGCTTCGCCTTGAGAAGCGCATCGACCAGAGCGTTCAGGTTCTCGCTTAGTTGGTCAACGCTGAACGAGCACTTGCCGATCGGCGCATGCACGATACCGGCCTTCTCGACGCGATACTCAACGCGCGACGCGCCCTTGATCTCGCCGACCACTCGGCCGATGTCCTCAGCCACGGTGCCAGCCTTCTTGTTAGGGAGTCGGGCTCTAAGGATCGGACCGAGCTTCCCGACCATACCCATCACGTCAGGGGTAGCCAGGATCACATCGAAGTCCATCCAGCCGCCCTGGATGTCTTTCACCAGATCGTCGCCGCCAACACGATCGGCACCGGCCGCTTCGGCCTCTGCAACCTTGTCGCCCTGAGTGATGACAGCCACTTTACGGGACTTGCCGGTTCCGTGCGGCAGCGTAGTGTTGCCGCGGACCATCTGGTCACCGTGTCTCGGGTCAACGCCCAGCTTGATCGCCACGTCAACCGTCTCGTCGAACTTCGCGCTGGCGGCGTTCTTGACCAGTTCCAGCGCCTCACGCGGTGATCTGACGCCATCGCCGCTAACGGTCTTAGCAGCCTCGGCATACCGCTTTCCTCTTGTAGGCATAGCTTATCTCCTGTTTGCTCCGCGGGTCCCATTGGGATATCGGCTTTCGCCTGCCGCCCGCAGTAAGTCGGATAGCCAACTCTAATAGCGGATAGCCTTCTCCGGCCATCCGCCATCGGCTATCCGCTATCGACTAGTCTACTATCTCAATTCCCGCCGAGCGCGCTGTTCCCGCGAGGGTGCGCATGGCAGCCTCGATGGAGTTCGCGTTCAGGTCGGGCATCTTCTGCTCTGCAACAGCCCTAAGCTGCTCCTGGGTAAGCTTCGCGACTTTCTTCCGGTTGGGTTCGCCAGAAGCCCGCTCGATGCCCGCCGCCTTCTTGAGAAGCTCGCCAGCCGGCGGGCACTTGAGGACGAACGTGAACGAACGATCTTCATAGATCGTAATCTCGGCAGGGATGACCTGGCCGACCTGTGCAGCCGTCTTCTCGTTATACGACTTGACGAACTCCATTATCGCGATCCCATACTGGCTCAGCGCGGGACCGACCGGAGGAGCCGGTGTTGCTTTTCCTGCATTGATCTGGAGCCTGACTACCCCCAGCACTTTCTTCGCCATCTAACACTCCTTCGGAGTCTAAAGTCGAAAGTCGAAAGCCGGAAGTCCAACACAAGGAGCGCGCGAGGCGCCTCCGGGACTTTGGACTTTGGACTTGTTACTCTACACTTCCTACAGTCTCTCTACCTGTGCAAAATCAAGCTCGACGGGCGTATCCCGTCCAAAGATCGAGATAAGGACCTTGAGCTTTTCCTTCTGCACATTGACTTCCTCAATCTTGCCGGTGAAGTCGGTGAACGGTCCGGCAACAACCCGGACCACATCGTCCTTGGACCACTTCACCTTCGGCTTGCGGTCCGGGGCCTCGATCGCGTCGAGAATATCCTGGACCTCCTTGTCCTGCAAGGGAACCGGTTTATTGCCGGAGCTCACGAAACCTGTCACGCCGGTAGTGCTCTTGACAAGATACCAGGTGGTATCGTCCAGCACCATCTCGATCAACACATATCCGGGGAAGACCTTGCGCTGGACTTCCTGCCTCTTGCCTGCTCGAGTCCGCAGTTCGGTCTCGGTAGGGACAAGTATCCTGAAGATCTTGTCCTTGAGACCCATCGACTCGGCGCGCCGCTCGATGTTGGTCTTAACCTTATTCTCGTGACCCGAGTATGTGTGTACAGCGTACCACTGTTTTTCTGACATGCCTATCAGCCTGAGGCTCCTTAACTAGCCCTGTCCGGGTATCAGTTCGGTGACCCTGCGCAGGATAAAATCCAGCCCGCCAATCCAGACGGACACGCACAACACCGCGAAGATAACGACTATTGTGAACTGCCTGAGTTCCGGCCACGTGGGCCAGGCAGACTTGTGCCACGTCTCGACATAGCTCTCATGGATGAACCGCTTCATCCTGGTGAATATACCGTCGCCTTTCGGCTTTGCTGCAGCTCTCGCCGCACTACCGGTAGCCATTTGCCCTCCAGAGCCCAAAAAATGGCAGGGGCTGCCGGGATCGAACCGACGACACCCGGTTTTGGAGACCGGTGCTCTACCAGCTGAGCTAAGCCCCTGCGCGAACATATATTATATCACGAATCAGGCTATGGGTGTTAGGTGCTGGGGCTGGCCCAACACCTGTCACCTACTTTGCTTCTCTGTGTGCCGTGTGTTTGCCGCACCAGCGGCAGTACTTGCGCAGTTCCAGGCGCTCCTGGTTGTTGCGCTTGTTCTTGTAAGTCGTGTAGTTGCGACGCTTACACTCCTCACAAGCCATATTGATAACGACGCGGATTTCTCCGCCACCTTTTTTCGCCATATCCTCTTTCCTGGGTGTCCTCAGTTATGGGTCGTGGGTCATGGGTCCCTAACACCCAACACCCAGCACCTAACGCCAAACTATGCGATTACTTCCGACACAACGCCGGCGCCGACTGTGTGGCCGCCCTCGCGAATAGCGAAGT
>CAZFYZ010000132.1:0-9932 GCA_964523735.1 uncultured bacterium | reverse complement strand
TGGGGACATTTTCGGTCTGCAGTTACATGGGGACATAATCGCTCTGCAGGTACACCCTCACGCGGTCAGATTGACCCTCCAAGCCCTCATTGAGTATAATACGTAGGGTTTTTCCGAATGGCGGCCGGGCGGAGGGACGTGGGCTAAGTGCGCAAGAGCCGAAAAACAACGCCGAAACGGCGGACCAGGCGAACCGTCCGCAAGCAGAGCATCAACCCGATCCTGATAGGCGATATCATTGGAATTGGGCTGATTCTCTTGTGTTTTGTTATGTACTATGCCCTGTTCCGGGGCGAGTCCAGCGGGCTGATGGGGCCCTACGTTGCAGCCGCGCTCAAGACTACACTGGGCGTTGGGGCGTGGTGGGTACCTTTCCTTATCGCGCTTCTTGGGGCGATCATGATCGTTGGCCCTGCCGAGATCATTCCGAGAAACGTCGGCCTTGGCAGCACGATTCTGTTCGTGGTAATCATCACCTGGGCTGGTGTTCTGGCATTTGCACGCGGTGATCTGACCCTGGCGTCGCACGGTGGAGGTGTAGTAGGCAACTATCTCGCCTATCTCCTGCGAAGCGCTGTAGGCGTTACACCGGCATACTTCGTCCTGGCCGGGTTGGCGGCTGTCGGGGTCATAGTGATCGTCGATGTGCCGATTTCGTCCATGGTTGCCAGGGCTCGGGACGCGCATACTGCCTGGCAGGAGGCTGCCCAGGAGCGGCGGGCTCTGGGGGCTGACAAGCGGGCGAAGAACGCGGCTGCAAAGCCCAAGGATTCGGAGATCGTCAAGGAGAGTCGCAAGCGGACTCTCGCCAGCATTTTCAACCGTGGCGATGCCGAGATCGAGGAAGAGGAGAAACCGGTTGCGACTCCGGCGCCTCGACCGCAGATCAAGTTCGGCGATCCGTTGCTGCTGAAGCCTGAGAAGGCGCCTGGCAACGGCGGCGCGGTTCAGGAGCCTGTCCAGCAGGGCGAGTTCCAGCTTCCGCCGACCACGCTGCTCGTTGAGCCGCCCCCGCCGCCGCAGAGGGTCGAGAGCGAGCTTCGAGAGAACATTGAGATAATAGAACGCACGCTCGCCGAGTTCAAGATCGAGGCGAACGTCGTCGAGATAGCCCACGGCCCGACTGTTGCGCGTTACGAGATCAGGCTCGCGCCAGGAATCAAGGTCCAGAAGATAGTGAACCTGGCGGATAACCTGGCGATGTCGCTCTCGGCGATCGATGTGCGCGTCGAGGCCCCGATCCCCGGCAAAGCCGCGATCGGTGTAGAAGTTCCGAACAAGAACAAGGGCATAGTTGTACTCCGCGAACTGGTGGAAAGCAAGCCATTCAGGGAAGCGGGCTCCAAGCTAGTGTTTGCGCTTGGTAAGGATGTTTCGGGGCGGCCGATGGTTGCTGATTTGGCCCGAATGCCGCATATGCTCATCGGTGGCGCGACGAACGCAGGCAAGAGCGTGGGGCTCAACACGCTCATAGGAAGTCTTCTGTTCCGGGCAACGCCGGATGAGCTGAAGCTGGTGCTGATCGACCCGAAGCGGGTGGAGCTGAGCCTGTTTGACGGGATTCCTCACTTGGCCTGCCCGGTCGTGAAGAGCGCGAAGCAGGCGGCGGGCACGTTCAGAGCAGTGGTTCAGGAGATGGAGCGACGGTACGACATGTTCGCCCGCACGGCCACGCGGAACATTGACGGCTACAATGAGAAGGTGTCGCCAGAGGAACGGCTGCCCTTTATGGTGGTCGTTGTTGACGAACTCTGCGACCTGATGATGCAGGCTGCGGCCGAGGTCGAAGGTTCGATCACCCGTCTCGCTCAGCTTGCAAGAGCGACGGGCATTCACCTGGTTATCGCGACTCAGAGGCCATCGGTTGACGTCATTACGGGCGTGATCAAGGCCAATATCTCGTCGAGGATCGCTTTTGCGTGCTCATCCTGGCACGATAGCAAGACTATCCTGGACCAGAAAGGCGCCGAGCGACTGATCGGACGGGGGGATATGCTCTTCCTGCCTATAGACGCGTCGAAGCCCGTGCGAATCCAGGGCTGCTATATGTCCGAGAAGGAGATTGAGGCGCTCTGCAACTTCCTGAAGGAGCAGCGGAAGCCGTCCTACACGCTTCAGGCTACAGCCATCGGCGAGGGCAGCGCGGGCGGTGGCGCATCCGGCGAGGATGACGATATGCTCGCTGACGAGTTCTACGAGCCCTCCGTGCGGTTCATAGTGAACACGGGCTATTGCTCGACCTCGATGCTGCAGCGAAAGTTCAAAATCGGGTACACTCGCGCCGCGAGAATCGTAGATGTCATGGAGCAGCAGGGGATTGTCGGTCCACTCGATGGGGCTGGCACCAAAGGCAGGCAGGTGCTCGTTACGAAAGCCGATCTTGAACAGGCGGCAGGCGGTCGCCTCGGCATGGCTCCCGACAGCTATGATGACGACGAAGATGTCCCGCCAGCCGAGATCATCGAGCCCGACAGCGAGGAAGAGTAGCTGCTCAAAAAGGGTCTCTTTTGGCGAAAGTAACACTTGTAAGTCTGGGGTGTCCGAAGAATCTGGTTGATTCGGAAGGCGCGCTGGGAGAAGTAGTGGCTGCTGGCCACGAGTTGGTAGCGGATCCGTCCGTAGCGGACGTTGTGATAGTCAATACCTGCGGGTTCATCGAGAGTGCTCGCGAGGAGTCGGTCCAGGCGATCTTGGACGCCGTTGACCTGAAGGACAGCGGCTCGTGTAAGGCGGTCATGGTGATCGGCTGCCTTTCGCAGCGGTATGGCGAGGACCTGATCAGTGCGGAGCCTGGGATTGACGCGGTTCTGGGCGTCGGCCACGCGGGCGAACTCGCCGGGGCGATAGAGACAGTTCTCTCCGGACACGGGTTCATCGAGGAGAGTGACCCGCCTGAAGAGTGGCGGGAGATGGCCTGGCGGATTCGGTCGACACCGCCGTGGACAGCGTATCTGAAGCTCTCAGACGGGTGCTCGAATCGGTGCGCCTATTGCGCGATTCCCGAGATTCGTGGCAGTTACCGCGGCAGGCCTGAGTTGCTCATAGTTGATGAGGCGAAGCGGCTGGCCGATGAGGGCGTCAAGGAACTGATCCTGATCGGCCAGGACCTGACCCAATACGGCGAGGACACGGGCTCGTCAAACGCGCTGCCAGCGCTGTTGGAGAAGTTGGCAGCCGTCGAGGGCCCGCGCTGGATCAGGTTGATGTACTGCTATCCGACCAAGATCACGCGCGAACTGATCCGGGCGATTGCGTCGATCGACAAGGTCGCGAAATACGTCGATATGCCGATACAGCACGGGGACGACCAGGTTCTGGCGGCAATGAACCGGCGGGGGACAAGCGGGGACTACCTGCGGGTGATAGATGACCTGCGAGAGGCCTGCCCTGAGATTGCGTTGAGGAGCACGTTCATCACAGGCTTTCCCGGCGAGACGCAGGCGGCCTTTGATAGACTTGCCGCTTTTGTGGAGAGAATACAGTTCGACAGAGTCGGGGTGTTTGCCTATTCCCTTGAGGAGGGTACGCCGGCCTATCGGATGGATAAGCAGGTGGATGAGCGAGTCGCTGCCGAGAGGCGAGACAGGCTCATGCGCAGGCAGCAAAGGATATCTCTGAAGAAGAACCGCCTGTTGGTGGGAAGGGAGCTTGAGGTGCTGGTCGAGGCCCGCACCGAGGACGGCGCCGTCGGGCGCTCGTATCGAGACGCTCCCGAGATCGACGGGATGGTTCACATGACTGGTTCGAACGCCGCGCCGGGTGACTTCGTCAACGTCACGATCACCCGGGCGGAGGAGTATGATCTATGGGGCCGATAGTCGATAGCCGATAGTCGAGAGCCCATCGGCGGGCTTCGCTATCCGCTATCCGCCATCCAACTATCCGCCATCAAATGGAGGACAACTTTGACCACAGCCGAGATGAGCAAGACTGATACCGCGCGAGATACCGCGCGACGTTATTTGGCCGATCAGGCCTACCGGTCCCTGCTGGGGACGCCGCAACCGGCAAAACTGCGCCAGGTGATGAAGGGCGTTGGCGTCGAGGGCGTGACGATGCGCCTGATGCGCGACGTTATGAATGACAGCACGCGCTTCGAGACCGTTGATCGCAGATGGGCCCCCGCGGTCCGCTATGGCGATATTCACAGGCCGTTCGAGCGGATCGTGATGGAGATCATGCTCTCCGCAGGGATTCCGGTGAAGCTCGAGGTCCTGGCTGCTGAGCTGTCGCAGGTGCTTGGGCGAACCAGTGACTACTACGAGAAGACATTGCCGCGAATCCTGACCGACAAAGAGCGGTTCTTCGATGCCGGACGTGGCAGCTACGGCCTAACTCAGTGGCTGCTGATTCCGACCTCCGACGAGGAGGATGACATCGTCTTCGACAACTTCCTATCCGAGGATCAGGTTGCCGAGTATAGCGAGTCGTGCCCATCGGTCGATTGGGATGTGGACAAGATTGTGGAGAGCGCCGAGACAGTCGTCAAGAAGTGCAAGGGGCCGGTGCCAATGAAGATCCTGGCGCTGCTTGCGTGGCGAAGCCTTCGTGTAGACTTCGACGCGGCTGATTTCTACGATGCAGTGCTCATGGATGATCGTCTGGTGATGCTCTCCGACCAGCGTGTCTACCCGGCTTCGGCTGTCAAGGATTTCACCAAGACGCTGGCCAAGGTCGCTGAGGAACTGGCCGCGCTGCCGATGGAACCAGAAGACGAAGAGGCCGAGGGCCCTGTCGCAATCACAGATACCGACAAGGAAGAGATCATCTCCATGATCCTCGACCGGGGTAGCGCATCGGCCGAAGAACTGCTGGATTCGGTTCTTGAGGTCGGGCCTGAGGATTCTTCGTTTGCGGGGACGCTCGCGAATCTGATTGAGGCGATCAAGGACGATGAGCGGATTATGTCCATCGGTGGAAATCGATGGAGCAAGGTTATCACGTTCCCCGAGGAAGTGAAGGTGACGCCTGAGTCACTCATCATCCTTCCGACGCCCGTATTCGAGACCCCCGAAGGGGACGTCTACGATCAGGAGCTTGAGGAAGAGGGCTTCGAGGGCGGCCTGAAGGGCGACATCTACGGCCCCCTGGCACAGGATGTTACCGATGAGGACCCCACGCGCACCAACTACCAGCCTAGCGGCGATTCGCAGCGGTGTGTGCTGAAGTACCATCATAAGATGGAGGGGACCTTCCCGCTCTGCCAGATCAACCCCGAGTTCTTCGGGACCGAGCCAGAGATCATCCCAATCACGCTGCTGGACGAGGGCAAGCGCAAGCAAGCATTCGTTAACAACTCGACGCGGCTGGTCTACGGACTCAAGGACCTCTACAAGGACATCACGGAGATCAGCGGAGCTGTGTTCTATATCGATCGCACGGCGACCCCGGGTGAGTTCCGGTTCAGATACGACAATGAGCTGGATGAGGAACTGGGTGTTGATATTGGCCGGAGCCTGGAGCTTCTGGACATCAAGTCCCGATTCGAGAGCCAGGAGATGCCGATCCACGACGTGATCGCCGAGATCCTCGAGCACAAGCCTGGAATGACCTTCGCGCAGCTCGTGAATGAGGTCAACATCATCAAGCGGACTTCACGCCTGGTCGTGGCTTCGATCCTGAGTTCGTATCATGCGTTCTCGACCAAGGGCAAGACCGGCCGCTGGCAGTTCGACGCCAAGAAGCAGTCGCAGGGGTTCAATAAGACGAAGAGGAAATACGTTAAGAAGTAGCCGATCGCTGATAGCAGATAGTCGATGGCGTTATTTGTCCGGGGCATACCTGCCCCGGACTCAGTTTTGCCGGGATGGCTGCCTGCAAGGCGTTGACTGGCGCCCGCGTCTTGTTCGACAGGAGCAAGACTGTTCTTGTTACAGTGAACTCCGATTGCACCGTGCACGCTTCGCGCACCTGGCTCTGGCCAAAATGGCGCATTAGAGACCGTGAGGACCTATGACCAAACCCAGACTAAGATTCGCTCCGAGCCCAACCGGTTCCCCGCATATAGGCAATATCCGAACTGCGGTGTTCGACTATCTGTTTGCGCGTCACACCGGCGGGACGTTCATACTCCGCGTCGAGGATACCGACCGGAACCGGTATGTTGAGCACTCCCTCGAGGAGATGATGCGCGGGCTGCGCTGGCTCGGGATGCAGTGGGACGAGGGGCCGGAGGTCGGTGGAGACTATGGGCCTTACTTCCAGTCTGAGCGGCTGGAGCACTACCACAAATACGCTCAGCAGCTTGTTGACGAGGGAAAGGCGTATCCCTGCTACTGCACCAAGGAGCGGCTGGATGAGATGCGCAAGGCTCAGGAAGCCGCCAAGCAGTCGATGGGCTACGATCGCCGCTGCCGCGACCTGACTCCTGCCGAGCGTGAGGAACTGGCTAAGGAGAACCCCACACCGGTCATCAGGCTCAAGATGAAGCTCGAGGGCCGCAGCGAGTTCGACGACGTCGTTCGAGGCAGGGTCTCTTTCGACAACAGTCTGCAGGATGACTTCGTAATGCTAAAGGCTGATGGCTTCCCGACGTATCACTTCGCCTCGGTTGTGGATGACCACCTGATGGAGATCACCCACGTGATCCGCGGCGAAGAGTGGCTATCGAGCGCGCCGAAGCACCTGCAACTGTACGAGGCGCTTGGCTGGGAGCCGCCTCAGTGGGTCCATCCTCCGCTCATTCTCGATGAGCAGCGTCGCAAACTGGCAAAGCGCAGTGACACGCAGACGAGGTTTACGAGTTACATCGAGGATGGGTATCTGCCCGATGCGATGCTGAACTTTCTGGCAACTATGGGTTGGAGCTCAGGCGAGGACCGGAAGCTGTACTCGCGCGATGATCTGATCGAGAAGTTCACCCTTGAAGGGATCGTTAACCACCCGGCCGTTTTCGACCTTGCGAAGCTGAATGACCTGCAGGGTGAGTATGTACGGATGATGACTCCAGAGGAGCTTGCCGAGGTAGTTCTCCCAAGGCTGCAGCAGGCTGGATACGTCACTGAACAAGCGACGGATACAGAGAGGGAGTATCTTGTACAGGTTTCCGCCCTAATCCGTGAAAGACTCGTACTACTCAAGGATGTCCAGGATTCTGTTTCATTCTTCTACATGGATGACTTCGATTACGACGAGAAGGGCAAGAGAAAGTATCTTGCGAAGGACACTACGCCCGCTCTCTTGAACTCGGTAATCGAGAGGATTGAGCAACTGCAGGATTGGACGGTCTCGTCAATCGAGGAAGCCGTCCGAGACGCCGGTGCGGCCGTCGGTCTGGAAGGGGGACAAGTCATTCACCCGATCCGGATGGCAGTTACCGGCCGCACGTTTGGACCGGGTCTCTTCGAGCTGATGGAAGTAGTTGGCAAGGATCGATCTGTCCAGCGACTTCGTCGCGCGCTTGTCGGTGACTCATAACGCGTGACTCACAACCCATGACGGGAGCATGTAATGCCATTTGAGATAATCGACGCCAACACGGTCTTCGGCCCCTGGCCAATCGTGCGTGCGGACATGCCGGTCGAACGGCTGGTCGCGGCTCTTGCCAGCCACGGAGTCAGCAGGGCTCTGGCTGTCTCCACAGTCGGGGTGCTGCATAACCATGGCGACGGGAATGCTGAGACACTGCGAGCATGCGCCAATCAGCCAAATTTGATGCCGGTAGCCACAGTCGACCCCAGGGGGTACTTCGGTCCCGCAGGGACGCTCTCAAAGATCGCGGCGCAGGGCTTTAAGATGTTCCGGTTCTTTCCGATGCAACAGGAATGGTCGCTCGATCACGCCGCATTCTGCGATATTCTGGACGAGCTTGAAAGCATCGGGATTCCAGCGATGATGCAGGCCAGAGATACCGGTTGCCCAACAGCACTAGCTCACGTGATAGCCGGACACAAGTGCTCGTTCATCCTCGAGGGAATCTCCTATGAAAACATGGCCGAGGCCGTCTCGGTCATGCGCAAGCACGAGAACGTGTTGGTCGAGACGCGAGAACTGCGAGTTCCTGGTGCGCTGCGGTTCCTGGTGGATCAGGTTGGTCCGGACCGTGTGGTATTCGGATCCGGTTGTCTGAGGAGTTCGCTGGCGGCGGCGATAGGATACGTGACAGACACTGAGCTTCCCGATGAGACCAAGGCTAAGATCCTCGCCGGGAACATCAAGCGGCTGGTGGGAGGATAGAGTGCCCATAATCGATGTCCATGCAGAGATCGGCAACACCCCGCTCTGGGGAGTCCCCTTCACTGAGGCGAATATCGCGCGAAGCATGCAGAAGTATGGCGTGGAGAGGTGCATCGTCTCATCCACGATCTCAAACTCCTGCGACTTCCGCCTTGGCAATGCACAGATAGCCAAGGTGGTCAAGACTAACCCATCGCTCCTCGGGTGTGCGGTGGTCAACATCAACTACCCGGAACGCTCCCAGGAGGACATGCGGGCATACATGATCGAAGACTCGTTCGCCGGCATCCTGCTGACTTCCGGTGTCAAAGGGCGTTTTGTTACACTTACGGAGGCCGAGGAGATGCTCAATGCCCACCGGCGGTTCATCAAGCCGGTGTTTCTGCACGTGTTCGACAACGCGTCGCTGCTGGCGGCGAACGAGATCGCGAAGGCCTTTACCGGCATGAAGTTTGTGCTGCTTTCGATGGGTGGTGAGGACTGGCGGATGGCGACGGTGCTGGCCGATCGTACGCTCAACCTCGTCCTTGAGGTTTCCGGGAGTTTCAGCCCGGACAAGATCAAGTTTGCGGTGGAGCGAATCGGCTCCCACCGTATGGTCTACGGCAGCAGCCTGCCCTACGTGGATCCGGCCGCTGTTCTGGGTCTGGTTCAGGACGCCGACATTTCTGATGATGACAAGGCAAACATATTGGTCAATACAGCAAGGCGATTGCTGAGTAAGTAGAGGAGAAGACAATGAGCGCAGCCGAGGCTATTACGGCCGATAGATTCGAGGAAGAAGTGCTGAAGTCGGAGACGCCAGTGATGGTGGACTTCTGGGCAGAGTGGTGCGGACCCTGCAAGGCTCTTGCTCCGACAGTGGACATCATTGCCGCCGAATACGCCGGCAAGATGAAGGTCTACAAGCTGGACGTGCAGTCCGAAGCGGCCGTCGCCAGCAAGTATGGCGTGTCGAGCATTCCGACGCTCCTCATATTCAAGGCCGGCGAGGTGGCGGAGCGTATCGTAGGAATGAAGCCCAAGCAGGACATCACATCCCGCATTGACCAACTGCTGGCGTAACAGAAATCAGGGGGTTGGGAGCTAAAGCTTCATGCCTCATTCTTCCCAACCCCCAACTCCTAACCCCGGACCCCTAACCTCCAGCCCTCCGAACGCCGAAATAGATCATGTAGAGACAGCGATACGGAGGTAGTGCCACGATGGCCTCTGACAAAGGCGGGCTGCAAGACGGCTTCGACGAGCGTCTTGCCGCGGCGCGTGACAGCGCGCTGATCAAGGGAGAGAAGGTTATCGCCCAGGAAGAGGGCGACCAGGGACAAGGAATCATCCTCACTGATTCGCGGGTGCTTGTGATCAAGGTTGGGCTTACCGCAACCGGCACCTCGCACGGATCGGTGATAGGTGCTTTTCCAGTCCGCAGCATCACTGCGGTCAACCTGCGCAAGGGGCCATTGGGCGAGGTGATACAGATTTGCGCCGACCGGAAGGAACCTCCCGCAGAAGCAGGCGCTCACCCGGACAACGTCATCGTCTTCACAGGTTCTCAGAGGATGAAGAGGTGCGAGGCGATAGCGGCCGAGCTTGAGTGCCTGATCGGCAAGTCTGTCTCTAGATCCGAGCCGAGGCAGTCGCAAGTCGAAGAGGCAGTAGGCCACCACCTGGCCGGGACCGTGGTATGTCACCTGCCCGCCCCGATCACAGTGCACCACGTCGATCTGCCCGGCATTGAGCAGGTGCTCCGGTTTGCCGGC
>CAZFYZ010000131.1:0-9946 GCA_964523735.1 uncultured bacterium | reverse complement strand
TGGGATGACGCTTACCGACCAAAGCAATCTACACACAAGGCTTGACGCTACCGCGAACTCTCTGCCGTTGCGAGGCTGGCCTCTTGGGCATGCGGCGGTTTGATTTGTTGGCTGTTTGTGCTATGCTACATCATCATTGCCTACGTGGAGGACAGATGGAGCCTATCAATCATCTCGAAGAACTCATCGAATTCCCCAAGCAGGGGATCCTCAGCAAGACTATACACGAGAGTCCGTCCGGCGAAGTGGACCTCTTCATGCTCCCCAGGGGCGAGAAGATTTCGGGCCACACCTCATCACGCGATGCTGCGGTTACGATCATCCGAGGTGAGGCGGAGTTCATGCTGGGAGACCAGTGGCACAACGTCGGGGCGGGCGACTGGTTCTTCATGGAGGCTGGGCTAGTCCACGCTTTGAACGCCAAAGAGGACTTGGCTTTCCTGCTCACGCTGTTCGGCAAGTAGTCGGCCTCTATATAGAGCCCGCCCGGGACCTAGGCCAACGTTTGCCTGCTTCGACCCACGCAGGGTCCGTCGCTCAGCGGCACTATGGGGACTGCGGCCCAGACCAAGCCTCAGATTGCTGCTCTGGTCCGAACGGCTTTCTCCACTTTGCCGGCGTCCAGGGCTTCACCGCCGAGGTGATAGCCATCCTCGAGTTCGTTGATCAGGACAGTGACGAGTTCGCGGAAAGCCTCCGACCCTTGGACTTCGGCCATTGCATCTGTGATCTTCCTGGCCATCGCGTGCTTCTGCTCGCTTGAGAAGACATCTTTCACAAGGGTGACTTCGACTACAGGCATTGTGACCTCCCTGTGCAGATCCGGCCGCTGTCGCGGCGGCACAGATGGTCGTACCCCGGATACCTGCGAGGTGAAACGGGAATAGCCGCGCAGGGCGGGTGAACGCCCCGCCGATCAGCGATGGGTGGGACCGTGGTCCATTGTCTCTGCGTCACCTCGATCCGGAACGTGCCGAACAACCGTTGACCCTCGCGCGTGTCTCACGTAGAATGTAGCAACCGACCTCTTTCCAGAAGGAGCAATGCAATGCGACAGCATCTCTCTGCAAGTGCTCTATCCCTTCTCCTGATCGTTCTTCTGAGTTCGCCGATCCACGCCGAGGGCAAGATAACCACCGATCCCAACACCCCCGGCGCAAAACCCATCGAACGACAGTCTACCTCACCGGACGAAGACGCGGCACTCAGCAAGAAGATCACCTACGACGGTCCAGACCTTGACCTGACCGCCATGCTCTCTCAAATCTCGAAGCTATCCGGCGTCCGGATGCAGCCATCATCAGCGAAAGACAACTGGCAAGTTCGGCAGCGGACGGCCATCGTCTTCATGAATGACGCCCCCCTCTCTGGGTTCAAGAACGGCCTCGCCAAGCTCTTCAGCTATCGATGGTCGCACGTCAAGCAGACCGACGGAAGCCGGCCTTACGTCCTCCGTGAACTGGACGCGAAGAAGCTGTCGCGCCAGGAGATGATCGAGGCAGAGAAGCAAGCGCAGATCGAGGCAAACAGAGCAAACATCGAAGCCGCCATCGACGCAGCCGAGAGATCGACGAAACTCACTGCTGATCAGATCAAAGACGCCCGCGAGAACGACCCCTGGCTCTACTACCTAGCGGTAAACCCAAGCGGACAGAGGTGGGCCGAGGTCATAAGAGGGATTCCATCAGACTGGTGGGAGGACGCCGCATTCGGGAAGAGTATAAGCCTCGGCGCCACGAAGACCAACGACTTACTGAACCAGAAGATCATCGCGCTTGCCGAGCAGATTCTCAAGCTCTCGCCGTCCGGCACCTCCATGGCCTGTTCCTCTTTCTATACAGACCAGCCAAGGCCCGACTACTCCACATACCGCTCTGATCCTTTGGAAGAGTTTCGGATCAGCCCCGGCGCGATCTCTATCACCGTCCGTCGCACGACGCCCCATGAAGATGGGAGCGTCGAAATCCTGAATCAGCAGCTCGAGAGCTGCCCCGTCGGCCCCTCCGACTCATTTCAGTGCAGAGTGGCCGGTACCGTGAGCACTATGGCTGAGGGCGGGAAGCCTTTGGACGAGGTCCGCCAGCCAGCATTAGACAAGGTGTGCGCCTATCTCAACGCCAAGAACAAGGACCCAGAACCCGACTCCACCATAGACCCAGCGCTGCTCAAGGTGATCGAGCACAAACCACTCGCCGAGTCGAAGAAGAATGACGAGCCAAGTCTCATCACGCACCTTCGAGGGCTCGCCAAGGAAACCGGCTTCACAATGATGGTCGAGACTTTCGACTACCCAAGCTCCGCACGCAAGACTGCTTCTTGTGCCGAGAAAGGGACCATCTTCAGCATGCTCAACGACCTCTGCAAGACTAGCGGCACGATCTGGGAGAAGAGCGACAACTTGGTACTCTTCCGCTACAAAGACTGGCCCAAGCTGCGCGCGTGGGAGATTGACAACGACCTCATCAAGCGCTGGGAAGACGCGGCAAAGGCAAAAGGCTATCTCAGCTTCGGCGACCTCTACGACGTGGCCAATAACCTGACTCACGATCAAGTATTACAGACTCTCTCGAGGAACAAGCTCCTTAGCCTGGCTGGCATAGACAAACTGAACTTCGGTCCCTACTACGGCTTCCTTGCTGCGGCGAGCATGCTGCCCGAGGATCAGAGGCGCGCTTTCCTGAGCGAGACGGGCGTGCCCATCAAGCTCTTTGGGCAAGTAGACCTGACCTCTGACCCTAAGGCCAAGGAACTCCAGAGCTGGATCGATCAGGCCGCGAGGGAGGATGAGAATGCGACCATAGGAATCTACGAGAAGCCGCCCTTGAACGGGCGCAACGAAGTTCACTTCTTCTCCCGCTACGCCGACGGACGATCGAACAACCTCGACTGGACTCTCGCCTCTCAAGACGACATCAAGGCCGTCGAGGACTACGTAAAGTCGCTTGAGAAGTCCTCAACGACCGCCGCTCCCTAGCTGCAGCCTGAGTTGTACCACCACAACGAACCACTCCAAAATGCAAATGCTCCGGGACAACCACTATCCCGGAGCATCGCATCTTCCGACCTGAAGCTTCCTGTTAGTTGTTCAGGGCATATACGCCGTCGTCGAAGTTCCAGAACGGATCACTTGGGTGATCCGGCGTCTGGGACTGCTTCCGTGCCTTAACGTGACCATCGACAAACAGGTAGTTGCTTCCCTCCCTGTGCTTAACGTAACCGTCTTGATATATTGTCACCGCGCCTTGGAAAGTAGGCCTGCACCAAGGGCGACCCCACGAGAAGCTGTTTTCCCGGATCACGATCGTCTTGGATGAGTGTTTGCATAGCGAGCTCAGCTTCCCAATCGCAATCCCGTTGAACATGTACGAGATCTTGGTGAGTCTGGTGGGTTCGGCATTGGCGTACTGCTTATTCGGAACTGAACTTGGGCAGAAGAAGATCTCCTTGTTCCTTGAGTAAGCCAACAACCCCTTGGCCCAGTTCGGATCAGCCGTAGGAACGAACGCATCATAAGGATCATCCCAGTTCGCCTGGAACGGCATTCGTTCACGGTTGTCCTGCAGATAGACCTGTATCGCCGTGCCCAACTGCTTCATGTTGTTGGCGCATTTCGTCTGCTTCGCCATGTCCTTTGCCGACAGGAACACCGGGAACAGTATTGCGGCCAGAATGGCGATGATCGCGATCACCACCAAGAGCTCAATAAGCGTGAATCCTCTGCTTCGGACAGCCTGCATCCCTACAGATCGGCCTTCTGCACACCTAGTCATTCACAATCCTCCCCTGTCTTCTCGATCTTGATGAGACCTGGACTACCGCATCCTTCACCACCGGCCTGCGACCTGCCACGGTCAGCCGGTTGCCAGCCTGCCCGCTTGGCACGAATATACGGAAGCCCCTGGCTCCGGGGCGAAATGGAGCACTCATATCTTCTAGTGCGTTATATCACAAGCATCTACAGGTGTCAAGTGGAGATTTATCACTGTTATTGTGGCCTCACTATCACATCTTGTCGTTTCAGCCAAGGGGCTCTGGAGACCGAGCTCTCGGCGAATGGCCCATGGAACTATCGGAATCGGCTCCGCCTGCGGCCGTTCGCCTCGCTTCCAGAGGTTCTCTCATGCGCAAGTAACAGTCTCCTAAATTGCACGCCGCAGCAGCATCCCGGCGGCAACGCTTGACCGCCGGATGCGTCTAGCATAGAATGTAGCAACGGACCCTGTCCAGAAGGAGCAATGCAATGCGACAGCATCTCTCGGCAAGTGCTCTATCCGTTCTCTTCATCGTTCTGTTTGCATCCCTTGTCCACGCCGATGGCAAGATAACAACCGATCCGAACGCGCCCGGCGCAAGACCCGCCGTGCAACAGGCAATTCCTCAGGACGAGGACGACGCCCTCAGCAAGAAGATCACCTACGACGGTCCAGACCTTGACCTGACCACCATGCTCTCGCAGGTGTCGAAGCTATCCGGCGTCCGGATGCAGCCATCATCAGCGAAAGACAACTGGCAAGTTCGGCAGCGGACAGCCATCGTGTTCATTAGTGAAGCGCCCCTCTCGGAGTTCAGGGATGGCCTCGCGAAGCTATTCGATTACCGGTGGAGAGGGACCAAGGCCGAAGATGGCAAGCGCACTTACATTCTGACTGAGCCAGAGATCAAGAAGAGCGCCAGGCAGGCCAAGCTCGACGCTGCCAAGCAGGCGGAGATAGATGCCAATCTCGCCAACACGCAGGCTGCCGTTGATGCCGCAGCCAAGTCGACCAATCTGACAGCAGAGGAGCTCAAAGAGGCCCGCGAGAACGACCCCTGGCTCTACTACCTCGCAGCTAACCCAACCGGGAGGAAGTGGGCAGAGGTCATCAAGCTCATTCCATACGAGTGGTGGGAGCAAGCAGCTTGCGGGAAGGAAAGGGACATCGAGGCCACTTCGACAGGCCCTCTGGAGCAGAAGATCATAGGCTTGCTGGATCAGATCCGGACTTTCCCGCCGACTGGCACCTCGCTCAAAGGCCACAGCTATGATGACGCACACGCCACCGGCTACAACTATGGCCGTGAAGAACCGCTGCGCATGCTGACCGTAAGGCAGGGGCTGCTGTGTGTGTTTACGAGGAAGATCCGCTACGATGCCAACGGCGACTACTTCATGGCAACACAGCAGATCGAGAGCTGCCCCATCAGCTCGTCACGCTCACTCGCCTGCAGGGTCGTTGGCACGAGGGCGATCATGGCCGAGGGCGGACGAGGCTTGGATGAGACGATGCAAGCTGCCCTGGACAAAGAATGCAATCGCTCGTACGCTGATTACGTAGACCCGAAGCCGGACCCGGCCACGGACCCCGCGCTCCTCAGGGAAATCGAGCACAAGCCACTCGCGGACCCAAACAAGAAAGATGAGCCCACTCTCATCAGTCACCTTCGAGGGCTCTCTCAAGAGACCGGTTTCACTATGATGGTTGAGACGTTCGACCACCCGGACCTGGCCCGCAAGACGGCCTGGTGTGATAGCAAAGGCACCATCTTCAGCATGCTAACCGACATCGGCAAGATCAGCGGCACGGCTTGGGAGAAGAGCGGCAACGTGATCCTCTTTCGCTACAGAGACTGGCCCAAACTGCGCTCGCTTGAGGTCTCATGCGACCTCATCAGAAGATGGGAGGATTCGGTCAAGGACCACGGATATCTGAACCTGGCAGATCGCTATGATATCATCTCTAACACAACTACGGAGCAGATCGAAGCGACGCTTCTCAAGAGCGATCTTCTAAAGATGGCTGGGATAGAAAGACTGATCCACGATATCTCCTATGCCCCCCTCAGGGCCGCTACGGCGCTCTCGGAAGCCGACCGCCGACTCTTCTTCGCCGAGGGAATACCGCTCAAGCTATTCGACCAGAACGAGCTCCGGGCGATTGGGACGGAGTCGGAGTTCATCAGCAGCCTGCTGGCCACGGAGCAAGACTCGACAGTCTCCGCACAAGAGCAGTCTGACTCAGCGGGCCTCAAGAAGTTCGTCCTGAACATACGCCGTCCGGATGGCAACTCCCGCCAATTCGTAAGCACGCTCGCCTCACCTGGCGACATCCAAGCCGTCCGCGACTACCTCAAGTCCTTGGAACAAGCAGCACCCACCCCCGCTGCGCGGCCATAGGCTCCGATCAGATCGACGAGCTTACGCCGGGTGCCCTTCCGCAACTCATGGTTCGTGTCTTCGCCGACGCGGTGCCGACATGGGGCGTCTTCCTGGTAGCACAATCTTCCGGTTGGTGGTGCGATATCACTCACCACGACGACAATGAGCCCTCAGTAGTCTACTGAGGGCTCAAACGTTCTTACAGACTCCAAGGCATGCAAGACTAAGCTCGGCGTCGCCTTACAGCCAGAAGCGATCCCAGACCGCCTAGCAATACGATGATGCAGGAAGGCTCGGGAACGGGATCTATGGTGAACTTGGCGTAGTACTGACCCTCCTGCTCCTGCGGATTCTCCAGGTCGTTAGGCCACCACAACTGCCACCCGTCATCGAACGGCACCCCGACAAACCCTAACTCGAAGCTCATCGAGACGGGAGTCATCGGGCTGAGGTCAAAATCGTACCACGGTTCCATGTGATACTGGTTCAGTATCGCCTCACCAGTCACAGTCAGGGAGAATATGGAGCCGTCCCAGCTCTCCGTGCAATTCACATCGGTAACATCACCGTAGTATCCGCCGACTAGTACCGGATCATCCCCAAACCACGGGCCGGTGCTGTTCATCTCGATATAGTTGGCCGTCCAACCAGCGCCGCCTGCTTTCTCCCCTTCGATGTGCCATTGGGTGGTGTCCGCGTAGCCGTACGCGTTCAGCAACGTGTTCTCTCCGGGAATGATGTCCCACAATGTGGCAAGGACGGTGGATCCGGGGTCGCGGGAATCGTAAGTGCCAGCCACCGGAACCGCACAAACGGGTGTTGCGACAACTAGGCAAATGGCCAGCGCTGCCATTACTGCAAATAGTCTGGTCATAACATCTCCTTCCTACTTCTCGTGTTTGACCATTCCCGGCGCCTGTAACTAGACTGCGGCCCAGGATATGTTCAACAGCCACAGTGTAAGCTTGCTTGGAGGATTTGTCAATGGGCAATTTGAAGAATCCCTGATATCGAATGTAGCGGGGAAGAATGCTGAGGAGCATAATCGTTCTGGGCGCGACTGCCTGGCAATTCGCCAACGGGTCTTGGGAGTTCCCCGCCTATCGGACGACTGGTGGCCTTACCGGCTACGCGATAGAGTTCGCGGCGGGTGCCTTCCCCAACTCATAATCCACGATTCCTAATTCGGAACTGCCTGCCCCCCAACCCCCGGAAGGAACATTCTCCCCCTCCGACTAATACTCATGTTTGGTACTAGGCAAAAGCAACAAATCAAACGGAGGGAATTCATGTCTGACACCAAGCGCGTCTACCTCTTTCGGGAGGGCAACGCGACGATGAAGGATCTGCTGGGTGGCAAGGGAGCCAACCTGGCCGAGATGACTAATATCGGGCTGCCCGTGCCGCCCGGGTTTACGATCACCACCGCAACCTGCAACGAATATTCCGCTACCGGCAAGCTGCCCGACGGACTCTGGGAAGACGTGCTCGCGGCGCTGGCCGATGTCGAAAAGGACATGGGCAAGAAGCTCGGCGATTCCACCAACCCGCTCTTGGTCTCGGTCCGATCCGGCGCCAAGTTCTCGATGCCGGGCATGATGGATACGGTCCTGAACCTCGGCCTGAACGAGGACACTCTCAAGGCCATCATCGCCGGCACCGGCAACGAGCGATTCGCCTATGACGCCTACCGCCGCTTCGTGATGATGTTCTCCGACATCGTCCTCTCCGGCGACTATCCTAAGCTTGCCAAGCACAACTTCGAGCACATCTTCGACAAGCTCAAAGCCGAGAAGGGCGCCAAGGTCGATACGGAGGTCGATGCCGAAGGCCTCAAGACCCTCGTCGGCCAGTATAAGGCCTACTTCAAGGAGATCACCGGCAAGGACTTCCCGACCGATCCGATGGAGCAGCTTCGCCTCGCTATCATCGCGGTCTTCAAGAGCTGGAACAACGAGCGCGCGGTTATCTACCGCAACAAAGAGAAGATCGCGCATGACCTCGGAACCGCCGTCAACATTCAGACGATGGTCTTCGGCAACATGGGCGATGACTGCGGCACCGGCGTTGCATTCACCCGAAACGCGGCAACCGGCGACAACAAGCTCTTCGGCGAGTTCCTCAAGAACGCGCAGGGCGAGGACGTCGTTGCCGGCGTTCGCACTCCCGAGGAGATCGCGCAGCTCGAGAACGAGTTCGCCGCGATCTATAAGCAGTTCGTGGGGATCGCCAACAAGCTCGAGAACCACTACCGCGATATGCAGGACATCGAGTTCACGATCGAAAAGGGCCGCCTCTTCATTCTCCAGTGCCGCTCGGGCAAGCGCACCGGTGTCGCGGCGGTGAAGATCGCCGTCGATATGGTCAATGAGGGGCTTATTAAGAAGGAAGAGGCCCTGACCCGCGTCCCGGCCGAAGCCCTCGAGCAGCTCCTGCACCCGCGAATCAAGTCCACCGGCGCAGCCAAGCCCTTCGCCAAGGGTCTGAACGCCGGGCCTGGTGGAGCCTCCGGTAAGGTCGCGCTCGATTCCAAGACAGCTATCGCGATGGCCGCCAAGGGCGACAACGTGATCCTCGTCCGCAAAGAAACCAACCCGGACGATCTCGGCGGAATGCTCGCATCCAAGGGCGTTCTGACCCAGCTCGGCGGACGCACCAGCCACGCGGCTCTCGTTGCCCGCCAGTATGGCATCCCGACCGTTTGCGGCTGCGGCGCTCTCAAGATCAATGACGAGGCCCGCACCCTCACCGCGAACGACGTAACGGTCAAAGAGGGCGAAGTCATCACCATCGATGGCACCCTCGGCCTGGTCTACAATGTCCAGCTCGAGACCGAGCCCGCCAGCGTAACCGGCGACTTCGGCACGTTCATGGCTTGGGCCGACGAGGTCCGCAAGCTCGGAGTCCGCGCAAACGCCGACACCCCGGAGCACGCCGCTCAGGCCGTTTCGCTCGGCGCTGAGGGCATCGGCCTCTGCCGCACTGAGCACATGTTCCTCGGTTCCGACCGCGTGCCTCTGGTCCGCGATATGATCCTTGCCGAGGACGAGCCCACCCGTGACGCGGCCCTCGCCAAGCTCCTCCCGATGCAGCGCGAGGACTTCGTGGGCATCTTCAAAGCGATGGGCGGCCGTCCGGTGACGGTGCGACTGATCGACCCGCCGCTGCACGAGTTCCTGCCCCCGCTGGTTGACCTGGAGATCGAGGTCTGCGAGCTCAAGGCCAAGGGCGCGAGTGCTGAGCTGGCCGAGAAGCAGAAACTGCTGGCCAAGGTCCACGAGATGCACGAGCAGAACCCGATGCTGGGTCTCAGGGGCTGCCGCCTCTCGATCTACTTCCCCGGCATCGTGAATATGCAGGTTGGCGCTATCATCGGCGCGGCGTGCGAGGTCAAGAAGGCCGGAATGGACGTGCACCCGGAGATCATGATCCCCTTGATCGGCACCGTGAACGAGCTGACTTACCTCAAGAACCAGCTCATCCCGATCGCCGAGGCCACGATGAAGGCCGAGGGAATCGAGGTCGATTACAAGATCGGCACCATGATCGAGATCCCGCGCGCGGCTCTGACCGCCGACGAGATCGCGCCGGAGGCCGACTTCTTCAGCTTCGGCACCAACGACCTCACGCAGATGGGCTATGGAATCTCGCGCGACGACGCGGGCAAGTTCCTGCCGGTCTACATCGACAAGCAGATCTTCAAGAACGACCCGACCGAGACCATCGACCAGAAGGGCATCGGCCGGCTGATGCAGATCTGCGTGGATGACGCCAAAGCCGCAAAGCCCGGCATCAAGCTCGGCATCTGCG
>CAZFYZ010000130.1:0-9947 GCA_964523735.1 uncultured bacterium | reverse complement strand
ACTCGCGACATCCAGCTTGGAAGGCTAGCGCTCTACCAACTGAGCTACTCCCGCATCCGTTGACGCCTATATTATGCCATAGGCTGAAGGCCCCGTCAATGGTTTCGATGGGCTTTTGGAGTTCGTGCCTGCTTTCACAAGCAGTCTTGGTGTGCTATAATTGGCACGGTGGAATGAGCAGGATTGACCAAGTCTGTGAGGCGTTGGACGGCGCTTACGGGCGCAAGCAGTGGACAAGGCGATTTCGGGTCCTCGATGAGCTGATCTACACGATTCTCTCTCAGAACACCACGGCGACGAACTGCGATGAGGCGTTCCGGCGGCTGTCGGAGCGCTTTGCCACGTGGGAGGACGCCAAAGACGCACCTTGGCAAGAGATAGCCGACGCGATCAAGGTCGGCGGCTTAGCAAACCAGAAAGCGCCGCGGATC
The DNA here is from genome assembly GCA_964523735.1 of uncultured bacterium. Taxonomy (GTDB): domain Bacteria; phylum Armatimonadota; class UBA5829; order UBA5829; family UBA5829; genus CAZFYZ01. The sequence continues at coordinate 9,516 of CAZFYZ010000130.1, read as the reverse complement.
AAGCGGATTCTCGAGGAGATCTACGAGAGGCAGGGCAACCTGGATTTGGAGTGGATCGCTGATACGCCGGACGAGGAGACGATCAAGTACCTGACGGCTTTCGACGGTGTAGGACGCAAGACGGCCGCGTGCGTGCTGATGTTCGGGCTCGGGCGGCCGGTGTTTCCTGTTGATACGCATGTTCATCGAGTGGCGACAAGGCTCGGGCTGATCGCGACAGTCAGCGTCGACAAGGCTCATGACCTGTTACAGGAGATGGTGCTGGCGCATCGTATCTACTCGTGCCACGTGAACATGGTCGCACACGGCCGCCAAGTCTGCCACGCGCAGAGGCCGAAGTGCGGGATCTGCGTAATCAGCAATGAGTGCAAGTACCACGCGGCGACTTCAATGGGAGACAGACGAGACTGACACGATCCAATGAACTTGAGCGACTGCTGCACGCAGGGATGGGAAGAGCCATCCTCATCATTAGAGACGAGGGGCTAGCCAGGCACCGCGACCTGGTGCTGGATTCCTGCCTGCACAACTGGGCCAGCGACGAGCTGGGCGGAGAGAACCGGGCTGAGTATCTGTACCCACTGATCAGCCAATCGGACGAGTCGAAGTGGTTCCGAGACAGGATCGTAGAGGCTCTGGTCAGTACCGACGATGACGGCTGCGACTTGGGGCAGCTCTTCGACGTGGCGGCACTCTTCGCGGGTGATGGCGACGCTCAGGCACGGGAAGCCATCTACACCCGGCTGTACGCCGGTGACGTCGAGGACGCACACGAGGCGGCAGATGCTCTCCTGAAGATTGACGGCACTGACGGCCTGATCGCTGCCATGGGTTTCGTAGGCTCACGCCCGGCAACGGACTACTACTTCTGGAACGACGACTACTTCATCGCTGACGCGGAAGAGCTTTTCGGGATCGAGGAAGTGCGCTTGGCGCTGCAGCAGGCTTCGGCAAGGCCAGGGGTCGCTGAGTTCCTGAGGCGCATAGAAGAGGTCTACTCACCGTTTAACAGCGCCCTAGAGATCAGAGCGGCCCGCGAGGAGAAGTTCGAGAAGCGGCGGGCGGGGAGACATGATATCCCGGCGGATACCCTATGGCTCGAGATGAAGCAGCATCCCGAGTTCGTCAGTGCGGTTCGACTGTGGATGCGAAATGCGCCCGAAGGGGAGTTTAGGCAGGCGGCAGCCGCTCTATCGAATGAGACGGACCCTAAGAGACTGGATGCCATGCTCTTCGGGTTCTGGTGGCGGACGTTTCCTCTTGATCCGGCGCCGCTCACACGGCTAATTGATGGCTCAGACGATGACATCGTGCTGCACGCACTCAAGGTCCTGGAGCGAATCAGCCACGAGGATGTCCGAGCGCTGTATCTCCGGCTGCTGCGTGACCCCAAGTGGTCCTATCGCGCGATCGGCCTGCTGAGGAGCAATTACCGCGTCGGAGACGACAGGACGATGCTCGATCTGCTGGAGCGCGAGAGTGATCTGGACAACCTGCACACGATGGGCATCGACATCCGAGAAGTGATCGAGCACAACGACGTGGCGGAAGGTCTTAGACTCCTCATGCTCGTATATGAGAAGGGGCCATGCTCGATGTGCCGCTACAGCGTCGTGAAGATGATCGACGAGATGTACGAGGTCCCCGCTTGGATGGCGGAGGAATGCCTGCATGACGCCTACTCGTGCACCCGGGAGCTCGCAGCAGAACTCACAGGACAGAATCTTTGACGAGTCTTGCGCTGGACAATGATGACGGCTGCTTCGTGTGCGGGAAGGCGAACCCGATCGGGCTGAAGCTCGACTTCGTCACGGAGGGCGATGATTACGTGACCTATTTCACGCCCGCAAAGGAGCATCAGGGATGGGTCGGAATCGTCCACGGCGGGATTGTGGCGACGGTGCTGGACGAAGTCATGACGCGCGGAATCCACGTCAAGGGCATCAGCGGCGTGACCGCGGACTTGAGTGTGCGCTACCGAAAGCCGACGCCTGTTGGCAAGCGCTTGCGCTTCGCCGGGCGTGTTGAGAGCGAGAGCAAACGGATCATCTCCTGCAGCGCCACGGCGACGGATGAGGATGGCGTTCTGCTTGCAGAGGCGACGGCGAGGGTGATGGTGACAAGGCCGTGACACACGAATTGGTTGTCGTGTTCGAGACCTCCCTGGATATGGTGGCCCGAGTCGTCTGCTCGCTGCTGGAGAGCGATGGCGTGCCTTTCATACGGGAACCTGAGTTCCCCAGCCCGGTTGGCCATCTCGACACCGCGATCTGTCCGGTTCGTGTAAGTGTGCAAAAAGCGCATGCGCAGCGCGCCCTTGAGCTTATAGCGGAGTACGAAAGCGCTGATGTCGTTGATACTGAGTTCGCCGAGGAACCGGTGACCGACGAGACGAGGGATACTTCTGAGGAGATACTCCGTCGATTGCAGAGGTGAAGACATGAGCGACGAGATTCACGGTCAGGGCGAGAACTTGGTGGTTGTCCTTCGAGCGCCGGATGAGTATATCGCGTGCATCGTCCAGGGTCTGCTCGAGGGCGAGGGCATTCCGGTCGTGCTGGAATCACGCCAGGTGCCGCAGATGGACGGCGTCTTCAAGGTGAACGAGGGATATTGGGGCGATGTTGTGGTCCCGCGCGAGCACGCCGAACGCGCCAAAGAGATCATAGAGGCCTACCAGGCCGATAATACCGTGGAGCAGTAGTCGGTCCCGCTCCGGGCTCTCCACTTTTCCACTTTCAACTTACAACTACGGAGTAACAAATGACTGATCACCCAAATGGCAACGGCTGCAGACTGGCGGATCTGACGCCGGACACTCTAAAGAACACGATCGTCCGGAAGGAAAGGCTATCGCCGGTCCTTACGCTGTTCGAAATCAGGTCGCCGCTGATCGCTAAGGCGGCGAAGGCTGGCCAGTTCGTTATGATCTGGGGCGGAGAGCACGGCGAGCGCATCCCGCTCACGATCTCCGATCAAGACCCCGAGAAGGGCACTATCACCATCATCTTCCAAGAGGTGGGGCGCGGCACGATCGAACTTGGGAAGCTCAATGAGGGCGACGACATCCCCAGCCTCTCGGGCCCGCTCGGAAGGCCGACTGAGATCGAGAACTACGGCACCGCCGTTGTGATCGGCGGCGGAATCGGGACTGCTATCGCCAGACCAGTGGCCGCCGCGCTCAAGAAAGCCGGCAATCATGTCATAACCATCATTGGCGCGCGCGAGAAGTCGCTTGTGATCCTCGAGGACGAAATGCGCGCGGTCTCTGACGAGACGATCATCACCACCGATGACGGCTCGTACGGGCGCAAGGGCGTCGTAACCGATCCCCTGAAGGAAATGCTCGAAAAGGGCGGCGTCGATATCGTTTTCGCCATCGGCCCTATGATCATGATGAAGTTTGTGGCGAAGACGACGGAGCCGTTCGGAGTGAAGACCATCGTCAGCCTGGACCCGATCATGATCGACGGCACGGGTATGTGCGGCGGCTGCCGGGTGACTGTCGGCGGCAAGACGATGTTCACCTGCGTCGATGGACCGGATTTCGACGCGCATCAGGTTGATTGGGATGAGCTCAAGGCTCGCAAGGCCTTCTACTTTGAACAGGAACAAGCGCAGAAGGAAGCAGCATTGAAGGGATCCTAGTCGCGAAAGCCCGAAAGATGGAAGACCCGGAATCTCTTTTTCTGGATTTCTGACTTTCTGGATTTCGCGATGGCTCCCTTCGAGATTTCCTTGTCAGATTGAGGAGTATGTAGTGGCAAAAGGCGGACCAAGAAACAAGATGCCGCAGCAGGATGCGGCTGAGCGTATAAGAAACTTCGACGAAGTTGCACTGGGTTATACAGAGGAGACAGCACTAGACGAGGCCGAGCGCTGTCTGGGCTGTGCCAAGAAGCCCTGTGTGGCTGGTTGCCCTGTGAACATAGATATACCGGCGTTCATCGCGAAGATCAAGGAACACGATTACACCGGGGCGGCCAAAGAAATCAAGAAGACAAACTCCCTGCCCGCGATCTGCGGCCGCGTCTGCCCTCAGGAAGAGCAGTGCGAGAAGCTGTGCGTGTTCGCGAAGAAGGGCGAACCGGTGGCGGTCGGGCGATTGGAGAGATTCGCGGCCGACTTCGAAGCCGAGCACTCTAACGGTGCTGTCCAGGAGTTCAAGCCGGAGTGTCCTGAGCTGGCGAAGTATAGGGTAGCCGTGGTGGGCTGCGGACCTGCTGGTCTGACAGTAGCCGGCGACCTGGCGAAGATGGGCTACTCGGTAACGATCTTCGAGGCGCTGCACAAGACGGGCGGCGTGCTCAGATACGGCATACCGGAGTTCAGGTTGCCGCGGACAATCTTGGACAGGGAAGTCGAGTATGTAAAGTCGTTGGGGGTCAACATCCTCACCGACGTGATCGTGGGCCGGACTTTCAGAGTCCAGGATCTCATGGAGCAGGGATTTGAGGCCGTGTTCGTCGGGACCGGTGCTGGGGCTCCCAAGTTGATGGGAATCCCGGGCGAGAACCTGTCTGGCGTCTACTCAGGAAATGAGTGGCTGACCCGAATCAACCTGATGCGAGCGCACCGCGAGGATTACGCCACACCGATCAAGATCCCTGAGAAGGCCTGCATCATCGGCGCCGGTAATACGGCTATGGACTGCACCCGGACGGCGCTCAGGATCGGCGCCAAGGAAGTGACGGTCGTCTACCGCCGCAGCCGGACGGAGATGCCCGCTCGCGCCGAAGAGATCGAAAATGCCGAGGCCGAGGGCGTCGTCTTCAAGCTGCTCACAAACCCGAAGAGATTCATTGGAGACGAGAATGGCGCGGTCAAAGGCATGGAGTGCCTGCGGATGGAACTGGGCGAGCCGGATGACTCGGGTCGCAGACGGCCGGTGGCTGTCCAGAGCTCCGAGTTCATCATAGACTGCGACACTGTGATAGTCGCGTTGGGGCAGAATCCGAACCCGCTGATTCGCACCACGACCGACGGTCTCAACACCGAGAGTTGGGGCGGGATCATCATCGACAGCGAGACCGGCATGACGTCGATCCCTGGCGTCTTCGCCGGAGGCGATGCGGTCACAGGCGAGGCGACGGTTATCTCCGCCATGGGTGCCGGCAAGGTTGCGGCGGCCGGAATTGACAAGTTCATCCGCGAGAAGCACGGGGTCGCGTAGTAGAAAGTGGAGAGTGAAGAGTGGAAAGCACACACTCAGGAAGTTGCGGAAGATCGTTTAGTGGAGGGGCATGGATCGGTGTTCTCGCCGCTCTCGCGCTGCTACTGGGAGGGGGATGCATGCAGACCGCAGTTGCAGATGATGCGAAAGTGCAACTTGGGCCGCCGGTTGATGTCGCGTTCAAGGCCAGAGTCGATGGCACAGAGCAGCGTTACATCGAGCGACTGCCCGCCGGGTTTGACAAGACGAAGACTCACGATGTGCTGATCGGGCTGCACGGCCACGGAGCGGATAGATGGCAGTTTGCCACGCTCGACTTTGCTGAGGGCAACTCCGCGCGGGATATCGCGGCCAAGCACGAAATGATCTACATCTCTCCTGACTATCGGGCTTCCACTTCCTGGATGGGGCCGAAGGCGGAGGCCGACATGGTGCAGATCATAAAGGAACTGCGCCGCAAGTATCGCGTAGGCAAGGTGTTCCTGGTCGGAGCCTCGATGGGTGGATCGTCCGTGCTCACATTCGCTGCGCTGCGTCCGGAGTTGATCGCCGGAGTGGTATCCGAAAACGGCACGGCGAATCACCTTGAGTATGAGAACTTCCAGGACGCGATAGCGGAGTCCTTCGGCGGTACGAAGAAGGCTATTCCGCTAGAGTACAAGAAGCGCAGCGCGGAGTATTGGCCGGAGAAGTTTACGATGCCGGTTGCTCTCGCGGTGGGGGGAAAGGACGAAGTGGTCCCTCCGTTTGGCGTGATCAGACTCGGCAACACCCTGGAGAAGATGGGCAAAGACGTACTCTTGATACACCGGCCCGAGGGCGGGCACAACACGACGTACGAGGATTGCGTGCTTGCGCTCGAGTTCGTTCTGAGAAAGGCCGCGGAGAGGACTGACTAGCAGCGAACAGGCAAAGTCGTTGTAGTCGGGGTCTCCGACCCCCCCAGGAAGTGTGTGTCCCGCTTAAGGAGGGCGTCGGAGACGCCTGCTACAAGCCATGGTGACACTTCATCCGACGGCTCCTGGCCCCTTCTTGAAAGATGGGGGACACGTGGACTCACCGGCTGATGCGGATGATGCGGTCGTCGCCTGGGTTCAGTCTTCCACGCCGGTCGCGGTTGCTGGTGGAAACGTACAGCGCGCCATCAGGACCCTCGACCACAGCACGAAGCCTGCCAAAACGGCCACGGTTGTTGCCTGTCGCAAACCACCGTTCGATTCGATCAATCTCGCGCGAACCAGAGAGGACAACGCGGGCAAGGAACTCACTCCTCAGCGTCGCGAAGAACAGGTTGCCCCGAAGGTCCGGCATCAGGCTGCCGCGGTAGAAGGTTGCCAGTGCCGGGGGAACCGCCGATCCCGGGAAGAAGAGGACAGGCGCCTTGACCCCGCGCACATCCGTCACTCCCAATGACTTCGGCCAGCCATAGTTGCCGCCTTTCTCGACGATGAAGACCGAGTCGCGGGCTTCCAGACCAAACTCTCCTGAGGGACCGTGATTCGTCGCCCACAAGTCCCCATTTGAGGGGTTCCATGCCAACCCCTGAACGTTCCTGAATCCGAGCGCGTATACAAGCGAACCTGGGAAAGGGTTATCCGTCGGTGCCTTGCCGTCTGGCGTCATTCTCAGTATCTTGCCGTTCAGAGAGTTGCGTCTCTGAGCGAGATCCGGCTGGCCCGCATCCCCGGTTCCTACGTAGAGCATCCCGTCCGGCCCGAAGCGTATTGCTCCGCCATCGTGATACAAATGACCGCGGATGCCCTTTGTGAGCGTCTTCTCTGCTGTCAGGCCGCTGCCCGTATCAGTGAATCGGCTGACACGGTTGTAGGGCGCACCTCCGGAGCTATAGGTATACATTAGGTAAACATACTTAGTCTTGGGGTAATCCGGATCGAGCGCGATGCCCATTAGCCCCCCTTCGGCCTCCGCGCTGACCGAGCGGATAATGGCGTATGGCTTCGCGCGCAGTTTGCCATTCTCGATGAGTCTGACTCGACCAGGGCGCTCTGTGACATACATCCTGCTTTTCGACGGAAAGGCGATGTCCCAAGGCACGTTCAGGCCGGTCGCTATTGTTTCGACGCGATAGCCTTTCGGGGAGGGCACATTCACCGCCGAAGGCATTCGAGGCTTCTTGCCCACCACGGGTTGGGATCTCGACTGAGTGCCACACCCCGTCAGGAGCAAAATCAGGCTCAAACAGCAACCCAGATACCGGAACATCATCAAGGCCTCCCTTTTCAGATCGGTTATACCCACGTTGAGTAACCCAGGCGTTGGTGTGCACGTCTAAACGGGGTAGAATCCGTGCAAGCTACTCAATGGATTGGGGGAAGGACTCTGATGAAAACATCCATCGCTGCTCTTCTTGTACTCGTCGTCCTGTGCGCAACCGCCTCCTGGGCGGCTGATCTGCCAAAGGTCAGCATCTCTGCGCAAGACACGCCGATCAAGGATGTGTGCGCCAGCATCTCACAGCAGACAGGCGCATCCATCGTACTGGACCCGAAGGTAACCTCGTCGGTCACGATCAACCTCAATAACATGGATCTCCCTCAGGTCCTTGACACCGTGACCAAGCTGAACAACCTGACCTGGCGGAAGCTGCAGTTCGCCAAGCCGACCGATGACTCTGTGCGGCTGGATCAGCTCAAGTCTGCAATGGTCGCTCTGGCGGCAATGCCTGTGGTGGCACTGGCTGTTGAGGACTCAGCGGCGAAGACCACGTCAGTGTTCGCCAAAGGGCTTCCTGCAGATAGCGCCGCCAGCGAGATGAAGCTGCCCGAAGGCTACGAGTGGACTACGTGCTACGTCGTACTATCACCCGATTCCCTTACCGCCAGCAAGAGTGCAACACCTGCAATGTCTTCGGGTCAAGCCATGGATCTGAGCTCCGTGACACAGAACACCAAGCAGAACATTGTGGATCTGGCACGGCTGACACCTGAGCAGCGGCAGCAGGTTTATCAGGACGAGATTCAAGCCCAGTTGAGCCTTGACCCACAGGTCAGGCAGCAGATGTGGCGGGATAGACGGCAAGCGATGCGCAATCTGCCACAGGAAGTGCGCGAGCAGATGCGACAACAGGGAATGGGTTTCGGCGGTCGCGGTGATCGTCCCCGGACCGGAGTACGACAAAACCGCGACCGGACCCGCAACACCAACTAGATACACGATTCGGCGCCGATAATTCGCGGCAAACAAGAACCCCGGAAGGGAATGCGCGATAGCGGAAGGTAGTAGCTCAGGGGGCAGAGGTAACGAATCTAGCTGTCTGACCTGGCTTCGGCGATCGCGATCCCGTTCGGGGTTCTCGCTCGTCTGTGCCAACACTTATATACTGGGAGGCTACTATGAAGTTCGAAGCCGTGTGCGGGTCGCTGACTGAGCGGCCGTGCGACGTGCTGATCGTCAACCTGTTCGAAGGCGTCAAGGAACCTACCGGAGGGACCGGCGCCGTGGATAAGGCTCTTGACGGGCTCATCGCTAAAGAGATCAAGGATACCGAATTTAAAGGAAAACTCGGCGAGACCCTGGTGGTCCGCCCGTGCGGCCAAATCCCCGCGACCAAGGTGGTTGTGGTCGGCCTGGGCAAGAAGGACGATCTCGGCGCATCTCAGGTGACCCGTGCTGCCGCTGCCGCCGCGCGAAAAGCCCGGGAGCTGAAAGCCAAGCGGGTGATCAGTATCCTCCACGGTAGTGGTTCCGGAAGCGTAACAGCGTTTGATTCCGGGCAGGCTATAGCGCTCGGCACAATGCTGGGCACATACGAGTTCATCAAGCTCAAGACCGAGGATGTCAAAGAAAACCCGATTGAGACGTTCGAGATCGTGGAGCTTGCCGCGGAGAAGTTGGACGAAGTCGAGCGCGGAATGCGTCGAGCAGAGATCATTGCCGGTTCTATCTCTCTGGCGCGTGACCTGATCAACGAACCCTCGAACTACGTCACTCCTGCCTATCTGGCGAACGTGGCACAAGACATCGCACGGGAGCATGGGCTCGAGTGCCGCATACTCGACAGAAAACAGATCGAGGAGGAGGGAATGGGCCTCCTCGCAGCCGTTGGGCGTGGAGCGACTAATGAACCACGGTTCATCGAACTTCGATACAACGCGCCGCAGGCCAAGAAGACGATCGCAATAGTGGGCAAGGGCCTGACTTTCGATGCGGGCGGCTACTCGCTGAAGCTGGGCGACGGCATGTACAACATGAAATCGGACATGTCGGGCGCCGCGGCTGTCCTCGCTGCAATCAAGGCCATTGCCCAACTCAAGCCGAACGTCAACGTGATCGCTCTAGCGCCTGCGACCGAGAACATGATCGGCCCGAATGCAATTCACCCG
>CAZFYZ010000129.1:0-9974 GCA_964523735.1 uncultured bacterium | reverse complement strand
GGATCTCCGTTAGATCTCGCTTGACCCCCTGCATGAACTCGCTGACGGTTGTGTGGATTAGCTTCGGGCAGCCCTCCAGATCGCCGACCCTGCGTCCGACCTCCAGCATCTCTGCCATCGGACCGCCGCCGCCATCGCCGTGACCATAGGGCAGCAGCAATCTGTCCTGCACGTCCTTGTGCTGGATGTAGTTCCAGGCCTCTTTGAGATCACTGGGGAGGGGGATTGCGAACAGCCAGTTGAAGTGCGTCGTGACCGCCGTGCCGTCTATCCCGCGCCAGACAAACGTGTCATATGGGAACCGGGTAGTGTCGTTCCAACTGATCTTGGTGGTGCAGAAGAACTCTACCCCTGCGCCCTGCAGAATCTGCGGCAGAGCCGCGCTATAGCCGAAGACATCGGGGAGCCAGAGCGTATCGGAGGTGTAGCCGAACCACTCGCGCGTCACCGTCTGCGCGACCAGGAGCTGCCTTACGAAGGCCTCGCCCGAGGGCATGTTGCAGTCGGGCTCCACCCACATTCCGCCGTTGGGCTCCCATCGCCCCTCGGCCACACGGGCCTTGATCCGTTCGAAGAGTTCCGGGTAGAGCTCTTTGATCTTCTCCGTTTGGCACGGCTGGCTCTGCACGAATGTCATCTCCGGGTACTGGTCCATTAGGTTAAGCACCGAGGAAAACGTCCGCGCGCACTTGCGCCAGGTTTCGGCGAGTGGCCAAAGCCAGGCGGTGTCAATGTGCGAGTGGCCGACGAAGCCGGCTGTGGGTGTAGTCGCTGAGTTGCGAGTAGCCAGAAGCGGCTCCATGATTTCGATTGCTTTGGCAATAGCCGGCCGCCACTCGCTCTCATCTACTTCTGCAGGGATCATCGGAACGATTGCAAAGACGTTCGCCAGCTTGCGAATTACCGTGTTCCGCCGCAGGCTGTTCTCGTCCAGCGACCTGACCAGGCTCAGCAATGTCTTCAGGTCCATCACGAACTGGGTCACATCCTCACGTTCGAGTACCAGCTCGATCCCGCCGAATGTCTTGCAATCGGGAGTCACCAAGATAGGCCTGCTTGCCGGGTGGCACTCAGGGAACGAGTGCCCGGAGTAGGCTTCAAAGCCCAGAGCGTACTCGTCACCCTCTATCCCGCGGTCTGTCATCATTACAGCGGGATGGTTGTGGTCAAAGACACCCCGGCATCGCCCATCGACGAAGAAGAGGGTCTCAGCCCCAAGGTTCGGACGAACGAAGACCTTCTTGTCCGCGCAGACGGCGGGCAGCTTCGCAGTTGCCTTGAACCACACCGTAAGCCAGTTGTCGCCGAACTTGTCTCCGGGCGCGACCGGGGTCCAGTCTACGCCTTCCGGTATCCGCCGAAAGTGCTCCTTGGTCTGCCACATCGCCGCGGGAATGTCGGCTATCTTCTCGTATCTAATCGCCTCGTAGCGCCGTTCGATCTGCTCGAGTTTGCCAAATACCTTCTTGCCCGTAATCATCAAGCCTGTCTCCTGGTTCGTAATGGAGACATGATACCACGACTGGCTATTTCAGGCTTGCGGCTGTTACGTAACGCGTGGCGAAGGAAGTAGTGCTCTCCAGTATCTCAAAGACCCGCCCGCCGCGCAGGCGGTTCCGCTCGTTATCGTCGTCTTTGCCGGGCAGACCGTATGTCGCGTAGCCTATATTGCCGGAGTAGCCGAGCTTGATGCCGTAGAGATCGCCTACGAGGGTGTTGACGTGCTCGTGCCCAACAAACATGCCTAGCAGGTCTCCACGCTCCAGTGCCGCCGAAAAGAGCCCGCTGTTGATGCGGCTCGCCCCGGAGTTCTCGTTCTTCTCGCCCGTGAACTTGCCTTCCACCATCACATCCGAGTGCTCTCTCACGGGGATGTGCATGAACAGAAGCGAAGGTATCTTCTTGCCGTGGCGTTTCTCAAGAACCACAGAAGTGTCGTAGTACCACTTCACCTGCGTGAAATGCACCCAATCGTACCCTCCGAGCTTCTGCCCGGCAATCTCTCCCGGAGCGTAAGCCCCGGAGTCGATCAGCCAGACCCCGAAGACAGGTCGTCCGCTTGTGGATCCCTCGATCAGCAGGTTAGCATTGCCCGCGCCATGAACTCCCTTGGAGCTGTGCTTGTTGATGTTGCAGGGGTACTTCATATAGAGGCCGAGCATCGCGTCCTGGCTGATGCCGATCTTGCCGAGGTTGTCGCGGTCGTGGTTACCAAAGGTGACAGCCCATGGTATCCGCCGAAGTTCCATCGGCTGTCCTACTGCTTCGATGCCTTTCTTGAGATCATCGACGTTCCCGCACCTGCCCGTGTCCACGCAGTCCCCGGTGATGATGACAAGATCAGGCTTCTCCGAATCCAGTATCTTGTTCATCGCGGCGGTGGTTCGCGGATCGAGGTTCGGCCCGTCCTGGGTGTCGGTGAACTGGACGATCTTGAACGAGCCATCCGCGCGGAACTTGAGCGCAGGCTTCGCGTTACAGGCGGTAATGCTTGCGATCATCACGACCGCTGCAGCGATCACCACGAGTATCCTTCTGAGTTTCACAGGTTGGTCTCCTTTGCTTCGGTGATAGATTGTGTTAGCATATATAGAACAGGCCAAGACCTTGCGGCGAGTGGGCCGCATCAAGCGACCGTGCCAGATGACTCTGCCGTCGGTCCTTAGATATGGTACTACTCCGAGGACCAAAACGCATGACCAAACGTGATCTTCTTCGGGCGGTGATTTCGGGCAGGTCGGTCGACCGCGTTCCACTTGCGCCTTTCATACACGTCAACTTCGTCAACGCGTTCTTCGCCGGCCGTGAGGTCGACCCGATCACCGCGACCGTCGAGGTCTTCGATCACTTCGGCTTCGATATCATCCATCGCAACTGCACTCCGGTCTACAACGAGCTTGGCGCAAGCTGCGAGAACTGGCAGGTCGAGACTTCTGTCGAGAAAACCGACCGAAGCCAGGTAACCACGACAGTCATCCACACTCCCGGCGGCCGCCTGCGGCAGGTCCATCAGCTCAACAAGATCAGCGACTTCGACGCCGAGGCCGCCCCGACCGAGTATATCGTCAAGTCCGAGCGCGACTTCGAACTGATCGAGGCCTATCAGCCCCCCATAGAAACCATCGATGTTGAACCAATCCTTCGGGCCAAGCTCGCGACAGGCGACCGGGGGCTTGTGGCGCCATGGATCCACGGCGCGTTCAATCACGTTGCGTATTTCTATCGATCCGTCGATCAGCTCATCATGGATGCGCTGATGAACCCCGGGTTCTACCGCAGGATGATGGATTACTTCCTGGAACGGTGTTGGAGTATGGTCGCGCAGCAGATAGCGGCTGGGGCCGATTTGATAAGCTACGCCGGAAACATAGCCTCGGGCAAGATGGTCGGCGGGCCGTTCTTTGGTGAACACGTCCTGGATTACGAGAATCGGCTGATTGACCGGATTCAGGATGCCGGCGCAAGCGTGCTCTACCACAACTGTGGCTATGCCAGGAGCCTATTCCCCCACTACCGTGACCTGCACGCAAGAGTCTACGAGTCACTGACCGCGCCTCCCTACGGGGACACCACGCTGAAAGAAGCGTTCCAGGCCATGCCGGATACTGTACTGCACGGCGGCGTGGATCAGATCGACATGCTAATGCGTGCCTCACCTGACGAAGTGGAGAGGCGGGTTCGCGAAGTCTTCGGCAAAGCCAAGGGCAGGGGCCGTTTCATAGTGGGTACCAGCGACTACTTGAACGAGTACACTCCCCACGAGAACATCCGCGCACTCGCCAGAGCAGGCGGGCTGGGTCCTGCCTGAGCTACTCCACCCTTGGCATCGAAATGACGATTGTTGCAACCTGGCTACTTGCGTTTCTCGTAAGCCGCGGCGCGTGAGTTGATCTTCCGTATTCGCCCGGCGTCGAACTTCGGCTTGCGATCATAGGTATACAGGCCGTTGCGCTCCTGCTCTACATCGGTGAGCTGTGTATAGGTAAACCCGAACATGTTGGGGTTGTCCATCAACGCGTCGGTCAGGCCTTTGTAGCGAGTGTAGAACTCCTCCAAGTCCTTCGGTGACCTGCCGTAGCCCCACCCACCGGAGTCTGCCAGCGCGATTCCACCGTATTCGCTCACCATGAATGGAATTGGCTGGCCGTTGGCTCCCAGCTTGGTGAAAGAGGACCATCTCCCCCTGAAACTCTCTGCCCGCTGATTGTAGTCGTGGTCGTCGCTTACTTCGGGATACGGCGTGCTGTGGCTCCACCCGCTGGTATCGATGATCGGTCGCGATGGGTCCATCGTCCGCGTCGAGTCGAATACCAGGTTCTGGAGCTGATGGGCATCATCCTGAGTCTCGTTGAACGGACACCAGCCGATGATCGAGGGGTGGTTCCTGTCGCGGCGGACAACCTCGACCCATTCGTTCACCACAGCCAGCGATCCCCGCAGGTCCTTGCAGTTCAGCAGCCAGTTGGGGTATTCGCCCCACACGAGGTAACCGAGCTTGTCAGCCCAGTAGAGCGAACGGGGGTCGAAGACCTTCTGGTGAAACCGCGCTCCGTTGAAGCCAAGCGCCTGAGACAGCAGGATGTCCCGCTTGAGCGCTGCGTCCGTGGGAGCTGTCCAGATTCCGTCCGGGTAGAACCCCTGGTCGAGGATCAGCCGCTGGAAGACCGGCTTGCCGTTGATGAGGATCCTCGTGCCCTCGATCGACACGCTCCTGAGTCCGAAGTAGGAGTCCACGCTGTCTACGGTCTTGCCGCCCTTGCGCAGGACTATCCTGAGGTCATACAGGAACGGGTCTTGGATGCTCCACAGGCGCTTCGTCTTGAGGTTGAGGACGAGCCCTGTATTGCGCCAGTCTGCCGGGCCTTCCACGCTGCCGACCATCTTGCCTGCGGCATACGCCACCGCCTTGACAGTGAGGCCGGTGGATGGGCCATCGATCTCGGGCCGGATGAGGATGCGGGAGCTTGCTGGGTCCGTATCGATCCGGAAGTCACGGATATACGAAGTGCCGACACCCTCGAGCCACACGGTCTGCCATATTCCTGTGGTGCGCGTATAGCTGCAGCCTTCGCTCTTGTCCCAGGCCTGCTTGCCGCCGGCCTGGGAGCCACTGCGGAGATCGTCGAAAGCATGGACGATGACGATGTTGCCCTTTGGCTTGATGACCTTCGTGATATCGAAGGCAAACGGCGTGCTGCCACCCGTGTGCCGGCCGAGCTCCTGACCGTTGACCCAGACGGTTGTCCGCCAGTCGCTTGCGCCAAAGTGCAGCAGCACGCGGGACGACTTCCAGCCATCCGGCTTATCGAACGAGCGCCTGTAGTAGACGTTGGTTATGTAGCCTGTCCTGCCGAGGCCGGACAGCTTAGCTTCCCTGGGGAAAGGCACAACGATCTTGTCAGGATAGGCGTCCTCTTTTAGATACTTCTCATCCGCTTGCTCGTTCGCCTCGGCAAATTCCCAGGTCCCGTTCAGGTTTGCCCATTCGGCCCGCCTGACCTGCGGGGTGGGGTGCTCGGGCCGTGGAACTGCCCCGGCGACGATAGAAATCGACATAAAGGCGATCGCAATAGTGGCACAAAATGCGTGTCTGATCTTCAAGTATGCTCTCCTCCAGCTCGCTGCACATGATGCGTTAGTCCGCAAAACAGACTCATCCTGCTGTTAGACAACGATTGGAGCACACAAGTTACACCCGTGCGCACCCAACAATGCCAGTCAATCTCTCTTCGATGAGCTTGATTGTGATATAATGCCTTGTCTCAAGCGCTGCTACGCGCTCCACACGCCGTTCCTAGAGGGGGAACGGATGTCTTATGCGTTGGTCCCGACCCCGGACCTCCGGCCTTGGATGTCCATCTGCAAAGGAGGAACTCATGTCTGAAGTGAAGTTACCATTCGAATCCCTGCAGGTATCCTGCCCAGAGGCCAGGACCAAAGGGAAGTAGTCATATGCAAGACTCTCAGCATCTACCAACCGAGGCCGTTTCTTCAAGCCCGCCTCCCAGCAACGGTGAGAGTGGCAGGCATTACGCGGCAGTACGCGCGCGTGCTTATGTGGTGGGCCTGCTCGCCGTGATACTCGTCTGCCTGGTTGTATCATACTCGGAGCTTGTCGCCAGTCGCCTTGGCAGCCTCGGTGTCATGCTCGGTTCCACCCATATGCCCCCGGCTGCTATCGCCATGATCATCATCCTGATGCTGGCCAACTGCCTCGTCAAGAAGGTCTCGCGGCCACTTGGGATCAGAGCTGCCGAGCTTGGCGTGATCTACTTCATGCTCGTGTGTGCGGCGCTGATGTCCTCTTTCGGCCTGGTGGCGATGCTACTACCCAGCCTGGTAGGCATCAATTACTTCGCGAGCCCGCAGGACCACGCCTGGAGGGACATGTTCTACAGGCACATACCCAAGTGGCTCGTGCCCTGGGACCCGACTGGGCCGGAGCAGCAGACGGTTGCGGTCCAGTTCTACGAGGGGCTCCGCGCGGGGGAGCACATCCCGTGGGGCAACTGGATCGTCCCGTCGCTGGCATGGCTGAGCTTTGCATTCCTGCTGTTCTTCCTGATGGCTTGCGTCACTACGCTCTTCCGCAAGCAGTGGGTCGAGCATGAGAAGCTGACCTTCCCACTAGTCCAACTGCCTATGGAGATGATCAGCGACGAGAAGTCGGCATCGTTCTTCCGGAGCAGGGCTATGTGGCTTGGCTTCACGCTGCCGATCATCGTGCACGGGCTTAATGGTGTAGCTAAGGCGCTGCCAAGCATTCCTGAAGTGCCCACCTACTTCGCGCTGAACACGCTGTGGCCCAACGCGCCACTCAACGAGATGCTGGTCACCCCGCTCGTGCTGTCGTTCTCCATCATCGGGTTCGCGTATCTGCTGCCGCTCGACGTGTCCTTCAGCATGTGGTTCTTCCTGCTGTTCTTCCGATTCCAGGATTACATTGCACTGTGTCTCGGTTATCATCTCGATCCGACGCCCCTGTACACGGGAACCAGGTTCTACCAGGCCTACCAATCGACCGGAGCTTTTGCCACGATAGCGGTTCTGATGTTCTGGCTGGCTCGGCCCCACCTGCGGCTGGTAAAGGAGAGAGTGCTCGGCCGCTCGGCAGTGGATACGGATCGTCACGAGTTCATGAGCTACCGCACGGCTTTCTGGGGAGGGCTGGTTTCGTTCTTGCTGCTCGTGCTGTGGCTCAAGGCCGCAGGGGTGAGTCCGGTTGTCGGGGGGTTCACGATAGCCGCCTTCGTCTTCGTGATAATGCTCGTAATGACCCGCTGCGTCTCGGAGGTTGGTCTGCTCCTCCTGCAGCCGGTCTTCACGCCGCTGGATATGTGGGCGGTGGCAGCCCCGAAAGCTGCTATGGGAGCGCCCGGACTCACGATGACCTCGTTTCTTAACGGCATATTCATGCGCGACCCGCACAACATCATGCCCGCTTTCATGGACAGTATGAAAGGGGCGGATATGGTCAATGTGAAGCAGCGCTCGATGGCTATTGGAGTTCTGCTGACGGTGCTGGTGGGGGCGTTTGCCGCCCTGATGATCCAGCTGTGGCTGATCTACAGGTATGGCGGCCTCCAGCTGAACTCGTGGTTCTTCCAGAACAACGCGCGCATGTTCTTCGATGAGTCAGCAGCCGTACTCAATGGGCACAGGCCATTTGACTATCGTTCGCCGGTGTGGTTCAGTCTAGGCGCTCTCTTCACAACTTTCCTTTATGCGATGAGAGCGAGGTTCTGGTGGTGGCCGTTCCATCCGCTTGGCTACGCCATGGGGAACTCATGGCCGACCATCCTCTACTGGAGTTCGTTCCTTGTCGCCTGGCTGGTGAAATCCGCCTTTCTCCGCTATGGCGGCGCGGTCACCTATCGAAGATTTCGGCCTTTCTTCCTGGGGCTGATACTCGGGGAGTTCTCATCTGCCATTCTGTGGACGATCCTGAACGCGCTGTTCGGCTTGGCCAGCCCGCGAATAGCTATCAGTTGAGAGCCACAGACTCCGTGAGATATCTGCTCTTGGCCTGTGCCTGGGCTAAGCGCGGCGTCTTCTCAGGGCAAGCCCGCCGACGCCAATCAGTCCCACAAGGATGCTTGATAGCGAGGCTGGTTCCGGGACTGTCAGCCTGTCGAGTTCGGCCAGGAGCAGATCGTGATTCCCCTCGTATCCCTGCACAGACAGGCTAACCGTACCGTTTCGGTCAACCACATAGAGCTGAGGCACAAAGCCACTGTTGTAGGCCCCGGTAACGTCGAAGTTCGGGTCGCCGCATATTGTGTAGTTGATCCCGACCAAAGTTGCATAGTCGTATGCGGTGCTGGAGGGGTTGTCAATCGCCACGCCCACGACCTTCACGCCCTTGCTTGCGTAGTCAGTGCTGATCTGCGTAAGTCCTGGGATTGCTTGCTTGCAATAGCTGCACCACGTAGCCCAGAAATCCAGGACAACGATCTTGCCAGAGCTGCCCCAGTTGTCGGATAATGTGAAAGTGCCGCCGCCCATCATCGGGAGCGAAAAGTCAGGAGCTGGCGAGCCGACAGCGGGCTCAGCCGCACACGCGCCGGCGATCAGGAAGACGAGACAGAGCGCCCCGAGCAGGCGGCCAGTAGTGGATGTCATGGATTTTCCTCCCTCTCGGTAGGTAGCGACGGAATTGTGGCGTCGACTCCTATGGATGAGCAGGTGCAATACTCGTGCCATTGCTGGGTGTTCCATCAGCGTTCGGTCACAAAAGGGTGTAGAGATTGTTCACGCAGAACAATACAGCTTTGACAACCGTCTAAACTATGGACGGAAAGGCAGGATGGCAGCATCAGACGTCCGAGGGTGTTTCAGTGTTCTACCAGAGCCACAACCGAAGAGGTTTCACGCTGATCGAGCTGCTGGTCGTGATAGCGATTATCTCTATACTGGCCGG
This sequence comes from uncultured bacterium, assembly GCA_964523735.1. Taxonomy (GTDB): domain Bacteria; phylum Armatimonadota; class UBA5829; order UBA5829; family UBA5829; genus CAZFYZ01. Next base: position 1,054 of record CAZFYZ010000129.1, on the reverse strand, counting down.
CGTGCTATTTCCGTCTTTCCAGGCGGCCAAAGAAAACGCTCGCAGCTCGAACTGCCAGAGCAATCTACGGCAGTTGCACTTCGCAGTCTCTTTGTACCTCGATGACAACAACGGCCGGTGGCCCGGACCCGGTCCGTATACGCTTGCTCTCTACAAGTACACCAAGAACCGGGATGTCTTTACCTGTCCGAGCGACCCCCTGCGAGGAAAGCTTGGCGCGGGCAGAGACAATGAGAGGGTCAGCTTCGTCCGCAACTCCCAGACCTATCTCTGGTGCAGCGGCCAGTACTGCCAGCTTCGCATACTGACGGGCTCCGGGATCAGGAACTCCACCAGGTTCGTCGTGTTCGTCGACGATAGCACGCCGAACTCCCAGACCCAGCCCGCTGGCAGATGGCTCATGCCGATAGACAACAAGGAGTTCTCGCCCGTGAGCCAGGCCGGCCGGCACAGGGGACGTGACAACTACCTCTTCGCCGACGGGCACACCCGGTCGCTGATGTCTCAGAACGCGCCTGCCGATCCTTCTTACTACGAAGGCATCACCTGGAACCCGGGCAACTGATCTCCTTGTTGTGGCATTGATAGCCACTTACAGAAACACAGGATTTATCTAGTCGCATGGCTAACTCCGTACGGGGGGCAACTGCAATATACGGAGCAAAACCACTTGTCAACAGGTCCCCTAAGCCCAAGCGAAAAACCATCGCTCGTCCTCGACACCTCCGTGCCTGATCCTGGAACACAGACCAGCGGAGTGGACGCCTCTCTCGGCAAGAGGGAAAACAAGGGCATCAGGATGGCGGCCATTCTGCTCGCTATGCCGCTCATCTGTATCAACTCCCTCTGGCTCTTCGCCAACTGGGGCAAGGCAGGATATGCATCCGGCCAAAGCTTCGCGACAGTCATATCGCTGTTCTACAACGTGATCTTCTGCCTCGTCGTGCTGATGATCGCCAACGTGTTCCTGCGCCGATACACGCCGTCAATTGCGCTCCGGAACTCCGAACTCATCGTCATCTACATCCTGATGACCATCGGCAGTGCGATGGCC
>CAZFYZ010000128.1:0-10042 GCA_964523735.1 uncultured bacterium | reverse complement strand
CGACCGAGGAACATGCCAGCGCCATCGCTGGCGGGCGTGAAGTTGTCATCGGGCTTGGCCATGGCGGTGCGTGCAGCAGGACGCGCGAGATAAGGCGTAATCAGGATGACCAGCTCGGTCTCGTTGCGCGTGAACTCCCGGCTGCGGAAGATAACGGTGACCTTCACCTTATGGCCGTCCTTGAGGAACTTCATAGCATTCTTCAGTTTGAACTGAAAATCATGCTCGTCTGTTCCTGGACGCATGCGAATGCCCTTGAGTTCGGTCATCCGCTGCTTCTTCTGGGCTTCTCTGTCGCGCTTCCCTGCCTCGTACTTGTACTTCCCGTAGTCCATAACGCGACACACGGGCGGATTGCCATTCGGAGCGACCTCAATGAGGTCCAGGCCCCGTTCTCTGGCAAACTCCAAGGCGTCTCTGAACGACAGGATACCAACCTGCCCGCCGTTCTCGTCGATCAGCCTGACCTCTCGCGCACGAATGCGCTCGTTAACCCTCTGGTCCCTGAGTATACGACATCACCTCGCGAGAATTCCTGCTACGGCCAAGCACGCGTGCGTTAGCCCACAGGTCAGCGTCCAGTATAGCGGAAATCATCCCTACTTGTCAACTGTTGTTTGACAATTGCGAGCGAGAGCTTCTCGGTTCCTATTCAGCAGCCTGCTCGGCTCTCAGCGACTCGATGAGATCAGCCAGTGCAACAGCGCCCTTGTCACCCTCGGATCGCGATCGGACGGAGACCGCGCCAGCCTCCTGCTCCCTGTCACCAACGACCAGCATGTATGGTATCTTCTGAAGCTGAGCTTCGCGAATCTTGAAGCCCGTCTTCTCGTTGCGGTCGTCAACGTGAGCACGGAAGCCGGCCGCCTTAAGATCTGCAGCGACCTTCTGAGCGTATTCAGTGTGCCTGTCCGCGATGGGCAGCACCACGGCCTGCACCGGGGCCAGCCAAAGCGGGAATGCCCCTGCGTACTGCTCAATGAGCACGGCAATGAACCGCTCCAGTGAACCGAGCAAAGCCCGGTGGATCATAATGGGCCTGTGCGCCTGGTTGTCCTGGCCGATGTAGTTGATGTCAAAGCGCTCGGGCTCATTGAAATCGACCTGAATTGTGCTGCATTGCCACTCTCGCCCGATGGCGTCGCGGATCTTGACGTCGATCTTGGGGCCGTAGAACGCTCCCCCACCCTCGTCGATGTCGTAGGCCAAGCCTTCCGCCTCAAGCGAAGCCCTGAGAGACGCGGTCGCCTGCTCCCAGACATCGTCCTCGCCGACATGGTGCTCCGGCTGAGTAGACAGGTAGATGTGATAGTCCTCGAACCCGAAGCGGCGGAGCATCTTCATGACAAAGCCGAGGACGCGCTTGGTCTCTGAATCAAGCTGCTCGCGAGTGCAGAGGATATGCGCGTCGTCCTGCGTAAAGCCACGAACCCTCAGAAGGCCGTGAAGGACGCCTGATCGCTCGTATCGATAGACCGTGCCAAGCTCCGCCCACCTGATCGGCAGTTCGCGGTAGCTGCGTACGCGGCTCTTGTAGATCAGCAGATGGAACGGGCAGTTCATCGGCTTGATGAGATATGGCACGCCGTCCACGTCCATCGGCTGATACATGTTCTCGGTGTAGAAATCGAGGTGCCCGCTGATCTTCCACAGCTCCTGCCTGCCGATGTGCGGGGTCATGATGAGGTCGTAGCCGCTGTCGAGGTGCTCGTTGCGCCAGAAGTCCTCGATCAGCTTGCGCAGGAGCGCGCCCTTCGGATGCCAGTGCACAAGACCGGGGCCAACCTCGTCGTGAATCGAGAAGAGGTCGAGCTCTTTGCCAAGGCGGCGGTGGTCGCGCTTCTCTGCTTCCTCGAGCTTGTTGAGGTAGTCCTGCAGTTCCTCTTCACTCGCGAAGGCCGTGCCGTAGATGCGTTGGAGCATCGCGTTCTTCTCGTCGCCGCGCCAGTAAGCCCCCGCTATAGAGAGAAGCTTGAAAGCCTTGATCTCCTTGGTGCTCGCCAGATGCGGTCCCCGGCACAGGTCAAGGAACCCGCGCTCTTCGTAGACCGAGATGGCTTCGCCTTCCGGCAACTCGCGAATCAGTTCCAGCTTGTAAGGCTCGTCATTGAAGAGCTCGAGGGCTTCATCACGGCTGACTTCCCGGCGCGCGAAACGCGAGTTGGCTTTGATGAGCTTCCGCATCTCCTGGGTGATCTTCTCGAGGTCCTCCGGAGTGAATGCGGGATGCACATCGAAGTCGTAGTAGAAGCCGTCTTCGATGGACGGTCCGATGGCGATCTTCACACCGGGGAAGAGATTCCGCACTGCGTGCGCCATCACGTGGGCCGTCGAATGCCTTAGTATGTCAAGCTCAGATTGATCCATATATCACCTAGTATCCATTCGGATGCGTCGAATGCCAGTTCCACGCAGTCTCGATGATGGTTCTCAGCTCTGGGAACTGCGGCTTGAAGCCGAGATCGGCTGCGATCTTCGCGGAACTCGCCACCAGCACGGCCGGGTCGCCAGGCCTCCGATCCGCAGGCACGACTGGAATGGACTTTCCCGCGACTTCCTCTGCCATCCGGATCACTTCCAGGACCGAGTAGCCGCTGCCGTTGCCCATGTTGTAGACAGCCGTTGCGTGCCCATTGCGAAGCGCCTCTAACCCCAGTAGATGCGCGGAGGCGAGGTCCGTAACGTGGATGTAGTCCCGCACACAGGTTCCATCGGGCGTGGGCCAGTCTGAACCGTAAACCTTGACGTTCTCTCTCTGGCCAAGCGCCGTCTGTAACACAATAGGTATTAGATGGTGCTCGGGCGTGTGATCCTCACCTATCAGACCGGATGGGTCCGCTCCAGAGGCGTTGAAGTATCTGAACGAGATCGACCGCAATCCGTAGGCGTGCTCATACTCTCTGAGTATATCCTCGAGCATGAGTTTCGAGCGACCGTAGGGGTTGGTAGGATCCTTTGGATGATCCTCGGGAATCGGCACTTCCTTGGGTTCGCCGAACGTTGCCGCGCTGGAGGAGAAGATCATCTGCTTGCAGCCGAACTCGAGCATAACCTCAAGCATCGCAATGCTGCTGTAGACGTTCGTGAGATAGTACTTCTGGGGATCGGCTACTGACTCCGGGACATCAGCGAGCGCCGCAAAGTGCATCACGGCTTCAACACTGTGTGTGCGGAAGATGCCGCGGAGAAGCTCGCGGTCACCGATGTCGCCTATGACTATTTCACTGCCGGAGGCGGCCTCCTTGTGCCCAAAGATCAGGTTGTCGAGGTTGACCACCTCTTCGCCCCGATCGACGAGCATCTTGACGGCATGGCTGCCTACATAGCCCAGCCCACCGGTCACAAGAATAGCCATCAGATCCTCCTGCCCCAATTACGTGAACTGGTAGAGCAACAGGCTCTACCAGGCTAAACACTAACCTCATCGGAGGCATTCTGCATGCCTCCAGACGTGTTGATTATAGGCTCGCGAGAGGGGCCTGTCAAGCTCACGGAGCCGGCTCTAACGAGGAATCGTGCGGAGAGAGCTCATTTGGTATTGCACTCTGTTACGGAAACTGGTATATTAATAGGGTTGTCAGTTTCAGACTCAACAGGCCAATACACAGGGGGTGAAACCTAATTGCCCAATATCAAGTCCGTCGTTAAAGACGTTAAGAAGTCTCGCGAGCGCAGGCTCCGGAATCTCGCCACGCGGTCCAGGATCAAGACAATGGTCAAGAAGACCAAGGCCGCGATAGGCGCACAGGCCGACAACGTAACAGCACTCGTCAGCGAGACTGTCAGTATAGTCGACAAGGCCGCGAAGCGTGGGATCATCCACCCGAACGCAGCAGCTCGCCGCAAGTCCAGGATCATGAAGCGAGCAAGCAAGCCTGCTGCCTAGCGGCGGCATTCAGTATAGCACGACTTTCACCGGAGAGGTAAGCTGAGCTGCCTCTCTTTTTCTTATGCTTTGGCCGATCTCTCAGGCCGATCTGATGCTATGAAGGCTGTCACAAAGGACGATATCATTGCGGGGCTGGCTGATCTTGGACTCCGGGCCGGGGACACTGTCGTAATGCACAGCTCACTCTCATGCTTCGGCAAGGTAGAGGGTGGAGCAGAGACAGTGATTGACGCGCTGCTAGAAGTGCTCGGCGCAACCGGCACCCTCGTAGCCCCGACCTTCAGTTTTGATTCGGGCGTTTTCGACCCGGTGACAACGCCCTCGCAGACTGGCGCTATCACGGAAGCGTTGAGACACCGCAAGGGCGCTATCAGGAGCCAGCATCCCACCCATTCTGTCGTGGCAATCGGCCGCTTGGCCGAAGTGATCACCGAAGACCATCACAAGGTGGAAGCATTCGCGCGCGGGTCTGCACTTTTCAAGGTGCTTCAGGCGAATGGAAGAATACTTCAGTTAGGCACCGATCACACGACCAATTCGATGATCCATGTGGCCGAGGAGATCGCTGGTGTGCCATATCTCGACAGGCAGGGCCTCGTCGGCTTCAAGCGGCCTGACGGACGCATCCAGCACAAGTGGATTCGACGCCCGGGCTGCAGTCGTGGGTTCACCGCGCTCGAAAAACCGCTGCGTGAACGTCAACTGATCACGGAGACGCTTGTTGGCAAGTGCCGTGCGCGCCTGATGCCTGCTCGAGGTGTGGTCGAGGTCGCAGTTGAACTGCTGAAGGCTGATCCGGAGGCTTTGCTCTGCTCGCGTCCTGACTGCGGCAGCTGCGCTGAGGCCCGCGCGGCGATGGCGGCGATTCAGGCCGAAGAGACTGATCGTGAGATCATCGAAATGGCTGAAGAGGACGAGCGCACTCTACGAATGATGCAGGAACGGCTGGACAGCATCGAGGTCAGCTACTTCGAGCCCGACAAGCAAGACCAGTCGCCCAACTAAACACTGAGGACGTGCGATGAAGATCAAGATCACCTGGGGAGACGAGATCTACTTCGGGATCCCAGTTGAGTGCGGTCCTGAGAATCCACGCGAGACCGTCGAACTGGGCGATCTTGCCTACTGGCTCCAGGGCAGATGCTTCTGCATCTTCTTCGGCCCAACCCCGATGAGCCGCGGCAACGAGATCAGGCCGGCGAGCGAAGTGGAAGTCTTCGGCAGGCTTGACGGCGACCCGAAGGAGTTCAAGAAGGTCGCCAGCGGCGCAAAGGTGAGCATAGAGAAGGCATAGGACTGCTCTCTCCAGGCGCCAGTGCCGTCATCACACCGAGCCTACAACATCTCTCAGCACGGCAGCGTGCACGGATGGACTGGCTGTCAGAAGCTCTATCTGCGGCTTGAGAACGTCGATCGGCCGCCCGCTCAGGTCCGTTATGAGAGCCCCCGCTTCCTGCACGATGACCAGCCCCCCGGCAACGTCCCACGGGTTCAGCCCTCCCTGCAGGTAAGCCAATGTTCTGCCGCAAGCCACGTAAGCCATGGCCAAAGCGGCGGAACCGAATCGCCTGAAGTAGGACGTATGATGGCTGACCTTCTCTACGTACCTCACATACTGCCCGCGGTCAACTTTCCGCCGTACCCAGCTTATTGAGATCAGGCCGTCTTCGATCGATGTCTCTTCTGATACGTGAATCGGCTCGCCATTGCAGAACGCGCCTTTGCCCCCAACGGCGGAAAACATTTCGTCGTGAATGGGATCGTAGATCACGCCGACCACCGGCAGCCCCTCGACGATGATCCCAATAGAGACGCAGAACAATGGGATGCCTTCGGCGAAGTTGCGCGTGCCGTCCAAGGGATCCACAATCCACACCGTCCCGGCGTCATCGCTGCCGACGATGCCCGCTTCTTCCGACAGGATGCGGGCCCCGGACGACTCGTGAAGCACGCGATCGATGATATACGCCTCCGAACGCTCGTCGACCTCGGTTACGAGGTCTTTGCCTTCGCCTTTCCTGCGCCACGAATACGAAGCGCGGAAGTTGTCCCTGATGATCGCTCCCGCGCCTCGTGCAATGTCCTTTGCCAGACTGCCAAGTTCTGTAATACTATCGATCGTGTTGTCCTTTCTCTAGCACCTCTTTGGGAGGAAGCTTGATCTGCTGGCCCACCTGCAGGCCGCTGAAACTCTTGATGCCATTGTACTCTGCCAGTGCCGCCGCAAGCTCTCCGTCCCCATAGACTCTGTTGCATACGATCCAGAGGTTCTCATGCCTGCCGAGAACATGCACGCGGACCGAGGGCTTCGGGACAGGCGCGGGTTTCGCTGCAACCGTCTCTACCGCTGCCTTTACCTCGTGCCGGGGAGGAGTGTTCAGCCCCCGAAAGCCGGCGTAAAGCCCACCCGCCAGGACTATCGCGGCCGCTCCGGCAGCCAGAGTGCGAACACCTCGCGCACCAGTCTTTGTATGGGAGGGGCTGGCGGACGACGAACTCACAAGGCCGTAGGTGGGGCACTGAACCACCTGTCCGTCCTGCCACCGGAAGAAGCTCTCGCGGCCGATGGTTGGGTCAAGGACATAGGCTACCATGTTCGGGTGAGCGAAGAAGTGTCTCTGGATGAAGAGATCCGTCTCGGAGAGGAAAACGCCCCACCCCGCGTGCGTGTGAAACCACCCGAGAACGCGAAGGTCGGGATACTTCTCATCGCGAATGGCCAGCATTGATTGCCAAGAGCAGAAAGTCAGCTTTACTTCTGTTCGCGACTCCACGGCTCCATGTGCCGGCGCAATGGCTCGAATGTTGGCGACCCTTGCCTTCCGCTCCACGCCAACCTCACCCAGCAGAAGCCCTGCGCATTCAAGGAACCTGTCGCGCGAGGCGAAGTCCTCGATGGCCTGATGAGTCTCAGCGGCCAGCCGCACGTCAAGGCGCAGGTTCAACCCGTCATCGTGAGCCAGGCATCGTTCCTCGCCCAGCAGCACATCGACAGGATCGGCCTCGCGCAGGTCATCAACACCGGCGAAAAGATCGCCTTCTCCAGAGCCTACCAAAAGCTCCGGGATGAGCCTCATCCGAAATGGTTCGGGGAGTTCGACTTCACCCAGTGTAGCTTCCGACCCGATTATCCCACCGCCTCTGGCTGCGAACGCGTATTGGATGGGGCTCGCGTCAGGCATCAGACAGGGAAACCTTGCGAGTTCGGCAAGGCGCGCGGCAACGAGCCCAACCGGCACATCGTCGGGCAGCAGGCAATCGAATTCCCTTTGATCAGCGGGGTCCGAGACAACCGCGGCGATTCGTCCCATTGCACCTCAACTCCATGGCATTATGTTTACAGCAATCAGGCTCCTGTGTCAAGCGCCCGCATGTGCGAGAGTTCACTCCTGCCCGCCGTCATCTCTCACTGCCATGGAGATGACAATCCGTATGACTGAGCTGTCGCCTGTATGTTTGACACCTCATCAGTGGCGCACGTATAATCTTGTTGCTCAGCCACATCACGGAGGCGTTTGATGAAACTCAGAATGCTCCTCATCCTGCTTGTGATTATCCTTGCGATGCCGTTCTCAGCGTCTGCTCAGTATCAGAGCACCAACTCCAGCCCCATGGGTCTGGGAATCTCGTTCTACCGGCCATCGGGATCGCAACTCCAGAGCCTCGAAAGCAACTGGATCGGCCCCGAACTGTTCTATCACGCCAAGTTCGATGAACAGGAACGCCCACGACTTACGGCATCGATCGGCTGGTTCGGCAACACCAACAACTCGACTGGCACGAATGGAAGATTTGTCCCGGTCCGCGTCAACGCTATCAAGCGGTTCGGAGAGGATGAGTCGTGTTGGTATGCCGGATACGGACTTGACTGCTACTTTGCCAGCTACAAGAGGTTTGGGCTTTCTGACAAAGCCACCCTGTTCGGCTTCAGCCTGTCAGGCGGCCGAGAGTTTGGCAATGGCTGGTTCGCGGAGATACGGCGTGACCAGGTCTCCAAGCTCGATCACAAGAACTTCGGAGATATCGATTTCGGCGGCTGGTCGATCAATGTCGGCTCTCGCTTCGCATACTGATGCCCAAGGCCCATACAAGATTCGTCTGCCAGTCATGCGGATTTGAGTCGCTCAAGTGGGTCGGGCAGTGTCCCGACTGCCAGGAGTGGGCGACACTCACCGAGGAACTGGTTCAGGAGGCGCCGACACATAAGAGCGGCGCCTCTTCCGCGTCATTCGCAGCTCCTACTCCGATCACAGAGATAAGCGCCGGTGGCGCCGCCAGGACAAGCTGCGGAATATCTGAGTTCGATCGAGTGCTTGGCGGCGGTGTTGTTGCGGGGTCCCTTGTGCTGATAGGCGGCGACCCAGGCATCGGCAAGTCCACGATACTCATCCAGGCCGCCAACCATCTGAGCCAGCACTCGGGCAAGGTTCTTTATATCTCCGGCGAAGAGTCGGCGGAGCAGATCAAGCTCAGGAGCAATCGGATAGGCATTGCTTCGCCGGGGCTGCTGGTGGCGTCTGAGACAAGCATTCGAGGCGTCGAGCACTACGTTGAGTCCGTAGACCCGGCCTTTGTGGTGATAGACTCGATCCAGACGATGTTCGATCCCGAGCTTTCGTCTGCGCCTGGAACTGTAAGCCAGGTCCGCAGTTGTACGGCGGCGCTTGCACGAGTCGCCAAGAGCGGCGGAGTGCCCGTATTCATCGTGGGGCATGTGACCAAGGAGGGCTCGCTCGCCGGGCCCAGGGTCCTGGAGCACATGGTCGACACGGTGTTATACTTCGAGGGCGACCGCCATCAGTCATATAGGGTGCTCCGCGCTGTGAAGAACCGGTTCGGCTCGACCGACGAACTGGGCATATTTGAAATGCGGGAGAGCGGCCTGGAGGAGGTCTCCAACCCGTCGGAGGCGCTTCTGGCCCAGAGGCCGGATCACGGGACAGGGTCGGTCGTCACTTCGACTATAGAGGGCTCTAGACCGCTACTGGTAGAGATTCAGGCGCTGGTTGCGCAGTCATACTTCACTAGCCCGAGGCGCACCGCAACAGGAGTGGACTATAACAAGCTTCTGATGATACTGGCCGTGCTCGAGAAGCGAGTCGGGCTCTCACTTGGCAACAAGGATGTGTACGTAAATGTAGCCGGAGGGGTTAGGATCGTGGAGCCGGCCGCGGATCTGGCGATTGCACTGGCTGTGGCGTCCAGTCTTCTGGATCAGTCCGTTGATCCCGCCGCGGTTGCGCTGGGAGAAGTCGGCCTTGCGGGCGAAGTGAGGGCAGTCGGTCAGCTTGAGAAACGGCTCAAGGAGGCATCGCGGCTGGGCTTTGACCGGGCCATATTTGCGTCACGCAGCGCATCGAAGTTGCCCAGGGACATCAAGATCGAAGCGAAGGGCGTCCTGTCGGTCAGGGACGCGTTGGACGTGGCATTCTCCTAGTTGGAACGTTTGAACGTTCCAACGTTCAAACGAGAGGATCATGAGCATAGAACTGGTTGACAGGATCAAAGCACTTAAGTCCGAGCGGGGCGCGGTGATACTCGCGCACAATTACCAGCTCGGCGAGGTGCAGGATATCGCAGATTACTCCGGCGACTCGCTGGAGCTATCGCGAATTGCCGCGAAGATCGACGCAGAAGTCATCGTCTTCTGTGGAGTCCACTTTATGGCTGAGACGGCAAAGATACTGTCGCCGGAGAAGACCGTGCTGATTCCTGACCCGAAGGCCGGTTGTCCTATGGCCGATATGATCACCGCGGAGCAGTTGCGGGAGTTCAAGGCCAGGCACCCGGGAATCCCAGTTGTGGCCTATGTCAATACGAGCGCCGACGTTAAGGCCGAAAGCGACATCTGCTGCACCTCGGCGAACGCCATCCGAGTCGTCGAATCCGTACCAGGAGACACGGTGCTGTTCGTCCCCGACAAGTCGCTAGGGTCCTATGTGGCCTCCAAGACGAACAAGACCGTGATTCCCTACTGCGGGTACTGCCCGACGCACCACAGGATACTGGCGCAGGATGTCATCAAGATGAAGCGCGAGCATCCGGAGGCCATTGTTGTCGCCCACCCGGAGTGCACGATGGACGTTCTGAAGTTGGCTGACGGCATCGAGAGTACGTCCGGAATGCTGCGATACGTGAAAGAGAGCCCGGCGA
>CAZFYZ010000127.1:0-10181 GCA_964523735.1 uncultured bacterium | reverse complement strand
CTGTCATCGTCCAGGTGAGCCGCCACAAGCTCAGGGCCGTTTGTTGCTCTGGCGAGCCTGGTCGGCTTCCCCAGCGCCTGTGAGGACACGGAGCATCTGAGGACTTGTCCTTTCTGGTCAAGATAGACCAGGTCCAGATGCCCCGTTCCGCTGAAGTCGCCTACAGTCACGGCTGTCGCGCCAGCTGCAATGCGCCCGATTCTCGTGATCGAGCTTCTCGCAGGCTCCTGCGCGTTCACGTCTACCAGGTGGACAGTGCCGTCTGCCGTGACCGCGAGTGCCTCGGCGCAGCCGTCTCCGTCTAAGTCTCCGGCGGCCATTCTTGTCGGCTTCTTCACCGGCTCGGGCAGCTTGCCGATCACATCATCTCTAAGGTATCTTGTGGTTGCCGAATCGAACCCATGCGCAAGACGGACAGAACCATCGGCCATCACACCAAGCACTCCAACACTCTTCTCATCGGTGAACCTGCCGCACGTCGCGCATAGTCCGTTCTTGCCAAACTCTCTACGTGCCTGCTCCCCCCAGATCGCTTTTTCACCGTTGGCATTGATGCTGACGTCGATGACGCAGTCACCTTCCGGCCAGAGGCAGAGAAGATCACCATAGCCGTCACCATCAGCATCACCCACAAATGGTGTGCGAGGAGGTGCGCCGAAGTCTGATTGCCAGAGTTGGGGTGGGGTGCAGTGGAAATCAGGAACTGCTGCCCAAGCGCCGCAAGCCAGAAGCAGCGCCAGTAGTGACAAGCTCAGCCTTAGCAGCCACGAGGATTGCGTGAGAGAGGGAGTCATCATCAGTTGGCCCTTTCTATGGGTAGAGGTCGAGGTGCAATGTATACCAATTGGCTACTAAGGCAGTAGGGCGGAGAATCCCTCCGCCCCGAAATGCGCCAGTGTCTTGATTCTCTCTTCTACCGGCCGCCCTGAGTGCGGAAGATCAAGCGGGGCAACTGGTAAGCCGCTTCCCTTGCTATCGAAGCGCCGAACATTCCCTCGCCATAGAGAGACGGATGCACCCCATCGTAAGCCATGCTGGTAGGCACTCCCTTGATGGTTAGGACGTCGTTCAGCGACGCAATATCGATAATGTGGACCCGCCTGTCCTTGTTCCTGAATGAGTTGACGACCTTGTTGATGGTCTCCCGGTGCACGCCTGACGCCGGAACGACGCAGAAGATGTGGGTCTTGGGGCAGGCAGCCCGAACCGAGTTTATCCAGGTGGTATAGGCCTCTGTGATATCCAGAGTGGCGTACTCGTTGTCCTTCAGATAGTAATCGTTCGTGCCCATATTGCAGAACACGTAGTCCGGCTCGGGGATCAGCTTGCCATTGGTGAGCCGGGAGGTATCCGGGTCAAAATGGTCCCAGGTCTGGGTGAGTGGAGGCATTTCCATCGGCTTGAGCAAGCCCTGACCGGCAGAGCCGAGCTGACCGTACTCACAATCGAGTGCCTGTGCGACGAACGGGAACCAGGACCCCCGCGCGTTGTTGGGCGTAACATCATCCCACCCGGTGAACACTGCATCTACCCCGACGCCCTCGGTGATCGAGTCACCAAATCCCATCGCCAGTCTCGGCCGCTTCGGGTGAGCACTCAACGTGCCGCCCTTGTCTACCTCCAGGCCGATAATCCGCAGGTGGGTCTCCGATCCCTTCCAGCGATTTGGCACGAGGCCGGTCGCGCGCATGTAGACTGACACTCGGTGAGGCTTGCTCGCATCCAGCCCGCTGGCCAACGCGAACGTGTAGACCTTTCCCTGCTCGGTAAGCTGGGTCTTTGTGAAAGGCCCGTCATCAACTGAGACATCGATGATCGGCATTGATCCCGCAGGGCAACCTGTATTGCCGTTGCCGTCGACCACGAGACCGACAGATGCTGTCCCGTTGACGATCGTCTTGAAATAGGCGCCCGGCAGTGCAGCCTCTGCTTTCGCGCTTGAGCCGGAGCCCGTCATCTTCCAGACGTAGGGCGCCAAGCCCATGTTTGCATTGTCGCAGGGGATCACGTCCCCCAGGCAAGGCGCACACAGAAGCTGGCCGACAACCAGAAGCGAGCTGGCGAAAACAAAGGACGAACACATAGACATTGAATCAAACCTTTCTGCGGGACCCACTGGCCTCCGCCTCCCCTCTTGGCGCGAGTTTACCTCAGCACTGAAAGCCTGTCAAGAGGATTTGCAGCCGATGCTTGATCGTGTGATTGCAATCTGGTAGAATATATCAGCGCGGCGCCATGGTGCATCGGTTAGCACACGGCTCTTTCAAGGCCGAAGGACGGGTTCGACTCCCGTTGGCGCCGCCATGTCATTCGCGAGCAACGAGCGTGGATCGTCAATCTGCCCCTCGAGTTGTCTCTTCACTGGGTCTGCAATGATCTCCGGGCGGAACTGCTGAATCAGCATCCTCCGCGCCTCGCTGTCCTGACTCGCACTCTCCACCCGTGCAGCGAGCGCCTCGATGGCCGCCGCGTCTATTCTTGGCGGTTGCTCGATCCTGTCGATACGCTGCAGCCTCTCGATATCTGCCCGTGCCTCCCGCGTCCGCTCGACCAGTTCCGGTGTTGGGCCTGCCTGAGCCATCGCATCTGCAAGATTCACCAGTTCGCGCTCCCTCTGTGCTATCCTCCGGGCTCGCTCCTTGACTGTCTTCTGGATAACCCGCCATTCCTCTTGGGCCGCGTCATTCGCCTCTGCTATCCACTCGGACAGGTCGCCGGCGTGCTTCGCAAGCAGCTTGGTGATACGCCTCAGCAGAGTGGCCTCGATGTCCTCCCTGGGGATATACCAGGCAGGCTTTACGCAATCGCCGCCCCTGCGGTAGAGATGGCTCCCGCACACGTAGTAGTCTCTCCCTCTGACGACCGATCCCGCGAAGTTTGCCCCACAATGACCACACTTCAGGAACCCTCCCGAGAGTGCCCAACGGCTCATCTCCGCCGTCCGCCCGTGAGTGGCGCGCTTCTGCTCAGACACGATGCCCCATATAGCGTCGGCCTCTGCTTCGGTGATGATCGCGGGGTGAGCGTTCGGCACGACGATCCACTCCGACGGGTCGCGCTGTCGGCGCTTTCCTTTATCGGTGCAGTCCTCTCGGTTCCAAAAAGCGTAGCCAGCATACTGGTAGAGGCGCGGCCAATCCCCGATGAGTGATTGGATTGACGACATTGACCACGCTGATCGACCAAGCGGGGTAGGGATGTGTAGCTTCGTGAGGCGTTCCGCAATCCGATCGTATCCTACCTTCTCTCCAAGTCGCCACTCCACAAGCATCGTCCTGGCCCATTCGTGGACGGGCTTGCCGGCCACCTGGGTATCGTCCAGTAGCCAGATCAGTTTGTGCAGGTCGTGGCCGTGACGGTTGCGCCCGATTGGGATTCGGTGTGGCTTGTATCCCCACTGCGCGTGCCCGCCGTTCTTATACGCCCAGCCTGTCTCCGGATCCCGCTGCTCGAAGTTCGTCTTCATGTTGGGGATGGTGACGTTGCGGAGCTTGATGGAAAACAGGCGATTGAGCGACCAGGTGAGCGGCATCATAATGGCGCCGGTCTCGCTATCCGGGTCGTAGTAGCCTTCTTCTGCGGATTCGATCCTGACACCGGCGCGAAGCAGCGCTTGTTGTTGACCGGGAGCTGCCCACGATCTCGAGAAGCGGTCATAGCGGAAGACGAGGATCACCGAGGTCGACGGGTCTGCTTGCGCGTCTCTGAGCATCCGGTCGAACTCCGGCCGGTCATCGTCGTGGAAAGCTGAGCGAGCGAGGTCGGTATACCACTCGATGATTTCGTAGCCTTGCCCGCGGGCGTAAGACTCGATACGCCGGCGCTGGGTCTCGGGGCTGATGGCCTTCTCTGCCGATCGCTCGTGCGAGACGCGCACATAGGCTCTGGCGCATTCGCGGGCGGGCTGGCGAGCGGGACTGTGCCGGGGCTGGAGGAGGTCAGATAAACTCACAACAGAGACCGGACGAATGCCACCACGAGCGCGGCGGTTATGATGATCATCATTGTGTCCAGGGGCGCGAGTCGGAAGCGTGCCATTAGCTCTTCAGATACTTCCTTAGCGCGGAGATCCCGAGCCACAAGATGTAGACGGTAACTGCGGCTACGGTCAATACGCCGCCGATGATTAGAAGTTCAGATGGTCCAATTCCCATATCCAACACCTCGCCTACTGAGTCTCGAGTTCCAGCTCATAGTTCGCCGACTCTGCCTCGTGCCTACGGGCCCTCGTGAACGTGACGTTGCCGCTCCACGGCGGGTAGTCTACGTTCGCTCCGCCGAGTAGATCCTCCACCGTGAGAATCTGTATCCGTGGATGCTTGGTGCGGCCCCAGGCTCTCTCGTAGAAGCCGGCGCTTGCCGCCTCTGTCCGCATGGGCTTCGTAGGAGATTGCATCGTGATCAGTACGCCGATCTCTGCCTTCTCTCGGTCAAGGACCCCGCGAAGGTCGCGCAAGTGAGTCACGTTCGTGTGTCCAGCTTTGACGGAAAAGATGATTTGCTTCGTATCGCCACTGGTGGGATCATCGTGGAAGTATAGTCGCCCGTCTATGCCCTTGTCGGAGCCCTTCTTCTGCTCCACAGGTCTTGCTCCGACCAGACCCAATGCCCACCACTGGAACTGATATGGGTCGTTGGTCGCTAACGTCTGCGCATCAGGAAGAGAAACTGGCTCTCCGATCACTCGGTAGGCCTGACTAATCGCCTCACCGCAGGAATGCTGAAGCCTGTGCTTTATCAGTGTCATTGCCAGGTGTGTGATATCAATTCCTAACCAACTCCGACCGAGTTTCTCAGCTGCGGCTATGGTAGTTCCACAACCGCAGAAAGGATCAAGAACAACATCACCTTTGTCACTGCCGGCTTTGACGATGCGTTCTAACAACGTTTCTGGTTTCTGTGTCGGGTACCCCAGATGTTCGGCCGTTACCGCGTGTAGGGGGGTAATGTCTGTCCAGACGTTCGTGACTATCGACCCTTCCTGTTCACTTAGATAGCGCTTCAGACGCGGCCTGCGCGAGTGGTCATAGGTGCCGTCCTTTTGTGGATACCATATCCGGCCCTCATCATGGAGTCCCTGCATTGTCTCAAGCTGGTAACGCCATCCCTTAGCCGGGCACGGGAACCCCAGCCACTCATACATCATATTGGGGCGTGGGTTAGGGCTAGCCATATCAGCCAACTGATACGGGCCTCTTCCGTCTCCATCGTCGTGACGATAGAACTTCTCTACATAGACAGGGTCGTGTTGGCCATACTGAGGACGGAACCGGAATGCTCTGCTCTTACTGTAGAACAGGATAGTGTCGCTTACATCGCAGAACTTGTGTCTCGCGTCGCTGTGCGCGGTCTGTCTCTTCCAGACAATCTCATTGCGGAAATTGGACGGATCGAACACGGCGTCCATCAGCATCTTCAGGTAATGACTGGCTGTCGGGTCGCAGTGAAGGAAAATGCAGCCTGTGGGCTTTAGAACGCGCCGTAGCTCGACCAGGCGGGGTGCCATCATAGCCAGATACGCCAGCAGATTGCTCTCTCCGAGGAACGTTCGGAATGCCTGCATCGCCTGGGAGAGCTTGCCCCCACATTCCACCACCTCTTGATAGGAAAGGGCCGCCCCCTGATCCCACGCCCAGGTGTCCCCGAACGCCTTGATCTGAGCGGCAGCCCTGGTCCCATCATGTTCAGCGAATAGCACGTTGTAGGTGGCGTTAGAGTTGAATGGCGGGTCAAGGTAGACGAGGTCGACAGACTCGTCGGCTACGTGCAGGCGTAGGATCTCCAGGTTGTCACCGTAGTAGAGGGTGTTCATTGCAGATCGGGCATTCCAGCCTTACTTGTCAGTGGACGCGGCTTCCTCGAGGGCCTTCCTGATCATGCTCAACTCGGTGGCCACGCTATGCGTCTGGTTGCGGTAGTGTTGTCTCACCGCCTCCTGCTTCCGTTGCTGGGCCTCTATCTCCAGTTCCTGCATACGCTTGACGAGCTCAAAGTAGGGCACAGATTTGCCGGAAGACTTGAATGCCAGTTTCTTGTTGCTGTAGTCTTGGGCTTCCTTTACTGTGGTTCCAGAGAACGTGACAACCCATTCCGGGTAGTACCACACATCGCTCCCGTTCAGAGACGACCCGGTGGACAGTGGCGCTCCTAGCGCAGTCCTTACCTCAAACTTTGTCATTCCTGTCTTAGGAACGGGAGCCGGCTTGGTCACAGACGGCGTCTGCTCGGGCGCGGGCAGCGTCGCTGATGGCCGAGACTTTGCCTGCAGAACGTAGACCTCCCCGCGCTCCCATAGTGCCAAGTTAGCACTCCTTGCCACTGCCTTCACAGCAGACTCTACCGTCACGTCGCTGAAAGAGAATGCGGGGATCGCGGCGGCCGGATCAGCGCCCTGCTCGAAGCGGACGGAGAACCCTGTGCTGTCTAGCAGCTTCTCCATCACCGCCTTGATGGAGATGGGTGTGTCAGACTTCAGGGTGATTCGCTTGGCGGCAGGATCAGGCAGGGGTTCCGCCACAACATAGACAGACAACACACAGAGAGCCACCACCAAGAATGCCCCTGCGATGGCAGCACATCCCACAGCCGCTCCGGCCTTGCGTTGACGCCCTGATCTAGTCAGAGGTATGCCTATCTGCCGCGACAACCGGCTCTTGGCTGCGCTGATGCCAAGAGCGCGTTTCCAGCTGAACCCGCCTTTGTTCATAACAAACCCTCCTAACGTGATTCGAGAAGCTCCTTGGCGTATCTCTCCCAGTGTCCTCTCGATTGCTGCATCGCGATGATCTTACCACTCCGGGTTGCGTCGATTCGCAGCTCCCTCAGTCTGACTGACATCGCTTGGGCGCTCACGCCGAACTGGCGAGCCAAGACTTCAGTCTTATCATTCGTGCGCTTGTTGTGCCAGACCTCTTTTGCCTTAGCTCGGACAGCTTCCTCGGGCATCAGGAGACACGCCGCGAAGTGGTCGCAGAAGCGTTCCTTGACATCGCCCTGGACCAGATGTTTACCCCACCGCTCCTGATGCCGGATTAGCAGGAACTCGCATATCTCGTGCGCGATCGTGAATCGCTGTCGCTCGAAGCTGTGGTCCTTGTTCAGGACGATATATCGCCTGTGAGCCGTGAACGCCAGGAAGCCTGAGCATTCCGGGTTCATCGCTTTGCGGCGTAGAGACAAGTGCTGATCACGCCGCACCTTATCGAGATCCACCGGAGGGGCAAGGGAGTAGCGCTGCACGGCTGCTAGAGCCCACTCTTGAGCTCGATCTAGCTTAGTCCTCCGGGTCGTTGGCTTCGTCCTCCGCGATGATCTCTTTGACTACCGCCACGATGTGCTCTTTCTTCTGGGGGCTGGCAGCGCGGAAAGCCTGGACGATGATCTGCTCGTCTTCGGAGCCCGGCTCCCACTCCGGCGGAATGGGCAGTCCGCCAGCGCGAAGGCACTCAATAGCTTCTTCGCGCGGGAATGCAGACAGGAACGCCACTGCCTTTACTGCATCGTGCGGGACTATGCCGTCACACCACTCCATGATCGACGTATGCGACACGACGCCACCAGACTTCTTCACGGCTCCGCGCAGCGTCAATCCGTGGTGCTTGAGCAGCGATCTAATGCAGCGACCCCATTCGTGACTAATCGTCGGCAAACTGTCTTAGCCCTCCCAGATACAGCTTAGCATGCTCATCTGCGTTGTCGGAAACTTTCTGAAAAAATATTGTAATCAGATACTTGACACCAGCTCAAAAGGTGGTATGATGAGGGTGTCAGAATCTTTACACCGGAGCCGATATGCGAAAGCGAATCACAAAAGAAGATCGAAGACTAGTCCGGCTCATCAACCACAGACTGCTCAAAGGCATGACCTGGAGCGAGATCGGCGAAGACCTTGGCATCGACTGGAGAAAGGCCTATAACCGGCTCGCCTACATCACGGTTGCTGCTCAAGATCGGACACTGACTCTGATCGATGAGATAGTGCCCCCGGGGGAGGCCGCGTGATGTTTTTGCCTGCCTACCTCCAGAAGAAATACCCAGACGGCAAGAAGACTTGTCGTGGGTGCGGCCAACATCTCTTGTTGGCAGAGTTCCGAACAAGCAAGGGTCACGGGTCATACTGTGCCCATTGTCGGAGCACAAGCAAAGTGCGCATCTGTTCCATCTGCGGACGGAAGACGGTAGCGCCCGCGGGCCCGTGTTACAAGTGCAAAGAGGGCAGACCTCCTGTTCAGACGGCAATCTGTGTTCAGTGCGGTTCCAGATGCAAACCCCACGATACAGGCCTCTGTGCTCGGTGCCGTCACTCCGCCACGTATCAGCCACACACCTGTCCCGTGTGTGGAGTCATTCATCGCGGCAAGCAACCCGAGTGCTCGAAGCATAGTTCGCGCCAACGCCGCTATCAACGGAACTACAAGCGAGCGGACCGCCAGACACCGAAGGGCAGGGCGCGCGTCGCTGTCACCTTGGCTGTTCGTGATGGCAGGCTTGTGCCCTCGCCCATCTGTGAATGCGGCTGCGGGCGGATAGGAAAAACCCACGCCCATCACGAGGACTATTCGCGACCGCTTGATGTGAAGTGGTTGCTTCACGGTTGCCACGTTCGGCGACACAACGAACTGCGCCACGCGCCGGCGATCGAGCCCAACCAGGAGGCGGCGTGACATGGCGCCCAAGCCCAACTCCGAGCCGGTGACACCCGCCTCGATGAACGTGCGCTACTTCGACAGCCGAATCGCGTCGAGGATGCAGACAATGAACCTGCACCGGGTGCGCGTCGAGAAGTCGAGCCAGGCGATCAAGATGATCGAGAAGGAGATCGCCAAGCTCCAGGAAGCGCGCGACGAGTATCAGCGCGAGCACGAGCGGATCATTGCCCAGATGGAGGCAAAGTAAATGTCAGCCCCCGCGCAATCCGAGACCCGGGAAGCCGTGCTCTACGGTCTGGCACGGCTCTTCAACGAGTATGCCGCGCGGGTGGTCAAGGAGCCCAAGACGACAAAGCCCCCGAGACGTAAGTCCCGAGGGTCGTCCTTGGCCAGAACACGCGCTTAATGCTGAGTTCAGTGTCGCATGAGAACAGAGTGACTGTCTACTGGTAGTTCTACCAGTTTGTTCCTTGAGAAGTGAAGATTGGCGCTGGGGGACGTACCCTTTAGGATCGCATCAGGAGTCGCAACGCGATCAGCACGATTGACACGGCGAGTAGTGCAGCCGTTATCGAGTTGACCATAGGCAGTCACCTCCATTCGTGGTTTGTCTTTGGACCTCCCGATGAATGGTGATTATGCCTGTTGTGATCCCCGTTCTCCCAGCGCCAATGCCAGATTCTACAGACTTGGTGGCCGGTCCTCTTCGGAGGGCGGGAGCGCGAACCACTCTCCTAGCGCCAACCGGCCACCAGGACAATTCGGAGACCGATGTCAAGACGCCTCTCCATCCGAATACAGACGAGCCGGGTAGGGCAGCCGCCGGACCCCGCAAGGGTCGGCAGAGCGCTCGCCTCATTGATCTTCCCGGAACTCGCCGAAGCCGCTCGCTACTGCCGGGCGATGGCCACGGAGCGGACGCCCCAGGAGATCGAAAGGGAGCGGGCCGAGGCTGCCAAGCGGGAGCGGATCGCGGCGCTGAGGGCAGAGCTGGAGGCGTTGGAGGCGGCTTAGATTTGTATCCCTCCTTCCCCCTACCTCGGGGCGGTTGAATACCCCGCCGCCCTGTTCTTTCCCGGAGGGAGGTAACTGTTGAGCGGAGCCCGTGCTGAGCGGATTTCTAGATGTTGCCGCGAGGCGGTGCGGGCCGGAGTCGAACGGGATCGCATCCTCCGCTCCGTTCTTGATCAGGCAGACTCGACACCGGCCAGGGATGGCCACTTACAACACGCGCGCGATGAAAGGAGGCAGGGTATGCGCCGGAAACTGAAAGCCGGCTAGCTCATAGAGACCTTGTTCAGAACGCGCCGGGCTCGATCCTGATAGTGGCTCTGTAGCATCCTGCCGGTCGAGCCCGGCAAGCAAGGGGTGGGAGATGTGGATGTTCATTCTGGGGTTAGCGGTTGGAATCAACGCAGGAGTCGTCCTGATGGCGATCCTGCAAGCAGGGAGGTCCAAAGATGCCTAGTGTTCGCGAGATTCTATTGTGGGTGGCGGCAGGCGCGGCTTATACGATGGCCGCGATCTGCTTCG
>CAZFYZ010000126.1:0-10209 GCA_964523735.1 uncultured bacterium | reverse complement strand
AGACGAGAGAAGCGACCCCTGCGAGAACTAAGAGCAGAGCTACCAATTTTGGGCGCACTTAGACCTCCACCGTGCTGCGTCACACTGGCAACCGCACGGCTCCCTGATCGAATTATGCCTCACCTTTGGCTGTCTGTCAATGGGAAGTTCAGGCAGTGAGAGCTCAGTCTTGCCAACAGTCATTTCGAGCCTGGCGAGAATCTGCTTTCTCCCGGATCCAGCAAAGGCCCCACAGCGGGCTTCTCACGGAGCCTGTCCTGAGCACGGTCCAATTGCTCAAAATGACTGTTCCACAGGAGCAAGCTGCTGCATCAGGCAGCGCGGCAATCAGAACAGCTTGGAAAGGTCGATCGTGGCAGGGGCGCTCTCCTGTTCGCCAGCCGCCAGCATCACCTCGTCGATGCGTTCGTTCAGTGAACCTGCCGCTCGGTACAGTGCCAGGACGTTCTCCAACGGGCTGCCGACCTGAATGGCGTGGGTGGGGCCGAGGAAGAGCCCCCCGTCGGGAAATAGATCCAGCCGCCGCCTGACCTCTCGCTCGACGTCGCTAGTCGTCCCCCAGGCGATTGTGCTCTGCACGCACACGCTGCCGCAGAAGCGCAACCGATCGCCAAAACGCCTCTTAAGACAGGCGATGTCGGTCTCCGGCGTCGCCGGCTGCACTACGTCGTAAACGTCAAGACCCAACTCTATCAGCCGCGGGAGGAACGCCTCGCAGCAGCCACACATATGCATCATCGTCCTGGCGCCGTAGCTGTGGACCATCTCGAAGTGTTTGCCGTACTTCGGCGCGAAGTGCTTCTCGAAGATGTCCATGCTGATCATCGGCCCACGCTGGCTTCCGAGGTCTTCACCGACGTGCACGAAGTCGACCATTCCCTCGGCCGCCTCCAGAACTCGCCGGTGGAGCCCATAGTAGAAGTCGAACCGGGCCTGCATTATCTCAAGATAGACCGGGTTCTCGTCTATCAGGTCCATCATGACCTGCTCCATGCCGCGCGCCCTGGATATGCCGTTGATGAAATCCATTTCACCCGGGGAGCCACAGCAGACCGCGAACTCGCCACCCAATGCCTCGCACTGCTGCTTGATAGTGGAATAGTCGAACCAGTCAGCGGACGGGAAGTGAGATCGGTCGAGGTCGGCTAGCTCCAGGACACCCGCGTAAGGTTGGTAGGAGGATTCTAGGTATCTCCCACCGGGAAATTCGGCATAATTGTACCGCTCGCCGAAGTAGCCCTCTACACTACCGTCAGGGAACGTCCTCAGCTCAGGCCCGACATAGACCGGCGTGACATACCGGAAATCATCCCCCACAACACGAAGCAACTGCTCTATGTCCTGCAGCCCGAAGTGATCCATCACCATCTGATTGATCTCTGGAGTGCCCTCGTGCTTGACGGGGATACGGTCATAGCCCTTGCGGTCAAACGCGCTCAAGACGCGCTCTCTTGAGTTCACGTGAAGCTCCTTCGCCGTCACTGGCAGCGGACTGGCACGACAATGATAGCACCGGAGGTAGTGCTGTCAAGGGCAGCTGGCGGACGCGTCAGTTCAGTCTCGCGGAAATCATCATCACCGTAGGTCCCGAGTAGGCCGGCCTGGGGCCGTATCGAGGGGGAGAGGGGGCTAGGCGCAACTTGGCCGCAGACGTGGAAATGGCCCGGCGGATGCCGGGCCACAATCGGACTGTTCTGGGCGACCCCAGGTATGCCGTTGCGCTTTCTACTCGATGTCCTCACCGTCGGGAGTGAATCGGCAGCGGTCGATCAGCTCGTCCACGTTCGCGAACCCTAAGCAGATGCAGGTATCAGCCGCGCCGTAGTAGATGCGCAGCCGACCCTCGTCCTCAAGGATCGCCCCGCAGGCAAAGACAACGTTGCCGACGTCCCCCACCCTCTCATAGTACTCTCTGGGTGTGAGAATAGGAACCGAGCTTCTGCAAAGCACCTTGGCAGGATTCTCAAGGTCCAAGAGAGCCGCGCCCATCCTGTAGAGAGGCCCGGCGGAGGTGTTCTTCACGCCGTGGTAGATGTGCAGCCAGCCGTGCTCCGTTTCAATGGGAGGTGCGCAGGCACCGATCCGGTCGGAGTCCCAGAAACCACCGCGAGTGGTCATCACGACCTCTGAGTCACCCCAGTGCTGGAGATCATGTGAGTATGATAGCCAGATATTGCCGGTTCCTCCGCCGTAGGGTCGATCCAGGCGCACATAGCGCCCGCCAACCTTGCGCGGGAACATGCAGCCGTCCTTATTCTCGGGCTCCGACACGAGCGCGATCCGCTCGTAGTTCACGAAATCGGTCGTGCGGGCCAGGGCCAGTCGCGCTCCGTAGCGCGAGTAGGCCGTATACATGATGTAGTAAGCGCCCTCTAGCTCCGTGATCCGCGGGTCTTCGATCCCTCGTCTCTCGTAGGACCTAAACGGCTCTTCCTTCGATGGCTCCATCGCGGGAACCGGGTCCACGCTGAAATGATAGCCATCGTCGCTTCTCGCAAGAGCGAAGACCGAACGGCCAGCAAGGTCTTCCACTCTCATCAAGAGAATATACTCATCTCCGAACTTGGTCGCCCCTGCGTTAAAAACAGTGTTGCAGGGAAAAGGGACGTTCTCAAGCGTTATAATCGGGTTTTTATACCATCGCTCAACAACGTCTCTGCCGAACCTACGTCGCATTCAAAGCCTCCATGCAGTCTTTCATCCGACTTAGCAGTGTCCATTATACAGCAAAACTGCCCAGCCATGCCTATTGCTGGTCAGCCTATATACTCTTCGGCAGTCTCGGCAGCGATTCTTAGCCTCACCCCGTCCCGAAGCGCCGCGAAGGACACCATTGGACCAACGACTAAAGCATATTCTGACATGACCCGCTGCAACTCAAACATGACGCGCCTGACCAGGACCGCGTTGCTGTCAGGATCGCTGATCGCCTTGGCTATCACGTCGTCGGCCGCACAGGACAATAGCGCCCACGGCAATACGGCAAGTGTGCTTCTCGCGCTGGTAGTTGTTCTGATAGCAGCCAAGATCGGCGGCAGTCTGGTAGTCAGGATCGGGCAGCCGGCGGTGCTGGGCGAACTGCTCTTCGGCATTCTGATCGGCAATCTCTACCTCGCGGGATTCGACGGCTTCGACTTCATCAAGACCGACAGCAGTGTGAACATCCTATCGGAGATAGGCGTCACCCTGCTTCTCTTCCAGGTGGGACTGGAGTCGGACCTTGCCAAGATGATGAAGGTGGGAGCTTCGGCTCTCCTCGTCGCTACGATCGGGGTCGTGCTCCCGTTCGTGCTAGGATGGGGCGTTGCCACCGTGTTTCTGCCGCGGGAGAGTGTCTACGTGCATATCTTCATTGGTGCGACGCTTTGCGCAACCAGTGTGGGGATAACGGCCAGGGTGCTGCGGGATCTGGGTTGGCTCCAGTCGACCGAGGCGCGCATCATCCTGGGAGCGGCAGTGGTCGATGACGTGCAGGGACTCGTGATACTGGCGGTAGTGGGAGGAATCATCGCCTCAGCGGCCACTGGAGGAGGCGCGGTTTCGTCGGTCTCAATCGCGTTGATCATCGTCAAAGCCACCGCATTCCTTATCGGCGCCTTGTTCATCGGCAGATGGATCGCCCCGCGCGTCTTTACGTTCGCCTCCAAGCTGCCTGCAGCGGACATTCTGCTCGCTACGGCCCTGGCGATCTGCTTTGGCTTCGCCTACCTGGCCTCGGTGATTGGCCTCGCGCCGATCGTGGGGGCATTCGCGGCCGGACTGATCCTCGACGAAGTCCATTGGCGAAGCTTCCGCGAACGAGGGGAGCACTCGGTGGAGGAACTAGTAAAGCCGCTGATTGGCTTCCTTGTGCCAGTCTTCTTTGTGGTGATGGGCGCACGAGTTGACCTGGCTATGCTCGCTCGACCGGAGATACTAGCCCTGGCCGGGGCGCTGACAGTTGCCGCCATCCTTGGCAAGCAGGCTTGCGGACTGGGCGTGCTACACAGAGGTTTGGATAGGCTGTCAGTCGGGATCGGTATGATCCCCCGCGGAGAGGTCGGTCTCATCTTCGCTGCTTACGGCAGCCACTTGATGCTCAATGGCCACTCCGTCATAGAACCGCCCACATACGCGGCAGTCGTGATAATGGTGATCGTCACGACACTCGTCGCCCCGCCGGCGCTGAAGTGGAGTGTAGCGCGGAGCAGACGTGGAAAGCTGCCCGACGAGGATGCGGCGTGAGCCTTGTCGGCCCACGCCGCGTATGCGGAGGCAACGACCCCGCAAGCTGATCATGGCCTTCCCCTCGCTGGGGGGCGGGAATCACCTCCCGCCCCGTCGGAATTTGACCCAGCGAGTGGTCGTCTACCCGCAGGAGGCTACTTGAGCGGGTAAGTCACGTCGGACACAGTTCTGGTCTTGAGCATTCGCCCGTAGCTGGACCCGGTGTAGTCGATACACGAGACTCCGGTCACAACAACGATGTCACCTATCGAAGGAAGGCTCGCATCGTCGGCAACAGCTACCTTCACCCCGACGCCAGAGCCATCATCTAGCGTGAAGTGTGGCTTCTGGCCAGCCTGAACGCCTGTGACCTTACCCCAGGTCTTGACCAATAGACCAAGATTTGTAAGGCCGCACGCACCGGTGACCCCCTCAACATACAGGCCACCTTCGCCGCCTCCGATCATTCGGTTGGACATCGCCAACGGCTTGATCGGCGCCGCAGAGCCGTAGATGACGGTGACGGACGGGTTCATAACTTCCCGCTCGATGCCCGCCATCGCCATGACGCCTTTCACCTGGACTAGCTGGCCGATCTTGACGGATGCGTTGTAGGTCCGAACGAAGATGCCTGCAGTTCGGTCCTGTTCCTCGACATAGAAACCCTCGGGGAACACTGCGGTCACCACGACTCCTGAAATCTCCGCCACCACGCCGTTCTCCAGATCCTTGGCCTTGCCCACCGATGCGGGCGGGTCTTCGTCCTGGAACGCTCCGATGTTGGGCGACCCATCAGCAGGATCACCGGCGCCAATCAGGGGAGAACCGGGCAGCAGGCTATAGTCGCAAGTTGGCCCACTGGTGAACATAGGTATCGCCACAAAGTTGGTCTGGTCGCAGCTATCTGCCGGGGGCGGCGACAACGGGCTCGCTATCCCTGCAAACTCGGGAATGGAGTTGTTCGTGAACACGGTGTAGCGGATGTAGCACCAGGGATCAGCGATGGCTGCCGAAGCCCCTGTGGCGTATATGGCGCCGCCCTGCGACGCCGCCGAGTTAGCCATGACGACGGTGTTCTTGATCATGAAGTTGGAGCTGTCCACGTAGATGCCCCCGCCGCTGCCCGTTGCGCCGAGAGCCTGGTTTGACACGAGCGTGATCTTGTCCAGAACAGGATCCGAGTTGAGGTCCATGTAGACCCCGCCGCCCTTGCCGTTGCCTGAACCATCGCCTTGCGCCACATTACGCTCACCCGCCGCAGCGCATCCGATCAAGTTCTCTATAATGTGCGGCGACGAGAACCTCGACGCTATCGCTCCGCCAAAGAACGCGACGTTGCCCTGCATCCTGTTGGCAAAGATCGTCGGGGCGCCCCGTTCTGAGTAGACCCCGCCGCCATAGCCCGCATACGAAGCAGCTCCAGTCGCGGTATTGGTATAGATCGTGGTCGAGCCGGATAACAGCGTAGCTATCGGCGGCAGGAACCCATCACCGACGATGCCGTTCGACTTGTAGAAGTAGACTCCTCCGCCCAAAGCGGCAGTATTCTGGACTATGCGGCAGGTTGAGATGTTCACAAGGTCTTTGTAAACACTCACGCCGCCGCCCAGCTCGCCCTTGCCGTTCGTGACGCGGAAGCCGTCGAGGACCGTTATGGTGTTGTCGTAGCTGGTTTTGAGTGGGTCTGCAAGATAACGGTCCTGCGGCAGATGCGCCATCACGACGGAGGAGCCTACAGCGTTACCATTGATCGTGGTCTGGTTTGCGTTCAGATCACGAAGTGGATATGGAGAGGGCAAGTCCGTGGGGAGTTCAGTGCCGGCCCACGCCCCGTAGACCGAGACCCCGTGCCAGATCATAGGGTTCTCATTGTAAGTCTGGTTGCCATGCACCCAGACCTCGTAGTTCTTGGTCCACCCCGCCTGGTTGTGGCTGTCCGCGGCGTCAATCGCCTCCTGAATGGTCTTGAAGGCCGTCGCCCAGCTCAGACCGTTGCCACTGGACGGGACAGTACCATCCACAAAGTAGACAGATGCGAACGGACCACTCGCCAATGGAGTGCAGGCGTCGCCGATCCGGTCGCCGTTTGAGTCCGTCTGCATCGGGTTAGCTACAGCGGGACAGTTGTCATAGGGAGTGTAGACGCCGTCGCCATCTGGATCGACCTCGGCGGGGCCAACGATCGCGAACGGCGTCGTCTCAGCCGGATCATTGTCTGCCCCACCATCGTCGTCGGCATCCACGAACTCATCCGCTCCTATATCAATGAAACCGACACCCCCCAGGGGGCGAGCCTCTCCATCGATGTCGATGCCCGGCGCACCCCAGTTTCGACCTGCGTCTTTGGCCGGCGAGCCGTAGAGGATGTGCAGGTCGCCCGTCAACGGCGCGCGCAGGTTGGGGTCCTTCATAATGTTGAAGTCCTTGTTCGTTGCGGGGTTTGTAGTATAGAGGGGCAAGCTGAAGCCAAAGACATCACCGCCCTGGTTGTGCCAGATCACGTTGTAGTTGAAGTTAACCAGCATCCCGTTGTTGACGACGGCAGTTCCGCGACTGTGAGTGATTATGTTATTGAGGATGTTCGCGGTCGTGCCGCCGGTCATGTAGAGCACAGACCCCAGACCGTATGGCCTGTCCGTATTGCTAACCAGCCCTGCGTTGGGCGTTACTTCGTTGTCATAGAACGTGTTGTTGTTCACGTTGAGGGTACCTGGATTCTGGAAGTAGATCGCGCCTCCATAAGCCGGCGTGATGGTGCCCGCCCCCAGCGCGGCACATTCATAGACGAAGCAGTTCTTCACCATGGCGCTTACGCCCTGGACGCAGATCGCCCCGCCCTGCGCTGTGTGAACAGCATTCAGGCCGGTTGCGACGCAGTTGTCGAAGTGGCAGCCGCTTACGCTGCAGTTCGCTCCCCCTGAGGCATATATCGCGCCGCCCTGAACCAGCGTGATGGCCCCAGCCGTCACCCGGGCGATGCCATTGGTGAACGAGCAACTCAGAACGCTCAGGCTGCATCCCTCCGTGTACACAGATGCCCCCGCAATCGGCGGCGCTCCGTAGGCGTCCGAAACAAGATCGCCTGAGAACGTGCACTCAACGAGGCTGGCGAACCCGTTGGACGCCCATATGCTTCCTCCGGACGCTGCCGCATTGTTGCTGAATTGGGTCTTCTGAACGGTCAGGCCGATGGTGTTGCCGACGACTCCGTCAGCCAGGATCCCGCCGCCTTTGCCGCCGATCGCCTGAAAGTTCTGGATGATGCATTGAGAAACCGTTGCCGTCGCTCCCGGAACCACGTGAACGCCACGCGCAATGGCAAGAGCAACTCCGGCGCGGATGGTGAACCCGTCGATCACGTTCCCTCCGTTGAGAGTGAAGGCGGTGCCGCCGGCCGGCGGCTGAACTATTGTCGCCGGGACGAACGTTCGGAGACTGAGGTCGTATGGCGGGAGTTCGTTACCGTTGAACCCGCCGTAGACTTTCACGCCCGTGGGAACAATAACGCTATCGACATAGGCTGTCTTGCGAACCCAAACAGTCAGGTCCGGCTGACCCGCGGCAACGGCAACTCCGGCGCCGATCGTAGCCTTGGCATTCGCCCAAGTGCCGAGCCCGGTGTTGGCATTGTTGCCCGAGATGCCATCAACGAACACGACAGCCCCACCGGGCAAAGCGAGGATAACGATCAAGATCGACATGAACAGCGCGGAGACGAGCAAGCATCTCTTCTTCATCCTGATCCTCCCTATGTTCCGACTTCACCATCCCTCCAGGCACCTTACCTGGAGGCTCGCATTGCCATCCCTCCAGGTATCCTACCTGGAGGCCAGACATCAGGCCGCGGCGGGCTTGTGGCTTAGTGCCTGCCAGCCTGTGTGACATGTGAACGCATAATGTAAGTGCACGCTTGGCAATATAGCTGCCATACACACGGTTGTCACATCGTTCTGAGTTTACCCGCCACTACCCTGATAAATAAACATATTGATTTGTTGTCGACACACAATGCCCGCTCGTCAAACGTGGCAAGCGCACGCATGGTATAATCGTGCGACGTCTCAGGGCGACTCGCCCGGATGCACAATCAGCTGACACAAAAGGGGGCTACAAGTTGAAACGACGAGTGCGGACACTTTCGGTGCTAACTGCAGTCGCTGGAGTGATAGCAGGTGCGTACTGGCTCTACAAGCCGCTGACATCGATGGGCAAGGAGATCACGATCAACGCAACCCGACTGCCGATGACAGTGAAGGTGCTTGGCCAGGACGTGATCCTGGAGAAGATCAAGCCACTGCCGAAGCGAAGGCTGCGGATCAGGGTTGTGGCACCGAGCGCTGAAACGAAGGAGAGCAGGCGACTGGAGATTGACGGCGATATCTCGATCAGGGATGCAAACGGCCACGATCCAGCTACGGAGATAGGCACGATGTCTCGTTCCTCCATGTATTCCTCTCAAGAAAGCGCTCGAGGCGAGGTATACGCCCCCCTCTTGGCAAAGCCCATTACCGTGTCAGTACCTGTGCATCGCGTCACTGATGGGCCCGTTGAGTTTCGTTTCACGAAGCTTGAGCCATCTGCTCTACCTGTCCAGAAGACAATCCGCGGAGCTAGCGTAACGATTGAGAAGGTCTACATCGACGATCTGGTCAGTGATCGTCGGCCGATCGGGGGCTGGGTACTATTCACACGTGACAAGAGAGTTCAGGCACTGGTGATCAAGGCCAGCCTCTACAGACCCACTGACAGCCGTCTCAACGTCGCCCCTTACGTCGAGAACTGGGGAGACGGCCCGCGGTTTGGCATGAAATCGTCGGATGAGCGATTCCGTTCGTGGGTCACGCAGTCCCCCTACAACCTACTCGCTGATACCGATCGGGTATCTCTGGAAGTCGCGGGCCAGAGCCTGCAGATCATCGGCCGCAAGATTGTGTTTGAGGATGACCCGTTCAACAGCTACCTCAGCGTTCTCCATCATCCGACCAGATTGGAACGAGTGGCATTGAACGTCAACTGCCGTCTCGCCTGCAGAATGGCCGCCGGCCGAGCCAGAGCCGCTGCCGACAGAAAAGGGGAACGAATGACCATCTACTACGCGTTCCCATGGAAAGGTCCTCTGCCAAAGGAGCTCAGCTTCAGGACCGAGATGGTGCTGCCGCCAGACCCGGCGGACACAGCAGTGGTCACCTTCACGAACGTGCCTGCAGGCTGGCAGTAGCAGCCCTCGCCCTTGACCATCCCCCACCCCAACCTATAGAATAGCTGCACAAGACAGGAAAGAGAGGCACCTATCGCCGTGGTTGATATGGAAACCATCGTAAACCTGTGCAAGACGCGCGGGTTCATATTTCAGTCGAGCGAGATCTATGGCGGGATCGGGTCGAGCTATGACTATGGCCCGCTTGGGGTCGAGCTGAAGCGCAACGTCAAGGACGCGTGGTGGCGGGACATGGTTGCCACGCGAGATGATATCGTCGGCCTCGATGCCGCGATCATCATGCACCCTAAGGTCTGGGAGACCTCCGGCCACGTAGAGAACTTCACTGACCCTCTCGTGGACTGCAAGGAGTGCAAGCAGAGGTTCCGCGCGGACGATCTCGAAGGCGACAAGTGCCCCGCGTGCGGCGGGCAGCTGACCGAGGCCCGCATGTTCAACACGATGTTCAAGACCTTCATCGGCCCGGTCGAGGACGGTGCGTCGATCGCCTATCTCCGGCCCGAGACCGCGCAGGGCATCTTCGTCAACTTCACCAATGTCCAGTCAGCCACTCGCAAGAAGCTGCCGTTCGGCATCGGACAGGTTGGCAAGAGTTTCCGCAACGAGATCACCCCGGGCAACTTCACCTTCCGCACTCGCGAGTTCGAGCAGATGGAGATGGAGTACTTCGTGATGCCCGGCACGGACGACGAGTGGTTCGAGTACTGGGTCAACGAGCGGTTCAACTGGTACAAGAAATACGGCGTAAACCCTGACAGACTTAGACTGCGCCCCCACCCCAAGGA
>CAZFYZ010000125.1:0-10253 GCA_964523735.1 uncultured bacterium | reverse complement strand
TGGCAGACTTCTTGAGCACGGGATGATTGGCCGGGAGCCCCGCCTCCGCCAGCGCGTTCATGGCTATGGCGGTATCCCAGACAGGCGACGTGCAGGGCTGCAGGCGCAGAGTGTCATTCTCTTCGATCTGCAGCTTCTCCAGTTCCTCCATCGCCCGCCGGAATTGCGGGTCGCTCGGGGGGTAGCCCAGCGCGTGCATCGCAATCAGCGAGTAGATGATCGGAGGGAATATGGCGCCCAGCCCCGCGCTCTGTTCGCAGTGGGCCAGCATCCAATCAGTGGCAAGCTCAACGCCCTTTTGCCTGAAAGGCGTCAGACGAATCTGCTCCGCCAGCTTGATGAGCCAGTCAACCCCAAGGAAGAAGTCGCGCCAGCTGTGGGGAATGATGCTCATTCGCGACCTGATGCGATCGCCTTCCTGCCCCTCCATCAGCTCGCCGATTCCGTGCGCTTCATCGATCCGCGTGACAGGCTTACGAGCCCAAATGATCGTCAGCGGGACCACGAACGTGCGAGACCAGGACGAGATCTCATAGATGTTGAAGTAGAACCACTTCGGCAGCAGCATCACTTCGGCCGGCACGGCTGGCGCCGAGTTCCACGGGATCTGCCCGAGCATTGCCAGGTAGAACTTGGTATAGCTGTTGACGGCTGCCACGCCACCGGCCGATCGTATTGCTTCGCGTGCCTGGCGCATGTATGGCTCGTGCGGAGAGACTCCGGTGAGCTTGAGCGACAGGTATGCCTTGACCGACGCCGAGACATCCACCGGCCCGCCAGGGAATATCGCCCACCCGCCATTGTCGAGCTGCTTGGAGGTGATGTAGGCCGCCGCTTTCCTGAGCTTGTGTTCGTCACCCATCCGCAGGAATCGCATCAGGATGATGTACTCTGATTCGAGTATCGTGTCGCCCTCGAGTTCGCCGAGCCAGTAGCCGTCTTTCGACTGAGCCCGGATGAGACACGCCGTGGCACGCTCAAGCGCTTCTTCGACAGGCGACTTCACCTGCTCACGGCTGGCCGACTGGCGCTTGCCCGCCGACGCAGCGCGACGATCAGAGGGTTGCTTGAGGATTTGCTTCACGGACTGCGGCGTCTTCATAGCAGGGTAATTCCCCGCAGCAGCGAGATGGAAACCTGCGCAGTAATCCGCGGGAAGTGACAGCTCAGAACAGAGACTGTCCGATTCTCCCGCATCGGACCCCTAGAACTTGTGGCGTCAGATCTCCGTATCGGACCCCCAGAAGCGGGGCTGCAAAAGCGGCGTCACATTTTGTTTCCATTCTTCAGGCGTCATGTCTGGGGAATGGGGGAATAACTACGAGCGGTTGCTATCCGAACCCGCTGGTCGATGCACTGGCCCGGCTTCAAGGCAGGCGGTGGAGGATAGCCACCGGGGCTTGACGAGGACCGTTCGTCCCTATCCCACCCGGCTTGTCAGGTCGGCCCCTATCATTTGGGCGAGGTCAGAGGAAAAGTTGATAAGGAGTCCGCGGCTGTACTGAACACCACGGGGCTCCATCGGGCGAGTCAGGCGCGTCTTCTTCGCTAGGCGCGCCTTACTCATGTACGAGGGCATTCAGTCGCGGGGGCCGTCTAGGTAGACGTTGTGATGCCGGACTGACGTGCTTTCTTGGTCCTCACTCACCGGCACTCAGAGACGTCCTTGACGCGCTCAGGATGGGCAGTCCCGGAGGATAGCACGGAATCAGCGGCAGGCGCGCCATCCTCGCGGAGGTCTACCCCGCAGCGCACCCTCTTCGTCGCCCGCTGTTGCGCCGTCTGTCGGATCAGTATCAGCCGGACCGATGTTCTGGTACAGGCGGATATCCAGTTCGTCAGCCAACCGACTGAGGATGCCGCCCGCATCGCTGAGGAGAGTCTCCGACGCCATGATAACCTCGTCGTAGCTCTCGTACCGATCTACTGAGCAGAGCCACCCGCCGGTGAACTGCCCCAGAAAGCTGGATCCGTCTTTCGTCAGAGGATCCCACCAATGGCACGACACCTGTTCGCCGAGCTCCGCGCTGGCATCAAGCGCGTTCAGGGACTTCTCAAGAAGCGTCGGCTCGCCAGCGAATGCAAGAAACGTATGAGGTATCCTCCCGCTAACCCAGTCGTGCCAGCGGACTCCAACAAGCTGTGCGATACTTGCTCTGATCAGAACAGAACACCCGTCGTCAATCACATCCATGCCCTGCGGGAACTCACCTGGCAGCACTCTCGGGACATAGATAAACAAGTAGACCCTTGCGTCACTGCCCAACAGTGCCCGAACGAATCCATCAAAGAAGTCCGACAGCGGCCACGAGTGTATTCCACGCCGCCAAGACAGCAACCCGTCGCGCACCCATCCTCCGGAAAGCAGCAAGCTATGGCATTCCATCGAGCAGGGCTTAGTCATCTGAAGCCAGCGCGAGGGCACGGGCGGAGAACTGAGCTCGTAGACAGCATAGTGATCATGCGATGCCGACGGTGCATCCGCTTCGTCCCATTGGCTCTGGGTATCAAGTGCGTAACGGCACGCGGCCAGATCGCAGAACTCGCGCAAGGATCCCTCGGGGACCTCGCCTGAGACAGAGAACGGCGTATTGTCGTCGTTCGCCGCATCATGACCCGTGAGCAGGAACCGCCTGCCGCGATAGACGTAGAACGATATGCCGAGCCCATCGATACCGCATTCCTCCATCACGGAAGTCAAGTGGAAAAGGTTGTCGGCATCCAAGGCGAGAGAAAAACCCTCAGCAGACAGCTGTGCACCACCTCCTTTGCACGCGCGGTCAACGAACTGCTCCACTGGCTCCGGCAGTCCTGCTCCATCTGTCTCTACCAGAAGCACGGCGTCTTGCGGGAACAGGACGTCCAGATGCCTCAGCAGAGTGATGAAGGGGGTGCCGTCATGGAGAACCCTCCATAGCCGTCTAGGCCAGTCCAAGGCAACAAACAGTCTGCTCATTGACATTTGCATGTTCTACCCTCGTCTCGTACGGCTAGCCTTGCGGCGTTTCGGGAACAAGATTCCCGAAAGACCGGAAGACGTCGGTTGGAGTCGTAGCTGTCGTTCCAAGAGCCTGTCAGTCAGTCAATGGGCGTGTACCGGGAACTGGGTGAAGCATAGCCGAACGCCGTTCCCGATACACCTGACGCCTGGTACCAGCTCAGAATTGCCCAGCCTGCGCGGAACGACTTAGTAGTTCCGGTATATGCACGCAGATCGACCATATAGGCATGGAAGGAACCTCATCGGGGATAGGATCGATTTCCTGGACGTCAAGCGACACACCATCGATACCCTCGATGAGAAGCATCTCCTCGGGCTCGCTGTAGTAGAGCCGGGGTTCCGCCAGCATTGCGTCTCGGACCGTCATCCCCACGCGCAACGTCCCTAGAAGTGTACCCTGATAGCCTGCATTCGCGCATATCTTGAATACCTTGCCGTTACGCACATCGGCCGCAATCTCGATGGCTCCATCGGCCAAGCGATATCGCGCTTCGAAGACACCCTCCAACGAGTACGCGTCGGGCGAAGCCCTGACTTGATCCATGATCATGTCTTGTAGTTCGATAACGGGGGTACGAACCATCACACCACCAAGCGAGTGTCCAGGCAAGATGTCAGCATATATGTCAGGAAGCATCATCGCTATCTCCTCTTGGGGAACTGCGGACCTATCCGCGTGACACCCTACTTTTCATCCTCCCGGACTGCTTTTCGTCCCGGAGATGCCGCGCGCCTGCCTCGGCTAGGATGCCAGCTCGTCGATCTGAGCACTGCCAACTTGCCAGCATAGAAGTCCGCGCTGGAGAACTCCCAGTCCTAGGGTGCCTCGCTATTCCAGCCAGGGCCTCAGTCCCGGGGGATGTACTTGCTCCAATAGGTCACGTAGTTGTACTCGAACCTCGCCTTGTCCACATACCACTGTTTCATCTCGCGATAGCTCGACAGGCTGCCCTTGGTAGGCTTGCCGGGCGCGCGGCAGACAACGTGGCCGTCGCAATAGAGGTAGTTATTGAACCGCCCGTGCCAGGGATGGCCGGAGTCTATCGTGCACGCAACCTTCGGCGTCCATCCCCTTACTCTGGTCCAGTTGGCGCACCGGTAGAGGTAATCCAGCTTGTCCTCCTGGCCGTTGGTGAGGGGCATTCCCTCGAAAAGCAGCACCGTGTTGCCAGGCACTGGGAGGTTGCAGACACGCACCCCGGTCTGGCACGAGAGACAGGTGGGGTATGTCACACAGTCGGGGTACTCCACATCGCAAGGCGTACGGAGATAGCTGTTCATGGAGTAGCTGCGCGGCTGATACTTCCCGTGCCACTCGGTCAGGAGCGGACAGCACCACACGGAGCCTATCCCGCGACTCCTGACATAAGACTGCAAGCCGCCGCTGCCGGACTGTGACCAGTAAGTGCGATCGCCGGAGAGCCCTCCAGGCCCCGGCCAATGGCTGTTCCAGTCCAGGGAATACTGATAGAACGCCGCGCCAAGCTGCCGCAGGTTTGACGCGCACCCCGCGCGATATGAAGCATCACGGGCTCTGCAAAAGAGGGGAAAGATGATCGCGAACAGGATCGCCAGGGACGCGATCACGACCATGATCTCGATCAGCGTGAAGCCGCTGCGTGTGCCGTGGGAACTACGGTTGTGGCGAAGCCAGAGCACGTCCGTGTTCTCCTGGTAGGAGTGCGGATGATTGCCGGATTAGTGTAAGTCAGGCCGGCAGAGATCGTCAATAGTAGAAGTTTGTCTACTATCACGGCCTGCCACGAGAGCCCGCTGAAGTCCATGTCATTGCTTACTGCTGCTCAATCCGCCGACTTTCCACTCGCCTGAATCGAGCCTCTTCAGCAGAACACGCTCGGTGCGCGTCTCTTTGCCGCTGAGCGTGAACACGACGTCCACCCTGGCCCGGTTCTCCCCTTCGAGCCGCGCCTCTTTGACCACGTAGTGGGCCTCGCGTTCCTTTCGCCAGCCGCTGAAAGTAGATGCTGCCTCTCGCGAAATCCGCTCGCCGTTCCAGCCACCCGAGTCCTCTGCCAGAACGAACTTCATGGCCTTGTCCGGCCGCCCTCTGACGAGCTGCTGAACCCACCCCCACGCGACCCTGTCCGGCGGGACCGGCAGCGTGTAGCGCCAACCAATCCAGGAGCCCAAAGCCATCAGCCCGATCACGGCCGCCGAGACAACTATCCGCTGCTGGCGCTTGGTCACGCTCGCTCCCGGATCGCGCTGGCAGTGGCACCCGCGAACCCAGGTGAACGTAATGATCGTGCTGAAAGTGAGCAGGATCGCGCAGATCCAGAAAGGCACGTTGTAGTTGACTACGCCAAGCCGAGGGAAACTCAATACGTCGCTGCCGTAGATAAGCGGGCCAAGCAGCGTCCCGACCCAGGCAGCAAGCCCCTGCGCCATCCCAACCGCGCCAATGACCTCCCCGCGCCTCTCCGGCCTCGTCACAGACAGAACGAGCGCGTTCCAGGCAGGGAATGCGACAGTGAACCCCAGCCCTATCACGACTCCGGCCGCTC
Source organism: uncultured bacterium (assembly GCA_964523735.1). Taxonomy (GTDB): domain Bacteria; phylum Armatimonadota; class UBA5829; order UBA5829; family UBA5829; genus CAZFYZ01. Next base: position 4,727 of record CAZFYZ010000125.1, on the reverse strand, counting down.
CGGCAAGGATGATGCTCCTGAACAGCGCCAGCACCCACATGGCTACGGCGCTTGCGAACAGGCCCCAGCAGACAGCAAAGCACTTGCCGTACTTGTCGCCGAAGTGCCCAAGCGGAACGGCCGCTATCCCCATCGCCGCAGCTACAGGAGCCACCAGGATGCCAAAACCCGTCTCAGTCAATCCCAGGTGGTCCATTGCGTAGAGCTTGATGATCGGCGTGAGCATCCCCATCCCGATGAAAGTCACGCACGCCAGCACGATCATATCGGGGACGGCTCGGAAGCTGCGGGTAAGCCCGCTGAACTTCGACCCGGCGGGCTCATCCATCAGGGGCATCTCGAGCCCCTCGCCGTGGAGTGTTGCATGGTGGGGTTTGCCGGCATGCGAGGGGAAGAAGAGCGCCAGGACAAGCACGGCGAGCCCCAATAGGATCGACACCAGATAGAACGATGCGCTTCTGGTGCCGAATATGTCGTTCGCGGCGCCGCCCATCAGGAATCCAAGCGCCAGCCCGCCCATATAGGTGACATTGAGCATGCTCATCGCCGCGCTGCGATGCTCGTCATCCACGATGTCACCGATGGTGGCGAATGCCGTGGGCCAGAGCGCGCCGCTTCCGAGGCCGTCGATCGCCCTTAGCCCCACCAGCATCGGCACGGTAAGCGGGCCCTGAACCAGGATCGTGAGGTAGGAAGTGACAGCGGTAATCATCGGCCCGGCTATCAGAAAGGGCTTCCGGCCATACTTGTCGCTCAGAGCGCCAAGAGCAGGTCTCGAACCAGCCTCCACCAGCAGGAATGTGCCGTAGATGAACCCCCACCACTGCCCCTCGTGCAGGGAGTAGTTCACATAGACCGGCAGCGCCGAGAGGTTGAGGATAGCGTAAGCAAGCTCAGCCAGAAGCGCAGCAAGCCCCAGCACCAGGAGGAGCCGGTATTCGTGGAGGAACATCCTGACTTGAGAGTAGGTGGGGATCAGCATCTAGTGAATAGCAACTTCCTTGCCAAGCTCGCTGGATTTGTAGATGCCGTCGAGTATCTTCATAACGTTGAGCGCTTGCTCGCCGGTGACTGGCGGCTCTGTGTCATTGATTATGGAATCGTAGAACCCGCGGAACTCAGCCTGATAGCTGTTGATCTTGGCTATATGAACGGGACTCATGTCATAGGTGACGCCGTTACCCTCGCCGAAGACTCGCAGCGGGTTGGTCTCGGCCCCGCCCTCTGTGCCAAGCAAGGACGAGTTGAACCGATCCTCGCCTATGTTGGCGATGAAACTGGACTCGACGATAATCGATCGCCCATCATCAAAGCGCACGAAGCCTGCCGCGTAGTCCTCGACGGTATACTTGGTGTGATCCCACTGGCCCCACGCCCCCGGAACGTGCCCGGCGACATTGCCCATCTTAGTGAAAGCCTGACCCGATGCGGTCACGGGCTTCGGGTGTCCCATCAGGAAGAGCGTGAGGTCGATGATATGAACCCCGACGTCTATGAGCGGCCCGCCGCCCTGCTTCTCTTTGTCCGTGAAAACCCCCCAGCTCGGAACGCCGCGCCGCCGCAGAGCCCACGCGCGTCCGAAGTAGATCTCGCCTAGCTCGCCGGCATCGATCATTCGCTTCAGGTATTGGTTACCGGCCTCGAAGCGGACACACTGAGCGACCATCAGCTTCTTGCCAGCCTTACGGCCCGCCTCGATCATCTTCGCAGCCTCTGAGGCGTTGCGTGCGATGGGCTTCTCGACCAGGACATGCTTGCCCGCGGCGAAGGCATCCAGTGTGCACTGCATGTGCTGATCGTTCGGGGTCGATATCTGCACGGCCTCGATCTCGTCCATTTCCAGAAGCTTCTTGTAGTCAGTGAAGACGTGCTCCGCCCCATGCTGGCAAGCAATGCCGTTCGCGATGTCCTCCCGCAAATCCGCCATGGCCAGTATCTTCACGTCAGGCAGCCCCGCCAGAGCAGGCAGATGCTGCTTGCAGACAATGTTTCCGGTACCGATAATGCCTATGTTGATAGTTCTCAAGTATCCTATCCCTTCACAACACCCAGCGGCCTAAGTTTCGCGACCACTCTGGAAATTCCTGCGCCCTCGCAGGTGTCCACCACGTCTCGCACGTCCTTATAGGCGTACGAGGCCTCTTCCGAAAGCGTGTCCCGGCCCTTGGCCTTGACGACTATCCCCTCGCGCGCGAGCTGGTCCTGTACCTGCCTGCCGGGCATCCTCTTGATCGCCTCGTGCCTGCTCATAACTCGGCCTGCGCCGTGGCAGGTCGAGCCCCACGTGCTCTTCATCGCCCGTTCCGTGCCAACAAGAAGGAACGAGTAGCGGCCCATGTCGCCAGGCACTATCACCGGCTGGCCCACCTCACGGTAATGCTTGGGGATTCGCGAGTCGCCCGGCCCAAACGCGCGTGTGGCGCCCTTGCGATGGACGCACAGCTTCATCAGCTTGCCATCGACCTCGTGCTCCTCGATCTTGGCCATGTTGTGCGCGACATCGTAGATCTGCCTCAACCCCAGCTTGTGAGCGCCCGCGCCCATCACATGCTCGAAGCTCTCACGCACCCAATGGACGATTGCCTGCCTGTTAGCCCAGGCAAAGTTGCCCGCGCAGGCCATCGCCCCGAGGTAGTCCTGGCCCTCCTGCGATGTCACCGGCGCACAGGCGAGCTGCTTGTCGGGGAGTTCGATCTTATACTTCAGCGCCGCGCGCTGCATTACGGTGAGGCTGTCCTGGCAGACCTGGTGGCCGAAGCCGCGGCTGCCGGTGTGGATCATCACCGTGATCTGGCCCTTCTGCGTAATCCCAAAGACCTCCGCCACGCGCTCGTCGTAGATCTCCTCAACCGCCTGGATCTCAAGAAAGTGATTTCCCGCGCCAAGCGTTCCCAACTGCGGGCGGCCGCGCTTGATCGCCTCGGGAGTCACAACGTCAGGATCGGCTCCGGGCATGGCTCCATGCTCTTCGCTGACTTCCAGGTCGTCGGCCACGCCGAGCCCCTGCTCGACCATCCACTTAGCGCCCTTCTTCATGACCTGCTTGAGCTCGTTCGCGTCTACTCGGATCTTGCCTTCGCCACCAACGCCCGCAGGGATGTTGATATACATCTGGTCGACCAGGTCGGCGACCCGCCCCCTGATCTCCTGCTCGGTGAGATCGGATCGCAAGAGTCGGACTCCACAGTTGATATCGAATCCTACTCCACCAGGCGATACTACGCCGTCTTCGTATCTGGTCGCCGCCACTCCGCCAATTGGAAAGCCGTAGCCCCAATGGATATCCGGCATCGCCATCGATTGTCCGACTATGCCAGGCAGGAAGGCAACATTAGCCACCTGCTCCAGCGACTCGTCTCTCCTGATCTGCTCGAGCATCTTCTCGGTCGCGTAGACGACGCCTTCCGTGCGCATACCCGACTTGTAGGACTGCGGTATGCGCCAGCGATAGTCATCGATCTTCTGGATATGTCCCTTCCACTCAGGCATTTCGCACCAACCTTGGGCAGCCTCTGAACGCGACTACCTTCACTTGTTGTCTTCCTGCTGCTCTTTGAGCCTTGCCAGACGCTTGCTCGTCATAATCGCTTTCTCGATCTTCGCGGCGAGCTCTTCCGAGGGACTGGACGCAGCGATCTGGTGAACCTGGGCTATGTCATCATCAGTGAGCGGGATGGTCTCCAAGTCCTTCGTCCCAAGCTTGCTTACTTCCTTCGGAGCCTCCGAGACGACCTTGCGGTAACCCCGAGTGGTAAACCTGATGTCCTTGACGACGGCCTTGCCTACTGACTTGTTCAACCGCCCGATGATCTCCGCCTTGTGCAGAGACAGTTCGTTCGACCAGGCGCTCGACTTGCAGCAGACGAAAAGAACGCCCTCGCGGACTGCATCTGCTCGACTTACCGCAGCTATCTGCGCCCCGACGACCGAAGCCCAGTTGTCGGCCGCCTGCTGCTCTTTGATCTTATGGTCAAGCCCAAGATCGTGAAGCGTCGAGTTGACCACTCCACCCAGTCTCGACAGGCCGCTGCGTCTGAACGAAGAACGTCTCATGCCCTCGTAACCTTACCCGATCTCACGTGAAACACCGTGCTCGCTGCTGCCACTTCCGGGTCCAGCTCAGCCAGCCTCGTCGTGGTCACGAACGTCTGGCATCGTCCCCGAGTCAGCTCGAACACCTTGGCTCTTCTGATGTCGTCGAGTTCTGCCGTCACGTCATCCAGAAGCAGCACCGGAGCCTCTCCGGCAGCCTGCTCCATAAGCTCTATCTCAGCCAGCTTGAGGGCGACAGCCACACTCCGCTGCTGACCCTGCGAAGCGAACTCCCTGACGCCGATTCCACCGATACCAAGTGACAGATCATCCCTATGCGGACCAGCACTTGTCGTCCCCCTGGCTATGTCCTGCTCTCTCCTCGCAGCCAGAGTCTGCGCATAGCGCTCTGCGATTTCCGCCTCAGTCTCTCCCCCGCCATTGATACTCGACTTGTAAGCTACCGTTAACACTTCAGAATCGTTGGTCAGCACGGAGTATATCCTCGAAGCCGACTCCGAGAGAAACGTGACGAAGCCTTCCCTCTTACTCGTGACTGCAGCTCCGTACGCTGCAAGTTGGCTGTCCCACACATCCAACCCGCTAGTGCTTGCTCCGGAGATCTTGATCTCCTTCAGCAGCTCATTACGCTGCTCAAGCACCCGTCTGAACCTGCCCAGGGAGTATACGTATTG
>CAZFYZ010000124.1:0-10279 GCA_964523735.1 uncultured bacterium | reverse complement strand
TTCGCACCGTTCACCAGAAGCATGAAAGCGTCGTAGCCGTGTCCGCCAAACGTGTTCGGACCCTTCTTGACCGCTTTCTGGAAGTCGGCCGTATACTTCAGCAGCACCTTCTTCTGCAGATCGCTCCCGGGGATCTGCTTTGCGACAAGCAGTTTGCCCGCAGGGAAGATGACTCCATCAGCCGCGGGACCCGCCAACTTGACGAACTCCATGTTGGCGATGCCATGGCTCATCAGCAGCGGCATCTTCATCTGAAGCTTGCGCATGTTCTCAGCCACGATCGCGGGACCCGGGTTTGTTCCCCAGCACACCACCGCCTGCGGGTTCTTGGCCCTGATCGAAGTGAGCTGGCTGGTCATGTCAGTGTCGCTCGTTGCGAAAGACTCCATCGCAACTGTCTGAATGCCGGCGGCCTTGGACTGCTCGATCCACTGGTCCCTCCCGCTGGAGCCATACGCGTTGGAGTCGTTGATGAAGCCGATCCGCTTGATCCTCTTCTGCTTGAGGTACTGAATCAGCTTTGCTACGGCCATCGCATCGGTCTGAGCAGTCTTAAACACGTAGGGCTTGACGGGGTCAACTATCTTGATGCTCGCTGCGGCGGAAACGAGCGGCATCTTGGCCGCTTGACACATGTTAACTATCGCGAGGCTGGGACCCGTCAGAGTCGGGCCGATGATGCCGATCACATCCTTGCGCGCCAGCAGCCTCTGGCATGCCTGCACGGCCTGCTCAGGCTTCCCTGCGTCGTCAAAGAACTCGACCTTTACAGGCCGACCCTTGATCCCGCCCTTGGCGTTAACCTGCTTGACAAGCATCTCGACGGTCTCACGCTCAGGGACCCCAAGCGGAGCATTGTCGCCGGTGGTAGTGAAGATCGCGCCGATCACCACAGGCGCCTTCTTCGCAGCCACACAGGACGCGATTGACATGGCCATCAGCGCAAAGATCAGCGCCGCGGCCAGAAGCAAACGTCTTCTCTGCATACCAATTTCCTCCGATAAGCCTTGTCTCCGACGATGTAGAGACCTATAGTGCGTGCAGTTCGTCGCCGGTAAGGATGCGCACGCCCTTCTTCTGCAGGATCGCAAGCGCGTCATCAACGCGTTCGATCCTGAAGATCACAATAGCGTGCTCTCCCGAACGACCGACGAAAGCATACATATACTCGATGTTGATGCCTTCACCTGAGAGTATCTCTATGATCCCGGCCAGCCCGCCCGGCTTGTCAGGCACCTCGATAGCAAGCACCTCCGTAAGCGCCAGCGTGAACCCACCACTCGTGAGAGCGGCTTTGGCGGCAACAGGGTCGTTCACGATCAGCCTCAGCAGGCCGTAGTCGATCGTGTCTGCAATCGAGAGTGCACGGATATTGATACCGGCCTCGTGCAGAGCGCGGGTTACATCGGCCAGCCGGCCGGACTTGTTCTCCAGAAAGACTGAAAGCTGGTTAACCTTCACCGTACAGGTCCCTCCTATCGACAACTCTCTTCGCCTTGCCCTCACTTCGGGCAATAGTCTTCGGTTCGACGAGCTTCACCTTGAGCGAGATGCCCAACAGCGACTGCAGCTCGCGGGCGATCTTCTGCTCCATCTGTTCGAGAGCTCGAACCTCGTCCGAGACCAGATCGGGCGAGACCTCAACCCAAACCTCGAGCGTGTCCATCGACCCGTGCTCGCGGTCAACGACGATCACATAATGCGGCTCGGTTCCCTTGATCTCCATGAGGACTTCCTCGATCTGGGAGGGGAACACGTTGACGCCGCGGATGATCAGCATATCGTCGGTGCGGCCCATGACGCGGTGCATTCTGGCGAACGTCCGGCCGCACGCGCATGGGGAGGTGTCCAGGTAAGTGATGTCCCTTGTGCGATATCTCAGCAGTGGCAATCCCTGCTTGGTGAGCGTCGTAAAGACCAACTCGCCCTTCGTGCCTGGCGGCAGCTGCTTGCCTGTCTCGGGATCGATGATCTCCGCAATGAAGTTATCCTCATTGACGTGCAGGCCGCTCTTGTCCATACACTCGAACGCGACGCCGGGGCCCATGACCTCGCTGAGGCCGTAGATATCCAGTGCGTCGACCGAGAGCGATTGCTCGATCTGCTTGCGCATGCTCTCGGTCCAGGGCTCAGCACCAAGGAATGCAACGCGCAGGGCAAGCTTCTTCATGTCTATGCCCATCTCAGCGGCGGTCTCGCCCAGCAGAGTCGCATAGCTTGGAGTGCAGCAGAGGACCGTGCTGCCAAAGTCCTGCATTATCTGGATCTGGCGCTTGGAGTTGCCGCCGGACATCGGGACAACCGAGGCGCCAATTCTCTCCGCGCCGTAGTGAGCGCCTAGTCCGCCTGTGAAAAGACCGTAGCCGTAGGCGTTCTGCAGAACGTCACCGTGAGTGGTGCCGCCTGCTCCAAGCGTGCGGGCCATCATCTCGGCCCACATAGCCAAGTCCTCGCGGGTATAACCGACCACCGTGGACTTGCCAGTAGTACCGGAACTGGCATGAACGCGAACAACTTGATCCATCGGCACCGCGAACATGCCGAACGGGTAGTTGTCTCTGAATTCGGACTTCGTGGTGAAAGGTAGCTTGTGCAGGTCCTTCGTGCCTTTGATGTCGTCGGGCTTAAGCCCAATGTCATCAAACTTCTTCCTGTAACAGGGCACATTCTCGTAGGCGTGGCGAACCGTCTTCACCAACCGCCAGTCGCGCAGGGCGCTGAGCTCATCAGGATGCATGCACTCAGCGTCTTTGTTCCAAAAATACATTGCCTATCAGCCCCCGCAGAACCAATTGATGTGACCAGTTTCTTAAGCTCTGCCAATTATGACACATTATTGCGTAGCGCGCAAGAGGGAACCGCTCGGGAAACGGCTCACGCTCCACTCATACTGATCGTAGTGAAGCCCGGCTAGCCGTCGGAACCACTATCCTTCATCGCCTCACGCACCTTATCCGGATTCTCTCGGATCATTCTCACCGCTGCTGTTGACCTGGGATTGATGCTCCCCGCCGGAGTCATGATCATCCAGTCTGACAGCTCGCAGACCGGGTGCCTGCCCCGGTCACCTTCTTTCATGCGGGCGATCCCGTAGGGCTGGTTTACAAGCGTGGCATCGACGGAAGCATCCATCAGTTCGTGAACGATGAACCACATGTGCTCCCGCTCGGTGTCAGACTTGGCATCGTCCACCTTGAAGCCTATCTTTACCAGAGTGGGAAACTCGAACTCTGCAAACTCATCCCCAAGCCGGCGCAGCATGGAGTACGTCCCCCGCGCGCGCTCCGCCATCAGCTCCGACGCCGTGGTCGAGAACATCAGCATTGGATCTTCCGGCAGCTCCTTTGTCAGAAACTTCACGGGCTGAAGAGTCGATCGTCCCAACAGGCGCCCAAAAAAGGTACCCCCAGGCTCGCACAGAACCAAATGCCCCTTGCGATGGCCGTCATCCACACTCGGCGCAAGCGATTCCCTGCGCTTAGCGTCTGTTCCAGCGAGAAACTCCGCCATGGGAACCAATCTAGCAACTGCACCCGGATGCAAAAGCTCAAAAGGAGGGGATGATGGCCCCACGGCTCCCTCCAACAGCAGAAATGCGACCGCTCGGAACAGCTCCTCCGCCATCAGCATGCTCGGCGAAGGATCCAGCACATCAAAGTCATGAGAGCCGATCTCAGCTAACCCGTGAGTGTGGATCCAGAACGCAGATTGGCCGTCATCGGTTATCGCGTGGATGTTGAGGATTCCGGCTACATCGAGGTCAGCGTCATGGCTCAGTTCATCATCAAGTTCGTCCCGCGTCCATACCTTGCCGGACAATCCATCCATCGCCACCACGCCGTCATCGGCCATTATGGCCCTCATGTAGCGAAGCATCACCTTGCGGTCGCGAAGCACGTGTTCGTGCTTGCCACGCATTTCAAGTCGGACGGAAGTGCGGCAAGATTTTGCCGCCTGCCTGTCCGCTTCCGGAATGAACGAGTATTCGAACATCTCCCGTGGAGGCGCCGGCTGATCTCGCATGCACAGAAGCCGCGCCTTGCCCCATTCCGGATGAGTCAACTGCAGGATCCATCCACCAGACGGCGCATCCAACTGCTTAAGACTGATCCCGCTTCCACCAAGAAAGTCGAAGTCTTCCGCTCTCGGGCAAAGCTCACCCCTGTAGAACACATAGCCTGCAAGATCAAGATCCTTCTTCCACCAACTAGCCAAGGCGCACCCCGCTGCAGAGATTGTAATGAGACATCGTTATCGAGGCCGGCGGCTGGTTCCTTCTAGACAACCTATATGGAAGCGACCTAACGCAAAGATCGCACAGTGTGGGTGCTGGGCGCGACAGCCGCGCCAAGGCGGGAGCTCGCCTGTGATTGTTCGTTTACATGTGTGCTGGCAACGGGTATATGCCTTCCAGTCAGCCGGAACCGACCCGGCATAGCGCAGGCAATCCGACCTCTGCCCGCGTTCGACCCTTGGCCCAACTTCTTATAGGAAGGGAGAGATCACCTTGTCTCGACACACGCCTATCGTAATCGCGCTCCTTGCGGTGCTTGTGGCAATGTCACTCGCCCCGCCGGCGCAGGCGGTTCCTGGGATATGCCTTTCCAGAAACCCCGCGCCACCGTCAGGCGCTGCTAACGACGGCACCGGCAACATTCGGTTCGACTGGACCATCGAGACCGGGGCCGGCATCACATGCAGCACGCCCTACACATTCGAGATACTCGATACCAACATGAACGTGCTGCCGGGATTCCCGGTGAACTTCGCCTGCCCCGGCGTGAACCCGTTCTCCAACTTCTACGTCTGGAACATCCCCGCCGGGCTTGCGTGCGGCTGCTACTATGGCAGAGTCACATTCTACTCGAACTGGTGCAATGGGACTCTGCGCAAGATCGAGGACCAGGCCCTGACCGCAGTGATCGTCACGGGCGGAGCGACTTTCAGAATCTGCAAGTTCCGCGACATCAACGGCGACGGGATCAAAGACCCAACAGACCCGCCGATCCAGGGCTGGCACTTCATCGTGACAGGTCCCTTCGGCTCTGTGGAATGCATAACCGGCGAAGACGGCTGCTGCACCATCAACATAGCAGTCAACTGCGTCGGTTCCACCCAACTGACCATCACCGATGTTCTCCCACCCGGATGGCAGCAGACCACGCAGGGCGGAGTGAGCCCGTTCCCCGTCAACGTCGTCTCCGGACCGAACCCAGACATATTGGTCGGAAACTGGCAGCCGGTAGTGATCTGCGGGAACAAGTGGATCGATCAGGCCCCGTGGCCGTGGCAGAACCCGCATTATGTGGGACCGAACGGCCAGCAGAACCCGCCTGAGTGGGAACCCGTCCCCGACTGCGCTGTCCAGAACCCGCCAAACCCGTGCACCAGCCCCACCCAGCCCGATCCAATCGGGATCCCAGGTGTGACGGTGCAGCTCTATGACAATACGGACCCAATGAACCCCGTGCTCGTCGCAACAACAGTCACGGGCGAGAACGGAGCGTTCTGCTTCGGCCCGCTGCAGTGGCGGCAGGAGTTCGAGATCGTCATGGGCGATCCGGACCCGGTGCCACCTGAATGCAACCCGCCGCTCGACGATATTGCCGCGCCTCTGGGGCCTTTGTCCCCCTGGCCGGGCGGCTACCTGCACACCGTGGCAACGTCTGTGTGGCCGTGCCCGAACATAAGCTTCGATCCGGCCAACATCCTCGAGATCACCTTGCCGCAGCCAACCGTGGTCGGCCAAATCTATGGCTGCAACTACTTCTACAACCGTCAGCCATCGCGTCTGATCGGCCAGTTCTGTGAGGAGGCCATTACACTCCTACCGAACATCGCGTTGGGAGTTGGCCACGAGAGCCTCGCCTACCCGGTTCCGGCAGTAAACGTGCAGGCCGACGGCAGCTACATCATCCCTGAGATTCAGGTAGTAGGCCAGCCGGCAGAGGGCGGAATCCGCCCCGGAACGTACCAGTTGACTCCGCCGGCGCTTCCGGCCAACTCCGGGCTTGCCTGGATCGTCACGACTTACTGCGACTCCATCAACGGCAACAGCACATTCCCGCTGCCCGCGTCGGGTGTCGTCAACGTCGGCGTCGGACACTCATCCGACGTGAGAGTTGACTTCTGTCTTTCACCGCCGAATGAGCGCCAGTGCTTCATCCCGGTAACATTCACTCAGCAGGGCTGGCGCGACTTCTGCGATCCCGCAAACACGGTCATCAACGGCGGGATGGTCTACAACCGCTTCCCGATAGCCTTTGCCAACTTCACCTACTTCGGCACACTCTACCACAACCTGGTGATCATCGGCCAAGGCAAGACCATGACCTGGGAGGGCACATCCGTGGGTCTGAAGAGACTCTGCCTGTTCCTGCCCCAGAACGGTCCATGCGGCAAACTCAACGCCAACTACCTGAACGCGTGGACATTACCCAACGGAGTAGGCGGCCGGCTCGCCGGTGAGCTGTTGGCACTGCAACTGAACATCGCCTACAACGACAGGCGGCTCATGCCGAGGACCCTGGGCTACGACCTGGAGCTCTTCAAGCTCGCGTCTAGCATATTCAAGGGCAAGACTGTGAGAGAGGTCCGCAACATCGCAAACGCCGTTCTCGGCGGAGCGTCGCCGGCCTCCTACGGCCTGACCGGATGCGATCAGCTTGCCGACATCCTGGCGGCCATCAACGCCAACTACGAGTTCGTCAACTACAACGTGTTCAACGACCGCGGGTTCCTGATCCCGAACCGACAGTTCGGACAGCCGGACCCGGCTGTTCCGGTGGTGGTGCCGTAGCAGCTGCCAGCTAGGCCCCGGGGGGCTCCTCCAACCCCCGGGGCCCTTTCTTTGCAAGTGCTCGTAGTGACGGTTGAGGACCTGACACCCTAGCCTGCATTATTCGCCACGCGAATAAGCCGCGGCTCCCGCGATCTTCTCTCCGAGAAGACGCTCTGAGCTTATAGCTAGCTGAGCACTATTCACTCTGCTCGTGAATAGTGCGGGCTAGCAGAGGGACGCTTCAGCGGAGTCTACCAGGTTATCCGTTGAATAGTTCGCCACGGTGGCCTGAGCGTGATCGAGGATGAGCTCACGCAAGGAATCGGGCTCAAGAACCGTGGCGTGCTTGCCATAGCCCATTATCCAGATGGCTATCTCCTCTATCCCGGCCACGGTGACCTCAAAGATCACGCTGCCGTCGGGCTGAGGCGAGATGATCTGGGTAGGATGGCGGCGCGATTCGGATATCATTCGCGCGACCTCAGGAGCAAATCTGACCCGAACGGTAACTGGCTCGCCTCCGGACCAGGCTTCCCAACTCAACGCAAAGTGGCGCTCCACCGAGAAGTCCTCAGGGGGCCTGAACCTCATTCCTGTACCGACCGCGCTCAGGAACCTCACTAACTTGAACTGCATGACCTTGCCGCGCTCGATGCAATTCCCGAGCAGGTACCAACTGTGCCGCCTGAAAGCGAGCGCATAGGGCTCGATCGTGTATTCGCTGGTCCTGTTGTTCCTCTGAGACCGATAGACAATTCTGAGCTGATGATGCGACGATATCGCCCAATCCAGCGTCTCGACAAGCCCCTCAGGCAGGTCAACAGCGGGCGCGCTTACGGCAACCGAACGCGAAACAGCCATTTCGCTCGCGTCTTGCAGTTTCTCCCAGCAGACCGCGTCTCGTATCTTCAGCCAGGCGGATTCAGCATCATTCGCAACAGGGGAACCTTGCCCAAACACTCCGGACTTCAGGCCCATGCTGAGGGCCAAGAGTTCCCGTGGTGTGAGATCTACCGTCCGTCCCGACGAGCAGTCGGATATGTAGTACCCTCCGTCCTCGCAGACCACCGACGTCCTGGGATGGCTATCTATGTCTGAAAGCCACCTGTAGATGGTTCTCTCCGACCGCTTGAGCACTCGCGCCAGTTCGTCGATGGCGATCCCGGGTCTCTCCCGGAGCAGGTCAATCATCTCAATAAGAAGCGTCGACTTGGACAACGTTTACCGAACCTCTCTCCTGGTCGTGTTATCAATGCCCGCCTGGTATTCCTCCCGCGAGCGTCCACGGGAGGATTCGCGCCCGGATAGGTTGAACACACCTTCTAGCTTCTACCAAGCGTAACCAGCACGCACACGAACGATGGGAGGAACTTACAGCGTATGCATAAGATAGCAGTGCTCCCGGGCGACGGAACAGGCCCGGAAGTCGTGAGAGAAGGCCTCAAGGTCCTCGCAGCAGCCGCGCAGAAGACAGGCTTCAAGTATGAGACTACCGAGTATGACTGGGGCGGAGACCGCTACCTGGCTACGGGCAATATACTTCCGGACGATGCCGCTGACGAGATGCGCAAGTACGACGCGATCTTCCTCGGCGCGATCGGTCATCCCGACGTCAAGCCGGGAATCCTGGAGAAGGGGATTCTGCTGTCTCTGCGATTCGGCCTGGACCAGTATATCAACCTGAGACCAGTCAAGCTCTATCCTGGCGTTGATACCCCGCTCAAGGACAAGGGGCCGGAGGATATAGACTACGTCGTCGTTCGCGAGAACACTGAGGGTCTTTACGCGGGGGCCGGCGGCACGCTCAAGAAGGGCACGCTCGATGAAGTCGCCGTGCAGGAGTCGATCAACACGCGTAAGGGTGTCGAGCGATGCCTGCGTTATGCGTTTGATTACTGCCGCAAGCGCAACAAGAGAAAGAAACTCACTCTCTGCGGGAAGACCAACGTCCTGACCTATGCATTCGATCTCTGGGAGAGGACGTTCCACGAGGTCGCGAAGGAGTACCCGGACATCACGACCGATTACGCGCACGTTGACGCGACCACCATGTGGATGGTCAAGAACCCCGAGTGGTTCGACGTCATCGTCACTGACAACATGTTCGGTGATATCATTACCGACCTCGGCGCTATGACGCAGGGCGGAATGGGCATCGCAGCCGGCGGAAACATCAACCCGCAGGGAGTCTCAATGTTCGAGCCGATCGGCGGCTCCGCACCAAAGTACACGGGCATGAACATCATCAACCCGCTGGCGGCCATAGGCGCGATGCAGATGCTCCTCGAGACCATCGGTGAGGCAAAGGCAGCCGATCTCGTGGACAAGGCGATCGCGCACGTCACAGGCACCAAGCTCAAGAGCATGAGCGCCGGCAAGATGGGCTACTCGACCAGTGAAGTAGGCGACCTGGTTGCCCAGTTCGTGGCCGACGCCTAGAGCAAATTCCTTGTCACGAAAGCACGAAATGCGCGAAAGCACGAAAGCCCGGAGTATTGAGACTCCTCTTTGGCGTTTTCGCCTTTCCTGCTTTCGTGATTGATTTCCGTCGAGTGCTATACGCTCCAACCCGATAGCCTATGACAAAAGCATACCTCTTCACGAAAGATGGACTTGAGACAGACGCGCCGCTCGACGACTGGAGATCGCTCGTCGAGGGCGAGTGCAAGCTCCTCTGGGTGGACGTGCGTGAGGCTACGCCAGAGGAGATACGTGACCTCGCTCAGAAGTTCGGGCTGCACAGGGTCGCTGTCGAGTCCTGCCTCGACGCCTATCGCCGGCCGCATCTGTATGAATTCCCGGATCACCTCTACGTCAATCTGACCGTGCTTCGACCTGGCAAGGATGCAGACCACGAGCCCAAACCTTCAGAACTGCATGTCTTTGCCGGCAGCACATGGATTATCACCCTCACCTCCGACAAGAACAGCGAGGCCGTGGACAAGGCCCTGGATGAGTACAAGGACACGCCCCAAGCCTGCGAGCGAGGCTCGATCTACGCGGTCTACCTTCTCGCCGAGGACCTTGTGGAAACCTACTATCCCCTCGTCGAGCAGCTAGACGACGCAGCCGATGAACTCGAAACCGAAATGCTTGAGAACTCGAATAAGGAGTCTCTTCAGAGGCTCTTCGTGCTGAAACGCCAGGGATTTGAGATTCGCAGGCTGCTGGGTCCACAGCGGGACGTCGTCACGGAACTCTCACGCCGCGACTTCCCGTTCGTGGAAGGCGAGAACCGCATCTACTTTCAGGACGTTTACAACCGGATGATCCGTATATTCGACATGATGGACACCATCCGCGAAGTCCTGAGCGGCAGCTTGGACATCTACCTCTCGGCCGTATCCAACCGCCTGAACGAGGTCATGAAGGTCCTGACTGTGGCCGCCACCATCCTGATGATGCTCTCCTTCATCACCGGCTTCTATGGCATGAACTTCACCCACCTGCCCTGGCTCCGCTCACCGAACGCCTTCCGCAACATGGTGATAGTCATGG
>CAZFYZ010000123.1:478-10280 GCA_964523735.1 uncultured bacterium | reverse complement strand
GCCCCGCCACATTATCAGACAGACAAGCCCAATCATACAAGAAATCTGCTTTTGCGGGGCTCTTGGCAGATGCCGAAAAGCAGATTTCTCACTGCGTTCGAAATGACTGTGGGCAAGAGTGCTGTTACCCCCAGTATCCCCCAGAAGTCGCCCGCCCGCTACACATGGTATAATGAAATTGAGGCCGTGAAGTGTCTGGGCTGCGTCGCCTGCAGGTACTGTCCACGCAAATCTGCGCAGGATCAGTGGTGGGGAAGGGGTGTGGGAGGTGTTCTCAAGATCATTAGCCGTGCTTGTGCTTGTCGCTTTGTGCGTGATTGTGTTCGGTGGCACCGCGTGGGCGGTGTACGGTGTGCGTATATCTGACCTCGGGAACTCTCCTCAGCCGCCGAACCCGATCAAGGTTTGGGGTCGTGTCACCAGTGAGTCCCCGCTGAAGATAGGTGATGGCCGCGCGGAGGTCACCGTGAGCGGGCCCGCGGCTTCGGTGGGTGACTTCCTCGTGCTCACGGGCGACTGGGACGGATCCGTGCTTACTGTGAGCGGTCCGAGTACCGCGCTGATGGGACCGACCAAGAGTGACATGATCTACATCCCCGCCGGGAGTTTCCTGATGGGCAACTCCGGGGTAGGGGATGACGCAGCTTACGGCTACTCCAACGAGTTGCCCCAACACTCCGTCTATCTCTCCGGCTACTGGATAGGCAAGTGTGAGGTGACGCGCGGGGAGTACCGACAGTTCATGAACGCCGGCGGCTACTCAAACCCGGCCTATTGGTCAACGGACGGCTGGAACTGGCGAGCGGACAACAGCCGCACAGAGCCTGATTACTGGGCTGCGAATCAGGACTGGTGGGGAGGCCAACCGTTCACCCAAACAGATAACCATCCGGTGGTCGGCGTGACGTATCACGAGGCCGAGGCTTTTTGCAACTGGGCGGGCGGTCATCTGCCGACCGAGGCCCAGTGGGAAAAGGCAGCGCGTTGGACCGGCAGCTACCCGAACGTGTATCCTTGGGGGAACACCTGGGACGTTGAGAAGTGCAACGACTACTACGACACCAACCCGGCGGGTGGAGGATACCAGAGGTGTCAGACTGCCCCCGTAGGCAGTTACCCGAGCGGGGCAAGCCCTTACGGTCTGCAGGACATGGCTGGAAACGTGTGGGAGTGGTGCCAGGACTGGTTCAAATCATACCCCGGCAGCAGTAGTCCATTCGATAAGACAAACAGCCTTCGGGTCGCCCGCGGCGGTGGCTGGCACAATCCCGACTACTTCCGCTGCGCTCACCGCGCCAGTGGCTGCGACCCGGCTGGCCGCTGGGCCACCGTCGGGTTCCGCATCGCCCGCTAGCCCTCCCAGCCAAGGACCTTGGCGTAGAACCTCGAGTCTGGCGCGATGTTGAAGGCCGATAGATGCTCGCGCAGCGCGGTCACAGCCTGCTTGCGTCCCAGCCTGTCAGCGGCTGCGAGCTGCTCAGGGATCCAGCGTTCGGTGGTGTCCCAGATATAGCTGTAGGTGTGGCGGGTGCGGCCGGTGAGGCCGGTTTTGGTCACGACGAACTTGCGGTCCAGCTCGATCAGGACACGGCTGGCGGCTTGAGCGGCACCGGAGGGAAGCAATCGCTTGAGCTCTTTGGTGCCGATGGGGCCGTTCGTGTCGACTGTCTCGTAGATTAGCTCCGTCTCGGGCTGGAGCAGGCCGTTGAAGCGCAGTTCGTCGATCACCGCTCCGTTGGTCGCAACCAGGACCGGGAGCATCTCGAATGACAGAAACCCCGGCTGACCTCCGAAGACGCGTGTGTAGTAGATGCGCCTCTCGATGTGCAGGTCGTCTTTCCAGAACCAGGTGCCCGGCGCGTCGGGGCCAAGAGCCTCATCCTGGCTAGGGAAGTCCGGGAAGCCGCGCACAGGCAGGCTCGTGCAGCACCCGACGGAGTTGACGAACTCGACGAACTCATCGGGTGAATTGACTTTCCCTGCCCATTGCTCGCGCCATTGCATTATCCGTCGACCTCTGACGTGCTCGCCAAAATCGCGAAAACGCGAAAGTGCGAAAACGCGAAAGGAACAAGAATCCCCGTGGCACGAGCCTCGGGGATTCTCCTTTGATGTCCGATCCAGAAAACAGCCCTACTTCTTCTCGAAGTATACCGGCTGGTGGGTCTTGTTGGAGGTGTAGATGGCCTCGAGGATCTCGGTGACGCAGAGGGCCTGCTCGGGCAGGACGACGGGGTTCTTGTCCTCGAGGACGGCGTCTATCCACATCTGGGCCTCGACGTCCATGTCTCTCTCACCTTGGCCGCTGTAGAATGCGACGCTGCCGGGCTCGAGCTGTGCCTTTTCGACGTAGAGGCGGCCGAAACGCTCACCATTGATGTGAAGACCGTCCCACATGTCCGCCCCGGCCTCGGTGCCGCAGAGCGTGCAGATCGCCTCAGCGCTCTGGCGGATGTTCAGCGCCCAACTTGTCTCCAAGAAGACCGTTGCGCCGTTCTTGAAACGGACGAAGCCGAACGCTGAGTCCTCCACAGTGAACTTCCTCGGGTCCCACGCGCCCCACGGGTTCGAGCAGTTCTCGCGGCAGCCGAGCTTGTGATAGGTTGTGCCGACAGCGTAATCGGGCTCGTAGTTGTTCATCATCCAGAGGGTCAGATCGAGCGAGTGGGTGCCGATGTCGATCAGCGGGCCGCCTCCCTGAGCTTCCTCATCGAGAAATACGCCCCAGGTCGGAACCGCGCGCCGGCGCAGGGCGTGGGCCTTTGCGAAGTAGATGTCGCCCAGCAGGCCCTGCTCACAGTATGCCTTGAGGTAGCGGGAGTCCGTGCGGAAGCGGTTCTGGTAGCCTATGGTGAGCTTCTTGCCCGTCCGCTTGGCCGCAGCGACCATTGCTCTGGCGCCTTCGGCGGTCTTGGCCATCGGCTTCTCGCACATGACGTGGCAGCCTGATTCGAGCGCGGCGACAGTTATCTCTGAATGGCTGATGTTGGGGGTGCAGATATGAACGACGTCAAGCCCGCCCGCGTCCAGCATCTTGCGATAGTCCGTATAGACTTTGGCGCCATCTATGCCGTATTTGGCGGCGTTTCTTGACGCGCGTTCTTCGATCAGGTCGCAGAACGCGACCATCTTTACGCTATCGATCTTCGCCAGAGCCGGAAGGTGCTTGCCCTCCGCGATACCGCCGACTCCTATGATTCCGACCCGCAGCTCGGCCGACTTGCCCATGATTCCTACCTCACTATGAGAGCTATGTTAGAGACGGGTGCCCGGGCACCACTTGTCGTTACCATTGTAGAGCAGTATCACCCTCGCTGCAAGCGTCGTGCTATCATATAGCAGCCCATGTTCGGGCGGGAGGATTAACGTGAGTTTCGGTTCGTACTTGATGTGTCTGGTGCTCATCTGCATCTCCGGCGCCGCCTGCTCGGCAGCCAAGGCTGCTGACGCGCAAGCGATCGGCCTGGATGCTTTCTGCCGGTTAGATCTTCTTGCCGACATCGCGCAGGAGGTCCGGGTTGGATCATTCTCGAGTTACGATCGCACCGGCGGGAATGATGACGGCTTTTCGGGGACTTACTCGTTCCTGCGGGAGACTCCCGAGGGCAAGGTAGTGGCCGAGATGGACGGACCGGGAATGATTACCAGGATCTGGACCGCCACTCCCAATGATGACATAGTGGACTTCTACCTGGATGGTGAGGCCTCGCCTCGCATCTCGATCAAGTTCAGGGATATGTTCACCGGCACGAACTATCCGTTCCTCGCTCCTCTGGCGGGGCGGAGGATCGGCGGGTACTACTCCTACGCGCCGATCGCCTACGCGAAGTCCTGCAAGGTGGTTGTGAGGGGTGGATTCTACTTCTACCAGATCAACTACGCGACCTTCGCCGAGGGGTCCGCTATCAAGACGTTCGAGCCCAAGCCAAGTGCCGAATACACGGCCCAGGTCAGGAAGATAGGCGAGGTGTTCAACGCAACGGGAGCCGACGCGAGCCGATTCACGGCTCCTCCTGGTTCGCGAGTCAAGACCGCAGGCAAGTCCGTGACCGTCAGGCCGGGCAAGGCCGCGGTGCTGTTCGAGTCGAGGAAGCCGGGGCGGATTGTCGGGCTGCGGATGACGCCGGCGGAGGTGTTTGCTGGCGATGATCGAGGGCTGCTGCTGCGGGTCACGTGGGACGGCGAGAGGGGTGGCTCGTGGGTCTGCCCCGTAGGGGACTTCTTCGGATACGCCTGGGGAGAGCCGGCGACAAGGTCGCTCTTGATCGGCACAAACGGCGGCGCGAACTACTGCTACTTCCCGATGCCCTACGACAAGTCGGCGAAGATCGAGGTCGTCTCGACGAGGCAGTCGGGGTTGCCTGTTGCGCTCTACGCCGAGGTCTTGACTAGTGATATCCCTCGCCGCGGGAACGAAGGCAAGTTCTACGCTGTCTGGCGCAGAGAGAAGCCGACGATCGAGGGGAAGCCGTTCACGTTTATCGAGGCGACAGGCAGAGGCAAGGTGGTTGGCAGCGTGCTCCAGGCACAGGGCGACCCCTACAACATGGGGTTCTTTGAGGGTGACGACCAGACGATTGTCGACGGGAAGCTACAGATTCACGGCACCGGCTCGGAGGACTTCTTCAACGGAGGGTGGTACGACGTGCCGGGGCGATGGATCATGCAGGACTCGCTGCCGCTGAGCGGATGCCTTGGCTACAGTATGCCGCTTGGACGGACGGGCGGTTACCGGCTGATGATCTCGGATGCCTACCGATTCGACAAGAGCATCCACCACGCGATCGAGCACGACGCTGAGGGGAACAGATACGTCAACGACTACTGCGGTGTGAGCTATCTCTATGCCGATGCGAAACCTATGGGCGCGGCAGATATGCCGTCGCCTGAGATGCTGGCGGTCGCCAAGCACGATAGCGTTTCGTTCAGGGGCAACAAGCTGCTGCTGGACGATATGGGTGGAGCCAACGCCACCATCAGGCGGGATGGCGAGGGCCGTGTGGTTTTCGCTGCGGATGGCGGTTACATCACGTTTGCATGCAACATGCTTGAGGAGGGTGACTACAGGGTCTTCGCTGATCTGGCGAAGGGGCCGGACGGGGCGATAGTCCAGCTCAATGCGCACGATACTCCGGCGGGCGATGCCGTTGATCTCTATTCCAAAGAGCTTGAGCGCATCGGAGGCGTCGAGCTTGGCTTGCTGAACCTCAAGAAAGGCCCGAACGCGGTGATGATCAAGCTCGTTGGCCGAAACGAGAACTCTGGTGGGATGCGGATGGAGATCGGGGCGCTGAGGTTCACGAGAGTCGACTAGCGGTTCAGGGCCTACGCATGGATGAACAATCTGCGGTCCCAAGCTATGTTGCGGAACGATGTTGACAGCAGGCTTAACAGGGCTGAACAAGACAAAGTTCCCGCAGGGGCCTGCCGGATATTGCGATCGCCGCCTGCAAGGGAACTCTGGCTTGTGGAATCCTGGAACGCTAAGTGCTGAGCCTCGTTCCCGCAGTATACTGGGTCTTAGTGCGTAGGCGCTGGATTAGCGGTTGGATTGCCTTGACAAGCCGCACGGCGTCAGGTACCATTCCTCTCGCAAGCAACTCGCAAGGAGGACATTGATGTTCCCATCTGGAGATCCACTGGCCGCGCTGGCTGCCCCGCCTGTCGGGCGATGCAGGCGCGTGTCGAGCAACGAACAGCCGAACTGGAACGACGGCAACAATGATATGACCCGCATCAACCCGGGCGAGGTGTTCAACTTCCCCACGCTCAAGGGGCCGGGCTATATCAATCATATATGGTTCACGAGCCACGCGGGTGGGGAGGGGGCGCTGAACTACCTCACCATTCGCATCTACTATGATGGGCGGGACGTGCCTGGCGTCGAAGCGCCGCTTGGGGATTTCTTCGCGTGCGGCAACAGGCCCAAGATCGTCGAAAGCTATCCTGTGCAGGTCTCGGAGACTGGAGCGCTGGTATGCTACTGGCGGATGCCTTTCGCGGAGTCCTGCCGCATCGAGATCACGAACGACAGTCCCGACATGCAGACCGGCCTCTACTGGCAGGTGGATTACGTTGAGCTGAGCGAGCCGCTGCCGGCGAACACGCCCTACTTCTACGCTCGATATCGACAGGAATACCCGGCGGTGATGGGCCAGGACTACACGATCGCCGAGATCGAAGGTCGTGGCAAGTTCGTGGGGACCGTTATGTCGATCACGATGGCCCAGGACGGCTGGTTCGGTGAGGGAGACGACTTCTTCTACATCGATGGCGAGAAGGTGCCGAGTCTGCAGGGAACTGGCACCGAAGACTACTTCCAGGATGCCTGGGGATTCCGCGAGCGAACGAGCATGTGGTTTGGTCAGCCTTGGTGGACTGGCTGGCAGGCGGGCGACTGGGGCGTGTGCTATCGCTGGCACGTGCTGGACGCGGTGAGCTTCGAGAAGTCGCTCAAGGTCGCAATTGAGCACAAAGGCAACGGGAACGCGGCGCATGAGATGTTCTTCCTCGAGCGGCCCGATTTCATATCGAGCGTCGCTTTCTGGTATCAGGAGGGCGAGCCGAAGATCCTCTTCGACGCTATCCCCGGTTACCCCGAGCGCAACGTGCCCTGGCACAGGCAGAACCTGGTGAAGTCATTCCTGCAGATCGAGACCAGCGGCGGGACAAAGGCGGAGCTGAGGGCGACCGGCCTGTTCGGCGGGACGCCGGTTGTCCATTGGCCGAACCAGGTTGTTGGCGGCACAATCACAGTTCCGTTTGTCGTAAAGGAAGACGGCAACTACGTCGTGCGGATGGACGCGTTCAAGGGCCCCGACTACGGCATCTTTGATATCCAGTTCGATGGCGAGACGGTCGCCGAGGCGATAGACTTCAGCGGTGGCGGCGGCGAGGACTACGGCGCGGACTTCGATCTGCGCGTTGGTGTCTTCGACCTCAAGGCCGGCGACCACAAGCTGACGTTCAAGTGCGTGAAGAGCGGCCCCAAGGGCTGCGGGGTCGGCTTCGAGAAGCTGATTATGCTCAAGCTGCCTAAGGCTGCGTTACGCGAGGTCAAGTCCGATAACGAGCGACACTTCGTGAAGCTCGCGCTCGGAAGCAGCATCTACTCGCACAAGCTAGTCTATGGCACGATGCCGAAGTCGCTCGAGCAGCTTGTGGAGATGGGGATGCTCGACAAGCGCTTCCTGAAAGACGAGAACAACTACGACTTCAGGTCCAGGCTCGACGGCGACACGCTGATCGTTGAGAGCACAGCGCCTGAGCCTTGGAGTCATTCGTGGAAGGGGCTGGATCCGAGGAGATAGCCCCGCGAGTTCGGGCGGCAGGGCCGAAGCGCCCTGCCCCTCTCCATCCAGCAGACCAACGGGAGATTTGTTGTATGCTGCACCGCCGTTACTCGTTCCTCTTTGCGACTCTGCTTCTTCTCCTGGCTGCGGCATCAGCATCGGCCATCGTTCAGGACTTTGCTTTCATCCAGGTGACCGATGTTCACACGCCGAGCAAGACCAGCCCGGGGGTGCTGGCGAGGATTCCCGAGTTCGTGTCTGCTGACAGGCCCGGACCTAAGCCGAGCTTTGTGATCGCGACAGGCGATCTGACGGAGTTCGGCGGGGGCCATGGCTGGTGGGAGGAGTACCTGTCCTACCTGAGCGGATGCACGCTGCCCGTCTATCATCAGCTCGGCAATCACGACAACACCTGGCGCGCTCAGGTGAAGGCACTTCGAGATACCGGCGTTGCGCCGTGCTACTCGTTCGACCGGTTCGGCTGCCACTTCATCGGCATCTGCACGGCCACGATCCAGGACCCGCGCCCGAGCATTGGCCAGGAGCAGATCGAGTTCGTGCGCAAGGACCTGGAGAAGGTCAGCCCCGAGACGCCGGTCTTCGTCTTCTTCCACCATCCGATGGGGGGCAGTGAGTTCGCGGGTCGCTACGACAACGACCGGCTGCTCGACCTCCTGCGCGAGCGCAACACAGTGCTCATGTTGTCCGGCCACTCGCATGGGTTCGCGCCGCACCCCTACGGTGGAATCGATCAGATCACCGGCGGCTCTGCCAATGGCCCCGTGCCGGGACTGACACTAGTCACCGTGGCCGGTGGCAAGGTGCGTGTCACCTACCGCGCGGGCGGGAATCCGGAGTCCGGCCTGCAGATCCTCGAGAAGTCGCTTCCCCTAGCGTGCCCCTATCCCGTGGTCGAGATCACTGAGCCTAAGGCTCGCGCCGAGTCCCCATCGCCGCTTGCAGTCTCAGCAACCATTCGGACTCAGGAAGATGTGCAGAAGGCGACCTACACAATCGATGGCGTCTTGAATGGCGAGCTGAATCTGGCCAGATCTGACGGCGGATGGGCAGGGACCGCGGCAGTCGAAATGGGCGACTTGGTGTCCGGAGCGCATTACCTGCAGGTCGATTTCGAAGCCGGCGGCAAGCACTACACCCGCAGCACCGAGTTCGTCTATCAGCTGCCTGAGGGCCCTGCCGCGTGGCGCGCTTATCTCGCGGCATCAAGCAAGTGCACGCCAACCGTCCATCGCGGCTTCATCTATGTTGGCGCGAATGATGGCCGTCTGCGTGCGCTCTACACGATCGATGGCAAGGA
The DNA here is from genome assembly GCA_964523735.1 of uncultured bacterium. GTDB lineage: Bacteria > Armatimonadota > UBA5829 > UBA5829 > UBA5829 > CAZFYZ01. Next base: position 1,670 of record CAZFYZ010000123.1, on the reverse strand, counting down.
GCGGTGGTCGGTCGATACCGGCGCGGAGATTGTGGCGCAGCCGCTCGTAGTCGATGGCAGGGTGATAGTCGCCAACGGCCTCGGGCTGGTGATCGCTTACACAACCACTGGCCAGAAGCTGTGGGAGTTCGCTGCAGGTGACGCGGTCTACTCGAGCCCCGTGATAGCTGATGGCAAGATCGTCTTCGGCTGCAACAACGGCAAGCTCTACGCGCTCGATCCGGTCAACGGTCAGCAGGTATGGGTGAATGAGGACGCCACCTACACCATCGAGTCTAAGCCATTCGCTTACAATGGCCGGGTCTACTACGGCGCGTGGGATGGCTACGTCAGATGCGTCAATGCCGCTGACGGGCAGCTAGTCTGGAAGCGGATCGGCGAGGGAAGTCGTGTCCAGAAAGCGGCCAGGTACTACAGCCCAGCCGACTCAGGGCCGGTCGTCGCCGATGGCAAGGTCTTTGTTGCTGACCGGAACTACATGCTCACCGTCTTCAACGCTGACACCGGCGAGCGCATCGACACCCGCAAGGGCATCTCCGCGGCCGGCATCTCCGAAGACGGCAGGTTCGTCTACCTCCGCAGGACGGACGGCAACCTGGAGAAGATTGATTCCTCCAGTAAGTCGATCTGGGCCACTCCGTGCAAGATGGGCCACATCGCCGCCGCGCCAGTGGAGAAGGATGGTACGGTGTACGTCGTCAGCGGGCTGGGCCTTGTCTCAGCCATTGCCGTTGACTCAGGCAAGATCATCTGGCAGTATCAGGCCTCCCCGCAGCTCTATGTGATGTCATCGGTTGCGTGCGATGGCAGGCGGGTCTATGTTACGGACTTCGGTGGGAGTCTGACGGCTGTCACCTGCCAGCTGCCCGGACGCTAACCGGCATCGCTGGTGGGGACATGGATGTCCCCGGGACGCCCGTCCAGCACGCGACGTGCAGGACGATCGGGAAATCAGATTTCTCACTGCGTTCGAAATGACAATGCCCGCAGACCTGAGGTCCTTGCCTACAGCGAGCGGATCTTCTCCGAATGCGCGTGGCAGATGCAGAGGGCGAGGGCGTCGGCGGCGTCGTCGGGTTTGGGGATCTCTTTGAGATCGAGGATGCGCTGGACCATGTACTGGATCTGCTTCTTCTCCGCGCCGCCATAGCCAACAACGGCCTGTTTGACTTCCATGGGCGTGTACTCGACT
>CAZFYZ010000123.1:0-468 GCA_964523735.1 uncultured bacterium | reverse complement strand
CATCACGATCACATCCGGGCGATACTTCTCGATCAGCTCGGTCAGACGGATGTGGATCTCGACGAGGCGCTCGGCGGCGGACTCTTTGGGGCTCGTGCGGATTGCGCCGTAGTCCACAAGCACGGGCTTGGTCGAAACACGATCGACGACGCCGTAGCCTGTTGTAGCCGTGCCAGGGTCGAGTCCTAGAATGCGCATGAGCCTATTCTAGCACAAACCGCGCCGCCAGGTTGTTTCGGGATTTGGGTCTTGCACGATCATATGCCAAGTGATGTCCCCGACGCGGTCATTAGGGCCGACCCACTGCAACACCGAAATCCCGAAACACCGCATGAGCCTATTCTAGCATAAAGAAAGGGCGGATGCTTCGAGAGCGTCCGCCCATGGAAACGGCTTCTATCTCTGTCATTTCGAATGCAATGAGAAATCTGCTTTTCGGCGTTTGTTGCGGCCCCTGCAGAAAAGCAG
>CAZFYZ010000122.1:9749-10317 GCA_964523735.1 uncultured bacterium | reverse complement strand
ACTGGTGCGTCACGCAACTTCACAGGCCGAAGGACCAGGATGGCATGGTAATGCTGTTCCGAAGGCACAAGTCCGCATTTTCCGCGTTCAGTCTATCAGGACTACGTGACATCGACCCGAAGGCCAACTACCAGATCACTCAATCGCACACGTACAAACGATCCGCGCCCGTGACGATGAAGGGTTCCAAGCTCTTGAGATTGAGCGCGGAGATAAGGGAGTGCCCGGGTTCACTGGTGATCGAGTACAAGAGGATCAGCAAGTAGCAGCATGCGCAAGTGGTTGCGGCTTTCATATGATGTGGCCGAAGACGACCCGGTTGCACCGGGACTCCCTGCCTTGGTCAGGCGCGCCAGATCGTCCATCAGCAATGGAGGTGTGTGTAATATCGCGGACCTGACGATCTGCAACCATGCCGGTTCGCATATGGACACTCCAGCGCATTTCGCCGCGAATGGCTATTCGGTAACGGACTTCGATGTCAATGAGTTCTGTTTTACCCAGCCGCTTGTCCTCCATATTCCGCTATCGGACGGAGAACTGGTCGGCTCCCGACATCTGGCGATCT
>CAZFYZ010000122.1:0-9739 GCA_964523735.1 uncultured bacterium | reverse complement strand
CTAGGGCAGATATACTGCTGATCCGCACAGGATTCGCCAGGTACCGGGCGACTGACCCGAGCCGGTACCGGCTCCGCAACCCCGGCTTTTCTGCGGAAGGAGCTTCGTATCTGGCCAGCAGTTTCCCGGATCTGCGCTGCCTGGGCTTGGATTTCATTTCGCTGGCGTCGACACTTGGACCCGATGAGGGTGTGCGGGCCCACCAAGCTTTGCTTACGGGTGAGAGGAAGTTCCTCGTTCTTGAGGATCTCAACCTCGACTACGACATTTCCGGCATAACGGAGGTCATGGCCCTGCCGCTTATGATACGGGGAATAGACGGCGCTCCCTGTACCGTCATCGCCAGGTAGCTGGGAATCTATCTCACCCGTGATGGCCAACGTCGACGCACGGCTGGGATGCACCAGGCCTATCGTGCCATTCGAACGTCGTTCCTGGAGGAAGAAGAACAGTGAATCGAACCATTTCAAAAGTTACATTGGCTGTGGCAGTGGCGCTTGCTGGATTGGTATGTACGCCACAGGTTGCTCTGAGCGAACCAGTCTTCAGAAATGGGGACAGGATTGTATTTCTGGGGGACAGCATCACCGAACAGAGAGCATACAGTCGGTATGTCATGGGCTACATAGCCCTGCGTTACCCCAACGCCGATGTGACATTTCGCAATGCGGGATGGGGCGGCGATACTGCTCCAGGTGGACGCGCCCGCCTTCAACGGGATGTGCTCAGTCTCAAACCACAGGTCGTGACCATCTGCTACGGTATGAACGACGGGCGCTATCAGCCGCTTACCAAGGAGAACCGTGACGCGTTTACGGCGGGCATGAGCGGCCTGGTCTCCGACCTGAAGAATGCCGGAGTGAAAGTGGTGCTGCTGGCTCCCGGCTGCGCGGATACGTCCAGGAGTGGCTTCGGTTACCCCTACAAGGCTTACAATGATAACCTCGCGGTACTCGCGGACGACGTAAAGAGCCTGGCGGCAAGGGAACGCGTTCCCGTCTACGATCTTTACTCCTTGATGCTCCAGACACAGAACAAAGGGAAGGCGGCAGACCCTCAGTTCTACATGATCCCGGACGGTATCCACCCCGGCTACTCGGGTCACGCGGTGATGGCGTACGGGTTTATCAATGCCCTTGGTTGCCAGGTGACTCCGTCCAGTCTTGAGATTGACGCCGCTAAGTCCGCCGTAGTGCCAGACCGCTGCACAGTCAACAAGCTGCGTATCAGGCCAGATGCCGTCTCGTTTGTTCGTAAGGATGACGCACTGCCTGCGTATTTCTACCTGGATGTTGCAGACATTGTGAAGTACGCGCCGTTCCTGACGGAGATGAATGCCTACAAGTTCAAGATCACTGGTCTGAAGCCGGGCACATGGAAGTTGAATGTGCAGGGGATGGAGGTCGGCAAATTCTCTGCTGACAGTCTGGCCAAGGGAATTGACCTATCGACCTATACTGGGCCGTGGACGAAGCTCTCCGCTCAGGTGGATGCTTTGGCCAGGGATCAGGAAGACCTGTATTTCACCAAGTGGCGTGGACTGCAGTTCTTGCCCCTACCAGCGGAAACCAATCGGGAAGCAAAGGCTCTGCTGAACAAGATGGACTTGTGCATTGCGGACACAGAAGCAAAGAGGGCCAAAGCAGTATCACAGAATACGTGGACGTGGTCGTTGGCGCTGGAGCCATAGACACAGCCGGACTCGGGGAGGCTGGAAATGAGAAACGGAAACGATATGAAACATCTGCGGGACGTAATGCTTGTCGGCCTGCTTTGGTTGACTATTGGCTTGATTCCTGCTGCCGCGCCTGTTCTTGCGAGTAGCTGGGACGTATCTTCTGACTTCTCTTCCAGCCAGAACCCAAACGGCGTATGGACCTTGGGCTACCTGACGTCATTTGGTGGGACGCTTGCAGTATACGGGACAGCCGGCGAGGCACAGCTTGAGCCTGGGCTTCGACTATGGGTGTATGGTGACGGATCCTACGGTGGTATATTCATAAGAAACATGTCGGACTATCTTAGGACCAACGCTACAAATGTGATAGAGCCGGGCAAGCTCTTCTGGCAGCCTGGGGCGAATAACGAGATGCCGACAGCCCGCTGGACATCGCCGGTGAATGGACAGGTGTTGATCAACGCCAAGTTCACGGGACAGGACAACACTGGGGGTTGTACAGTTGATCCGCACGTTCTTAAGAACGGCGTCTCGATCTACGATGGCTATGTCTCGGGCTTCTACGGAAGCTCAGCCAGCAACTACACTGACAGGACGGGGTCTTCTCCTGAGCAGACCTTCGCAGCTATCGTGCAGGTTGAAGTGAACGACACCATCGACTTTGCACTCGGACACGGAGGCAACGGTTACGGCTATGACGGCGCCGGTCTGGAAGCAAGCGTGGCTCAGACCACCCTTACCACCAGTGACAGCATTGGCGAGATCAAGGGCCTGGCGACAGGGGCAGGCGTGGTATTGACCTCGGCAGAGGTTGTTACCGTTACCTCAGGCACGTTCACCGACGGCAGCTACTACATCGAGGAGCCTGGAAGGATGTGCGGCATCAAAGTGGTTCCGTCATCAGGGCTGCCGGCTGTGACCGCCGGGGACAGAATCACCCTGACAGGCGCTATAGGAACCGACTCAAACGGGGAGCAGTGCATAAACGCAACTGCGATCACCAGCCAGGAGTCCGGCTTGGAGATAGGTGCTCTGGGCATGTCGAACAAGGCGCTGAGGCCCGGGGTTGGACTCGATACCACAGGCCTGTTGGTTCGCACGTTCGGCGAGATAACCTACCTGGCCCCTGACGGCAGCTACGTGTATGTGGACGACGGGACAGGTCTTCAAGACGGGACAGGCCACAAGGGTGTTCGAGTGGTGCTGAACGGCCTTGCCTATCCGATCTCCAATGAGCTTATACCTGGTCAGTTCGTGAAGGTCACCGGGATTGCGGGGCTTGCGAAGGACGGCTCGCTGACGGTGCGGGCGATTCGTCCTCGGGCAAATTCTGACTTGCCGAACTTGGTGCCTCCAATGAATGAGAGGGCGACCGCAGACTTGTGGATCGGCTCAAATCTTGGGGAGAACCGGTCCAGTACGCCGTTCTCGTTCACGTACAACGGCGTGCCCTCGTCTTCGTTCCTCGCAAGTTGGCCGAGGACCTACAAAGAAGAGTTGATCGACGCGAACAGGACTAAGCGCACCATCGCCTTCACCGACCCCGCCGGTCGGCTGAGAGTTCGCTGCGTTGCGACAGTCTACAGTGACTTCCCGGCGGTCGATTGGACGGTGTACTTCGATAACATCGGCTCAACGAACACCAGGATCCTGGAGAACATCCAGGCGATGAACACAAGTTTCGCCGCGAGCACGAGCTACAACGGAACCAAGCTCTACTACTCTGACGGCAGCACGTGCGCTGTCACCGATTTCCACCCTCGCGAGGCCGTGATCGGCAGTGGGGCCAGCATGCGCTTCGCGCCCGTCGGTGGCCGTTCGTCGGATGGCGTGCTGCCGTTCTTTAATCTGGCGAAGTTTAGTGACAGCGGCGTCATGATGGCAGTTGGTTGGACGGGTCAGTGGGCTGCAACCTTTACTCGAACGGACAACACGGTCAATGCCCAGGCCGGCATGGAACTCACTCACCTGAGGCTGTATCCGGGGGAGAGCATTCGTACACCATCGACAGTGCTTCTCTTCTGGAATGGCGAAGACCGCATGCGCGGGCACAATCTGTTCAGGCAACTTGTGCTCGCCCACTACACGCCGACTCCCGGCAACCAACCGGTCGTTCCGCCGATTGCTGCCGCGCCGACGGGGGTGATACCTCTAGAATCCAGCACCCAGGCGAACATGATCCAGTGCATCGTCAATTGCCGCACCTACGGCTTACCCATAGACACGTGGTGGATCGACGCCGGATGGTATGAGTGCGGCAGCGCCTGGCTCAACACAGGCAATTGGTGGCCGGATCCAGCGCGTTATCCGAACGGTATGAAGCCTGTCGCTGACATGGCTCACGCCACTGGCTACAAGTTTATGCTTTGGTTCGAGCCGGAACGTGCTGCTGGCACGTGGCTTGCCAACAATCATCCTGACTGGCTGTTCGGAGGCTCTCCAAGCGGGCAGTTCAACTACCTGAACCTGGGCAATCCTGATGCGCTTGCCTGGGTGAAGTCCACTATAGGCAACATGATCGGCGACATCGGAATCGACATATATAGACAGGACCAGAACGGAAGCGGTCCACTCCCCAGTTGGCGTGACAACGATGCTTCCGATAGACAGGGAATGAACGAGATCAAGCACATAACGGGACTATACGATTTCTGGGATTATCTGCTTGCCAGGTTCCCGAATCTGCTTATAGACAACTGCGCGAGCGGGGGGCGAAGGATCGACATCGAAACACTGAGACGGTCACTGCCCTTGTGGAGAAGCGACTACTGCTGGGAACCAGTGGGCGAACAATGCGCAACCTATGGTCTTTCATTTTGGCTGCCAATGACGGGTATGGGGTCGCTTGAAACCGACCCTTATACATTGTGGAGCGGCTCCGGGAGTCACGTAGTGCTGCCGCTTAACTGGTACAACGTCTACCCATCTTACTACGCGCCAGCGATTACGTTCATCAATCAGCTCAAGTCAATCCGACACTTGTTCACCGGCGACTTCTATGCGCTGACATCATATTCGACCGCCAGTAACGTCTGGATTGCGTGGCAGTATAACCGCTCCGATCTTGGTGAGGGTGTGATCCAGGCGTTCCGCCGCCCGGACTCAAGTCTGTCATCGACGGTTCTGACACTGCGTGGCTTAGTGCCAACGGCCACCTATGTAATTACCGATATAGACAACCCGGAAAACCCCGTTGTGCAGGCCGGTAGTCAGCTCATGCAGTCAGGTCTGCCTGTGTCGGCTCCGGCCCGAGGATCGAAGTGTCTCACATATAGACAGCAGTAGAGTGGGTTTGGGCAAGAAGAAGCGCTCAGGAAACTGCTGACGACGTCCGGAGGCTTCCTTGCTGGGTTAGCTATGACGATCATAGCGGGGTTCTTGTCCTGCGGAATTAGCCTCAGCCTCGCTTGTGCTCAAGGGCCAGAGGCAGCCAGACTTGGGGAGACTGCGAAAGGGAAAGGGGATGCAGTATGAATCAGTCAAGGCACGTAGTACTTGTGGGTTTGCTTGCGTTGCCTATTGGCTTGATTCTTCCTTCGGCGCCTGCTCTTGCGCAAAGCTGGGACGTAGCCGCGGACTTCTCTCCAAGCCAGAACCCAAACGGCGTATGGACCCTGGGCTACCTGTTGTCTTTTGGTGGAACACTGACACCATACGACACAAACGGCGATTGGCAGCCTGGGTTTCCTCAATGGACGGGTACCACGAATCCATCTAGTGACGGGTTCTCGGGCATTTTCGTAAAGAACACGACGAGCAGCCTCTTTATCGGCGGTACAAATGTGATAGAGGCAGGGAAGATCTTCTGGCAGCCTGGGCCAAATAACGAGATGCCGGTTGCCCGCTGGACATCACCTGTGAATGGTTACGTCTTGATCAGCGCCAAGTTCACGGGCCAGGACAACACGGGTAACTGTACAGTTGACCCGCACGTTCTCAAGAACGGCGTTTCGATCTACGACGGCTACGTCTCGGGTTTCTACGGATGCTCGGCCAACAACTACACTGACAGGAGTGGGACTGCTCCTGAGCAGACGTTCTCAACTGTCGTGCAGGTTGCGGAGAACGATACCATTGCCTTTGTGGTCGGATACGGAGGTAACGACTACTACTATGATGGTTCGGGTATTGAAGCAAGCATAGCCCACACCACGCCTCCCATCAACGCCGGCAGCATTAGGGAGGTCAAGGAACAGCAGGACTCAACGAGCGTCAGTCTCTCCGGCTCTGCCGTGGTAACCGGTAAGTTCAACGGATTCTTCTATGTCGAAGATCCATTGCGCACATCGGGTATCAAGGTGATGTCTTCCGCTTCCGTAGCGGTTGGTGACGCGGTGAGCCTGATCGGTACCGTCGCCACGGTGGACGGGGAGAGGTGCATATGCGGCGCGACAATCACCAGCAGAGCCTCCGCCGATGAGATCACTCCGCTGGGCATGCCCGGCAAGGCTCTCGCGCTAGGCAAGGGTCCCGATGTGACGGGCTTGCTTGTCCGCATCTTCGGCACCGTGAGTTACCGCGCCCCCAATGGAAGCTACATATATGTGGATAACGGCAGCGAACTTCGCGACGGGACCGGCCAGCAGGGCGTCAGGGTATTGCTGACAGGCCCTGCCGACCCGATATCCACGGAGATTGTGCCTGGCCAGTTCGTGGCGGTGACAGGGGTTGCAGCTATGGCTGCGGTCGACTCGATGGTTGTGCGGGCTGTTCGTCCCCGAGGCGATGCCGATCTCCAGCCCGCCATTTCGAACGGCGATGCGATGGCTATGGCGAACTGGTGGATTGATTCCCTCTTGGGACCTGACTCGTCGAGCCGCCCGTTCTCATTCACCTACGCGGAACAGCCGTCGGCGTTGCTCTTGGCTGGTTGGCTCCAGAGCTACAGTGTTAGGGAGATAGACGCCAACCGCACCGAGCGCACTATCACATATACGGACCCTGCGGGTCAGCTCCAAGTGCGATGCGTCGCGACTGTCTACAGCGATTATCCGGCAGTGGATTGGACACTGTTCTTCGACAACATTGGGAAGTCCAACTCATCGATTATTGAAAACATACAATCGCTGAATGCGAACTTGGCTGTCGGTTCGGGCGCTTCGGACGCCACGCTCTATTACGCCGACGGAAGTGCGCATGTGGTCACTGATTTTCAGCCTCGTGAGACGGTCCTTGGCGACGGAGCGAGCGCCACTTTCAAGCCGCACGCCGGGCGGTCGTCTGAGAACACCCTGCCGTTCTTCAATCTGGCCAAGTTCGATACCAGCGGGGTTGTGATCGCGGTGGGTTGGTCGGGGCAATGGGCGGCGACGTTTGCCCGGATCGGCGACACGGTCAACGTTCAATCGGGGATGGAGCGCACGCATCTGAGGCTATATCCAGGCGAGTCGATGCGCACGCCGTCCACTCTCCTGCTGTTCTGGAGCGGTCCTGACCGCATTCACGGCCAGAACCAACTGCGGCGTCTAATCCTCGACCATTACACGCCGAGGCCCGGAGGCGAACTTGTCACGCCGCCGATAGCTGCTGCTCCGAGCGCGTCAGTGCCTTACGCGGCAACCACGCAGGCGAATATGATCCAGGGTATCGACAACTGTGCCGCCCATGCTCTCCCAATAGACACTTGGTGGATTGACGCCGGCTGGTATCCATGTAACGGAAACTGGGTCAATGTGGGCACGTGGACTCCCGACCCCGCGCGCTACCCCAACGGCATGAAACCGGTCGCCGATGAAGCGCACGCCAAAGGCTATAAGTTCCTGCTGTGGTTTGAGCCTGAGCGTGTGGCAGCGGGTACGTGGCTCGCCGTCAATCATCCGGCCTGGATATACGGCGGGTCGGGTGGTGGATTGCTGAACCTGGGCAATCCGGAGGCACTAAACTGGGTCAAGACCAACATCGGAGGCATGATCGGCAGCATCGGTGTCGATATCTACCGAAATGACTTCAATATACAGCCGCTCTCCTATTGGAGAAACGCCGACGCATCAGACAGGCAGGGGGCGAACGAGATCAAGTATATAACCGGGCTCTACAGCTTCTGGGATTACCTGCTCACGACCTACCCCAACCTGCTGATCGACAACTGCGCGAGCGGCGGGACGAGGCTGGACATCGAACTGATCAAGCGATCGCTTGCTCTTTGGCGGAGCGACTACGGTGTCATTGAGCCCTACAGCGCCGGGCAGTGTATGACTCACGGACTTTCATACTGGTTGCCGATAACGGGAGTCGGGGAGAACTCGCTCGATCCCTACAAGTGGTGGAGCTACGCCGGAAGCCACAACGTCGTGTTATTCGATTTCTATAACGACCCAACTATCTGGTTGCCGTGCACCCAGATGATCAACAAGCTCAAGTCCGTCAGGGATATGTACACTGGGGACTTCTATCCTCTGACACCATACACGACCGATGAGAGTGCCTGGGAAGCATGGCAATTCGACCGTCCCGATCTTGGAAAGGGGCTGCTGGAAGTGTTCCGGCGGCCGTTGAGCCCCACCGCCGGCATGAGCTACAAACTGCGGGGGTTGATCCCGAGCGCCAGTTACATGTTGACCAATCTCAGCACGGGTTGGAACTGTACCAAGACTGGTCGCGAACTAATGCAGACTGGTTTCAGCGTGTTTATCGGCGCTAACGGGGCCGCGCTGTTTACGTATAGGCTAGTAGACTAAGGAGTATTGCACCTAAGAAAGAGAGGAATACAGTGAAGATGATTGCCTTACTCGGATGCCTCACAACTGTGATGGCAGGGAATTTCGCGGCGAACGCCCAGGCAGCCAAGCCGCCAGCCACATGGACTTTGTCAACCAGTGATACGCAGCTAACGATCAAGGTGTCGAAATCCACAGACAACCCCATCTCTATCGTCAGTCTGCGCAACCCAAGACAGAGATGGAACTGGACTCCCAATCCTTCGCCAGTGCCTATGCCTGGCATCCAGATCGGAACCGATTACCACCCGGTGAAGTGGGAGTTTCGTGACGCGACTGAGGACAGAAAGAAAGGACACCAACTGACCCTGCGGTTCACGTGCGCTGATCCGTCACTGGAGATGAAATCTATCTGGCGGGCTGTGCCTGGTCCGGGACCGGTGGAGAATGAGGTGATCATCGAGAACAAATCGGAAGGCGCTGTTACCTTTAGCCCTGCCATTGTTGCCGCTGAGATTAAGCTTGCGGCGAACGCCCCGGTGACCCTGCATCGCAGCGATAAGACTCCAGTCGGTATTGGAAAGGTGCACGAGGATGTGATCGGTCCGAACGCGCAGTTCAGCACCAACACCGAGATTATCCCCTTCATCATGCTGGGAGTTGGAGCCACGCACGGGGCGTATCTTGGCTTTGAATGGGAAGTGGGCGGCTTCAAAGTCTCGTCCGAGGCGGACCCGCTGCGAATGACCGCTTCAGTCCATCCGTTTTCGGAGGATGTCACCCGGTCCAAGGGCGGTGTCTTTGCCATTCCCACTGTGTACTACGGCACCTACAATGGCGACATCGACGACGGCAGCAACCGCTTCAAACGATGGTTCTGGAACCACAAGGTTGTTCGGAGCCTGCACGATAACACAGATGAACCGTGGGTTCAGGTGTGCATGTCGGAAATTGGAGGTAACGGCAGTTCAGGCGTAACGGGCAACACTCCCCAAAGTGCCTACGACCACCTCGCCGAAGTTGGCGCAGAATGCGTGAAGATGGATTTCTGGGACGGTACAGGTTTGGGTTGGTATACGAACCGGGATTGGCAGTTCCGGCCGGCGGCGTGGCCCAACGGTTTCGACATGGCGAGCAAGGCGCACAAGGCCGGTCTGAAAGCCTCCCTGTACATGGGCGGGACCTACAATGATTGCGACCTGACAACGATTGCCGGAAGAGATTTGGAGCTGGAGGCAGTACTAACCAGGTATGACAATGGCTGGTTCGACATATGGCGGACTGATAGGTACACTGCGCCAATGGATCCCATTCCGCAAACGTACGAAGGCATCACCAACTTCCTGTATATTCAAGACTACATGATCAACAACCGTCCAGGATACCGGTACGAGAACTGCTGCAA
>CAZFYZ010000121.1:7934-10436 GCA_964523735.1 uncultured bacterium | reverse complement strand
TGAAGACTTTGCCATTGATACCTTGGCCCAAGCGGCCGAGGGCTTCAGCGGCGCCGAGATCGAGCAGGCCATCGTCAGCGCCCTCTTCGCGGCGTACGCCGCCGGAACGGAACTCACAAACGAACTGATCATGAAGTCGCTCCGCGAAAGCGTGCCTATCTCGGTCACTATGGCCGAGCAGATCGCAGCACTGAGAGTGTGGGCAGACCAGAGGGCGAGACCCGCCGCATAGGGGACGGAAACAAAGTAGCGTATGTACATAAAACGACTCGAACTCCTGGGCTTCAAGACATTCGCGGAGAAGACCGCGATAGACATGAGCGACGGCATCACCGCGATTGTCGGGCCCAATGGCTCGGGCAAGAGCAACATTGCTGATGCCTTGCTGTGGGTCTTGGGCGAATCCAACGTTCGCAACCTGAGGGGGCAGCGAGCGACTGACGTGATCTTCAGCGGCAGCGAGAAGCGCAAGGCTCTGGGGATGGCGGATGTCTCTCTCACGCTCGATAACTCCTGCGGCACTCTTCCGCTTGACTTCAATGAAGTAACCGTTACCCGGCGCGCGTTCCGGTCTGGCGAAGGCGAGTACTTCATCAACAAGACCCGCTGCCGCCTCAAGGACATCTACGAGTTGTTCCTGGACACCGGCATCGGACGCGAGGCGTACTCATTTGTGACTCAAGGCGAGATCGACGCCGTCCTGTCGGCTAAGGCTGAGGATCGCCGTGAGCTTTTTGAGGAGGCCGCGGGCATCAAGAAGTATCGCTATCGACGCGAAGAGGCGGTGCGCAAGCTCGAACGTACTGATGCAAACCTCCGCCGGGTCTGCGACATCATGTCGGAGATCAGTGGTCAGCTAGAGCCACTAGCCGAGCAGGCCGAGCAAGCCAAGCGCTTCAATGAGCTGCAGTCGAGGCTGTGGGACATCGAGATCGGCCTTCTCATTCGCGATCTCAAGAGGTTCACCGCGCAGCTGGCTGAAGTCCGCGACGCCAAGAGTGGAGCAGGGGAGCGGATCGAACAGTTCGACGTTCGCCTCGCCGACCTCGACTCGCAGAAGGAGAAGCTCGGCGCTGAACTCGCCAGGCTCGAGGAGCAGCTCGAGGAAGCCCGCCGGGTCCAACAATCGCTATCCTCTAACGTGCAGCGCCTGGAGAGCAAGAGCGCGCTGATAGAAGAGCGTATGAAGACAGCCGACTCGACCCGCCAACATGCGGGCGATGATATCACCGACCTGGATCGCAAGATCAAAGAGGCCGAGGAGCGAATCGCTCGGCTTGAGTCTGAAGAGAAGTCGGGCATAGATTCGGAATCCGTCGCTAAACTGGCCGTCACTGAAGCGACAGGTCACATCGAGAAGCTGCAGGCGCGTTATGAGGAAGCTTCGCGTCTCGTGAACAGCCGCAAGGCCGACTTCCTTGAGCTGGCCAAAGAACTAGCCGCCAAGCGCAACGCCCTTCAGAACTCACAGGAGCGCGTGACTCAGCTTGCCTCGGCGATTGCCAAGCACGAGAAAGAGATAGTCGAGCTCGAAACGCAGGTAAGGGATGCCAAGGCTCGCGGTGAGGCTGCGACCAAAGAGTCCGAGACATCCAAGGCCCGTATCGCCGAATTGGAGGCTCAGATTGCAAAGCTTAACACAGATCGTCAGGCGGCTGCGAAGCAATCCTCCGACCTCCAATCCAAGCACGCAGGGGTTTCGCGTGATATAGCTGCCCGGGCTTCTCGCCTTGGCACGCTCAAGGAGATGGCGGACGCCCACGAGGGATTCTTCGAGGGTGTTCGCAATGTAATGGCCGCTCGTAAGGCTGCTAAGATCAAGGGCGAGTTCGCTGTAGTCGCAGATGTCTTGACAGTCCCGGAGGGCTACGAGGTCGCGATAGAGACAGCTCTCGGCGCAAGCGTTCAGGATATCATCGCCGATACCATCGATCAGGCGAAAGAAGCGATTGCTTTCCTCAAGGAGAATCGGGCGGGCAGGGCGACTTTCCTGCCGCTTGATGGCATCCGCAAGAGCCCTCACGAGGTGACGGGTGGGGGCCGCAACCCGCGCGGACTGCTGGGCATAGCCTCAGAGCGCGTACAATTCGACCCGAAGTACACGCTTGCTGTCGAGACCTTGCTCGGGAGGACAGTCGTCGCGGAGACCATTGACGATGCCGTCGAGCTATCACGGTCTCTTGATGGCTGGAACAAGATTGTGACGCTCGAGGGTGAGTTGATCGTCCCCAGTGGCGCCATCAGCGGTGGCACTCAGAAGGGTAGGGGACCCGCTCTGCTCGTTCGCAAGCAGGAGATCGATGTGCTCGGCCGCGAAGTCAAGTCGCTGCAGTCGCAGATTGCCAAAGTCGAGGCTGAATGTGCGAAGATCGAGTCTACGATCTCTGATCTTACTATTGCTGGCGAGTCGGCCGAGAAGCAGCTCTCCGAGGCCCGGATAGCACTTGCCGAACACCGTCGCAGAAGCGAGCGCCCCTGGAAGATCGCACACCCAAGCCCCGG
>CAZFYZ010000121.1:0-7924 GCA_964523735.1 uncultured bacterium | reverse complement strand
GACTTCGCCGCGCAGGACGTCCAGCGCATCGGTAAGCAGATCGATCTGGTTCGCCTGGAGCGAGAGGAATCGGAGAACCTGCGTGCGCGTGAAGCCGAGAACGTGGCCAACCTCGAGCAAGAGCTGAACACTGCAGGACGCGAGAACACCGACCTGGACAAAGAGGTCGCAGGGGCCGAGCAGGATATCGAGAAGCTGCAAGCCGAGTTAGCCGCCGCCCGCAACGATCTGATGCGTCTGAATGTCGAACTCGCGGCCTGTGTGGAGCGTAACACCGCAGGCCGGAACGCCATCCGAGACGCGCACAGAGCCATCGACGAGCTGAAGGTCAGCTTGACCACCCGAACCTCCCAACTGGATGGCGCAGCCAGCGAGATGGATGCGTTGTCCTCGGAACGCGAGTCTGTTGCCGGCGAGATCGGCAAGCAGCGTGAACTGCTCACTGCTGCTGAGAAGAGTCTTGATGCCCTCACCACCTCGCGCACAGAAGTGTCTCAGCGAGCCTCAGAGGTGGATTCGCAGCTTCGTGAGGTTAGTACCACACGAAACCGCCTCGCCGACGAGACTCACGAGGCCGACGTTCGAGAGGCGCGGCTCGAGGTGCAGATCAACCAGATCTCCGACCGTCTCCTGCAGGAGTACGAGCTCGGCTACGAGCAGGCTATGGAGTGGCCCGAGGAAGATATCGAGATCGAACGAGGAGCTGTGAGCGAAGTCGCCAGGCTTCGGCGCGAGATCAAGGAGATGGGCTCGGTGAACACCGGCGCGATTCAGGAGTACGAACGCATCAAAGAGCGTTGGGACTTCCTGACTGAGCAGCGGACGGATTTGGAGAGCGCCAAGGCTCAGGTGAACGAAGCCATCCATGAGATTGACCTCAACACCCGCTCGCTCTTCATGGACACGTTCAATGCCGCCGCCGGGAACTTCGACTTGATGTTCAAGCGCCTTTTTGGCGGCGGGACGACCCGGCTGGCACTCACCGACCCAAACGATTTGCTTCAGACCGGGGTGGACGTTGCCGTGCAGCCGCCAGGCAAGAAGATGCAGGACATGGCGCTGCTGTCCGGAGGTGAGAGGGCCCTCACTGCAACAGCGCTTATCTTCTCGCTTCTTATGATCAAGCCAAGCCCGTTTGTCGTGATGGACGAGGTCGATGCGCCACTTGATGAGAGCAACGTCGAGCGTTTCGCCGACGTGCTCAAGGAGTTCTCAGCCCACTCGCAGTTCGTGGTAGTGACCCACAATCGTGCCACAATGGAGGCAGCCAAGAACCTCTACGGCGTTACCATGCAGGAGCCGGGCGTCAGCAAACTGCTGTCGGTCAGGCTTTCCGCTGAAGGCCCGATCGAGCGCGAGACTTCCGGAGTCGGGGCCTAGGGGCTACCTTCGCCTGCGCCAGCGAAGCAGACCGAATCCTGTCATCCCCAGCCCGAGCGCAATCAGCCCTTGCGGCTCAGGAACAGGATTGGGGCCTGCATTCTCTATCAAACCCGATCCGCCATTTGCTGAGCTTAGCATCGCCAATGCTCCCAAAGCTCCCGCAGCTCCGCCGATTCCCGCAAGCAATCTGCCGTTCAGGCCGGAGGACTGGATACTATCGGGTCCGCCCGGCCTGCTAAGGGCCGGATTCGGCATAGTGACCATGGCCACTGGATCCGCCGTGATGGGGGCATTGAGTTGACCATCAGGGGACGTCGCCAGACCGTTTGCGCCAGCGGCCGGCGCCGATATGATGCCTGGAAGGCTGTCCGAGGTCCGGGACACGGAATCCGCATCCACCCGTGCTGCGTCCTTTGCCCTAAGCGGCGGTTCGATCGACGCACCAATAGGATTGCCGTACGGCCAGGATAGCACTGGTACGCCATCACCAGAGGCGAACACAGCGGTCGAACGTGGGAGAGTGACTACCTTGCTCAGTATATTGCCTTTGGTGTCCACGAAATAGTACCGGACAGTGACCGGGTGTTCCAACAGCATCGGACGCAGCGCCCGAAGCCGCACGACGACATCGCTCACCTCTGCGCCGAAGTGGCGTGCATACAGGCCGGCGACAGCGTCGTCCCCCCTCACCTGTGCAACAAGCTCATCTGCTGTAGCTGCTCGGCTTCTGAGGAACGACCCGGCAGGCGCAGGCAGTGGGGCACCAGACGACGCGGGAAGGAATGCTGCAGAGATGGCTGTAAGAAGCAGCATGCAGACAAGAAACCGTTTCAAGTAATTGCTCCTGAGGCCTCACGGGTGTGGGTTGTGCCGGGCGGTGAGCAACTGAGGGCTCGCCGATATCCCAGTAATCCTGCTTGCATAATCTGTGCCACAACGGCGACAGTGCCATATCGACTGCGACAATTAATTGATGGTTGCCTGCTTCATTGCCCTGTGCTAAGGCTATGAGCGTATGGAAGTTTCATTGCTGGGCTGTCTGGGGAAGTATATAGACTCAGCGGGAACTATGCTTTGGGCTTTGGCGTAATCGTAACCGTCAGGCCGTTGGAGCGTGTCAAGCCTAAAGATACACGCTCACTCGTCAATAATTGGTATTGCAGGGCCGACATCTGGCTCGAACAGGAGGGAACACGTGAAGAAGACCACGCTGGCGCTGCTCAGTGTCTGCTGTGCAGCCGCCGTGTTTGCCGTCACTCCTCTGGCGGTTGCCCAGGAAACCAATCCAGGAGACCCGGGCACGACCGCGCCGCCACCGGCCGTGGATTCCACTTACCGCCTGGCGGAGGAGGATATCCTCCAGTTGGACGTGTGGAACGAGCCACAGTTGAGCAAGCAGCAGCTTCAGGTTACGCCTGATGGAAAGGTCAATATCGCGTACATCGGCGATATTCAGGCTGTGGGGCTTACTCAGGCTGAGCTTACTCGAGAGATATCCAGAAGGCTGGAAGAGGATGGGATCATCGCCGACGCGAAGATCCAGATAACAATCATCAAGGTCCACCAGCCGACCTGCCGGGTAGCCGGGGCTGTGGGTCGTCCTGGCGAGGTTGTCTTCAAAGACGGCGATACGGTCTTTGATGCAATCGCCTCTGCAGGCAGCTACACGAGCGACGCCTGGCTGGAGAAGGCAACCTTCACACATCGTGGCCAGGAGTCTATCACGATCGACCTCAAGAAGATGTTCAAGGGAGACTTCTCGCAGAACTACAAGCTCGAGAAGGGCGACATCATCTTCATCCCGCAGGAGAACTACGAGAACAAGTTCTACGTACTGGGTTACGTGATGAGACCTGGTATCTTTCCGCTCAAGGACCGTACCACTGTTACGGCCGCCATTACCTTGGCGGGTGGGCCGAACGAACGCGGGGCCATCAAGAACACTGTGATCGTGCGTGGCGACCCTGCTAAGCCTGAGCGGGTAAAGTGTGACCTCACAAGGATGTTTGACAAAGCTGATCTCTCGCAGGATATACCTCTGCAGCCGGGCGATGTGGTCATAGTACCTGAGACCAGAAGACCCGACTGGGGCAGGATCTCGTCAATTCTTTCTACCATCGTTAACGTTGGTTATCTCCGTCGCTACGGGTTGTTCTAGCGAGGGAAGCGCAACTACTCAGGTTGCTAGGAGGCACTCGTGGAATTCTGGCGTTATTACAGAATCATAAGGCGAAGACGCTGGCTCATACTGCTTGGGATGGTAATCTGCGTCGGCGCTGTCTTCGCCATGGATAGAAGCACTCCGAAGCTCTACACAGGCGGGGTCGCGCTCATGGAGTCGCGCGGCATGTCCAAGGAGGGGGTCTCCGTCTACCCGGATCCGCAGATGATGATCCAGGACGTACAGTTGCGGATATCCAACTTGACCAGAATCGCGAGGAGCCCGTCCGTCCTTCAGCCCGCGTTCACGACTCTGAATGATCTGGGTCTTAGATCCACCTTGCCGGAGATCCAAGGTGGATTGGAAATTGCCCCCGACCGTGATTCCACGATCCTCGTCATCAAGGTGACATTGCCCAACCAGGAAGACGCCTATACTGCGGCAGATGTCATTGCCAAGCAGTTCATTGTGAGGTACGGCGAGATCAACAACGCGGCCGTCGGTAAGAGCCGTGAGTTCATCGAGAGCCAACTAGAGAGCACGCGCAAGGCTATGGTGGCTGCTCAGGACGCTTTGAGGGCGAAGCAAGAGGAGTACGGTGTAGTCGCTGTGGATATGCAGAGCCAGTCCATAGTCCAGCGTTTGGCTCAGGCTAAGAATGATCTCAACCAGAGCACAGCGGCTTACCAGAATGCAGTGGCCGCGGAACGTGCACTCGCGAGGGAGATGAGGAGTCTCCAAGAGTGGACAGTCAGCGCCGAGCAGACTTCTCGTGATCCGAATTGGCAGTTCCTTAAGGGCGAGTTGGTCAAGCTGGAGACACAGAAGTTCGCTTGGACAACTGGTGCCCCAGGCCAACCACGCAAACTAGATAACCATCCTGATGTACAGTTCATCAATCGACAGATCGAAGAGACTAAGAGCAAGCTGCAAGACATGCAGGAAACCTACATGTCCGCGCAGAGCAAGTCGAAGAACCCGAACTGGACTAGCAGCAAGGACAAATGGATAGTTGTTCAGCTCGACAAAGTCGGATCTGCTGCCCGTCGAGAGGCGGCGTCAGCGGTTCTGGCAGACGTTAGAAGCGAACTTGCGTCCATGCCTGAGAAGGCTGCGAAGCTTGCCGAGCTGGACACCAATGTCAGGGTAGCCACGCAGACCTACGGCAATATGCGCCAGAAACTGGATGAGGCGAGATTAGCGGAACAGCGAGTCAACACAGATCAGGCGCTGAGGTTGCTTGAGGGGCCGTATGTTACGGAGAAGAATAAGCGCAGCGGACTTAAGCTTATGCTCGCGTTCTTGTTGAGCCCACTGCTTGGCATCGGTGTGGCGTTTATGCTGCACTACACGGACAACACGGTCAAGACCGCGCAGGACGCGGAGCGTCTACTTGGACTGCCGGTTCACGCGGCGGTTCCCGACGCACGAGCGCACTCACTTCCGAGGCAGAGCTGCCCTGAGATCATAGACGTGGCCTACCAGATGCTCACATCGAGTCTCTGGATCGCGAGTCAGAACCATTCCATCAATTCGTTTGCAGTGGTGAGCGCCGAACCTGATGCGGGTCGGACTGTCACGGCGTCGAATCTTGCCGTGGCTCTCGCGAAGGACGGTGCAAGGGTTGTGCTTGTGGATGCCGATCTCAGGCAGCCGGCACAGCATCTAATCTTCGGTGTAGAGAACAAGGTCGGCCTTACGAATGTCCTCAGCGGCGCCGCAGTCTGGGATGAGGTCCTGGCTGAGACTCGTGTTCAGGGGCTCTTGCTGGTTCCCAGTGGGCCTGTGCCAGGCAACCCCGTCAAGCTTCTTCGCTCTTCGGAGATGAAGCAGTTCGTCGAGGAAGTGAGGCAGGTGGCTGACTTTGTGATCTTCGACACCCCAGCCGGAGTCGCTTTCCCTGATCCGGTGCTGGTCTCCACGATGGTTGGGTCCGCCATAGTCGTTCATTCTGCCGGACGGGTGCCACGAGGAAGCGAGGCCGAGCTAAAAGCCAAGCTGGAATCCACTGGCGTGAGGCTACTTGGTGCCGTCCTTAACAAAGTCAGACGGGAGGACAGCAGCGGATACTTCCACTACCATCGGTCTTACGAAGGAGTGACAGTTGGCCAATTGCCTGGCGGCAAGGGTATTGCGGTCAAGTAGCTGCTGGTGGGTAAGCGTATCATCGTTAATGACAGACCCAGACTGCGCTAAAGTCTGGGTCTGTTGCCTTTTACGTACGTAGTATAGGGCCGGAGTGATGCACCGTTCGGGGCTTCCCGGCCTCACCCTCTGAAGCATTCCCGAACCAGTCGGAGGATAAGCGCCGGACCATACGGAACACAATCCTGATATGATGGGCTGCAGCACAGATTCCAGAAGCCGGACTTCGTATACCTGCAAGTGTGTGTCCGATGCTGCGACTTGACATTCTCTACGCGATAGCACTACGGCCGGTTCGAGCTTGCGCGTACGCTCTTGCGGGCGCAAGGCTAGATGCAGTCGCTTTGGAGCAGCATTCTGTGGAATAACCTCACCGAGGCTCCGCCACTTTGCCGGGTCCAAAGCACTCCCTAAAACACTTTCAAGCGAGGGACGATCATGCCGGATAACCAGATAATTCTCGGCTCGAATATGCGCATTGATGATGGCGTTAAGCTCGGCTACTTGACCGGGCGCAAGATCAAGGATTTCACTCTTCGTATCGGGGATGACGCTACGATACGCACGGGGACTGTCATATATGGTGGTACCACGATCGGAAGCGGGCTTGCTACCGGTCACAACGTCACCATCCGCGAAGAGAACGAGATCGGCGACAACTTCCAGGTCTGGAACTGCACCACGATCGATTACGGCTGCAAGATCGGCCGCAACGTCAAGATTCACTGCAACTGCTACATCGCTCAGTTTACTGTGGTCGAAGACAACGCCTTCATGGCCCCCGGCGTTACGATCGCCAACGACATCCATCCCGGCTGCGAGCATTCGGGCGACTGCATGCGCGGCCCGCATATCGAAGAAGGCGTGGAGATCGGCGTCAATGTCACGATTCTACCGTTCGTCCGGATTGGCGCGCACTCGCTGATAGGCTCAGGGGCAGTCATCGTGAAAGATGTTCCTCCGGAATCTGTCATTGTAGGGAATCCTGGCCGTGTGCTTTGCAGTATACATGATTTGAAGTGTCAGTCGGGCTTGACCGACAGGCCATACAGCCACCTGTTGCACGAGTAACGCTGGCGGAGAGGATTGGGAATGGTTCCACTTATCGATCTGAAGATACAGCACCGCGCGATCGCCGCCGAGGTTGAGGCCGCGATCAAGAACGTCTGCGAGAACACCGCCTTCATCCTCAGCGACGAGATGAAGACCTTCGAGACCGAGTTCGCCTCCTACTGTGGCGCCAAGCACGGTATAGGCGTTGCGAACGGTACTGAGGCTCTCTTCCTCGCCCTCAAGGCTCTCGGCATCGGCGATGGCGACGAGGTCATAGTCCCCGCGAACACGTTCATTGCCACAGCTGCCGCAGTCTCCCATGCGGGAGGCACTCCTGTATTCGTGGATTGTGACCCCGACACTTACTGCATAGACCCTGGTAAGATAGGGGGCACAATCACAGGCAAGACAAAGGCCATCATGCCGGTCCACCTCTACGGCCATCCTTGCGATATGGACGCGATCATGTCCATCGCCCGCTCTAACGGCCTCAAAGTCGTTGAAGACTGCGCTCAGGCTCACGGCACTCGTTACAAGGACAAGCACGCCGGTTCGATCGGTGATGCGTCCGGCTTCAGCTTCTACCCGAGCAAGACCCTCGGCGCATACGGCGACGCAGGCATTATCCTGACGAACAGCGACGAAACAGCTGATCAGATCAAGCTGCTGCGCGACAATGGCCGCACGACCTGGTATGAGCACGCCATCATTGGTTACAACTCCAGGCTCGACGGTATGCAGGCTGCGATTCTCCGCGTCAAGTTCAAGCACTTGGATGCCTATGTTGACGGTCGCCGCGCGCACGCTAAGCAGTACCAGGATCTGCTTGCAGGGCTCGACGACCTGGTTCTGCCTATCGAGAAGCCGTACGCAAAGCACTCCTACTATGTGTACGTCGTCCGAGTAAAGGATCGAGACGCCTTCATGTCTAAGCTTAAAGAGAGGGGTTGTGGGTGTGGAGTCCACTATCCCGTGCCTCTTCATCTTCAGCCCGCATATGCTTTCCTTGGCGGCCATGAGGGTCAGTGCCCTGTGGCTGAGAAGTACGCGAAGGAGATCGTCTCGATCCCGATGTTCCCAGAGTTGACAGAGGCCCAAGTGGCCGAAGCCGCGGCGATCATAAAGGAAGTACGGGCGTGACGTAGACCCGCCACTGGAGGCGGGGCGCTAGAGGTAGTGAGA
>CAZFYZ010000120.1:9362-10445 GCA_964523735.1 uncultured bacterium | reverse complement strand
CGGGCGCACTGGAAGAAGACTCTCGTCTGACCGCATTATTCCTATGGACTCTGCAGGCCACCAATGGCGGCAACGGCGAGGCTGTGACCGAGGTCAACGACGGTACCGACGATGACGATGAGGACGGTAGCTCTGGTAAGAAGAAGAGCGGGTTCGGCCTGCTCTACGACGTGGTGCGCCGTTTTTCGCAACCGCTTGGCATTCACCTCGAGGACTGGGAAGACCGGATCATCGAGACCGAGAAAGGTGTAGTACGGCTGCTGCCCATAGCCGAACGGGCAAAGGCTCTATTCGGCGAGGAAGGTGCATCGGCGATGGCCGCGCATATCGAAGCAGCCGTCGCCCGGGGCGAGCAGATGACGCTGTTCGGCGATGAGCGTTCAAGCCTGACACCCGCGATCCGAGGCCGAGGCCGGGCTTCTCGGAGTGGGTCAGTCGGCGAGGTCCGACGCGAAGCGACGACCCTTGACCGGGTCCACGCAGCAATGCTTCTCCAGCGCAGCGGTCGCGCCGCCGCCCTCCGAGCCCTGATAGACTCCGAGCTCGACCGAGGCCCCGACTTCCTTCGCCTCGCCAATGCTCTCTCGGCGCTCTACCCCAAGGACAGTGAGGAGAAGCGATTGGTGGACGCGATGCTGCTCGGGGTGCGAAGATAGGAGCGATGGTCCAAGTGGGCAAGGTATGGCAGATTTCGCCGCCCGCGGCGATGGCCGACTCCGTGTCGGAGTTCTGTATGCAGCACTGCGTCTCGTTGCTATGGCCAGGCGATTCAGGGCCGTACGCGCCTGATCGGTATCAGGGGAACTTCGCGGAATGCGATTGGGTAAGGTGGTTCGCCGAGAGCGTGTCGGTCGGCGATGCCATACTACTGCGCTCGACGCCGACCGCCATTCGCGCCGTGGGGCTTGTTGCCGGCGAGTATTCGTATGAGGATCGCTTTGACGACGTATGTGGCTTCGACCTTCAGCACTGCCGACGGGTCCGCTGGTTCAGGCTGCCCGAGGACTACGACTTTGGGCCGGGAGCGTTTACCAGAGGTCGGTTCTCTGCCGTTCGGAGTTCAGCAGTTCAGGACTACGTTCG
>CAZFYZ010000120.1:0-9352 GCA_964523735.1 uncultured bacterium | reverse complement strand
CGCCGCCAACGGACTGGCAGGCCGCTGTGTTGCCGGAGCTTCCGCCCGACGAGCCACCGCTAGACGCAGTTCCAGAGGAGCTTCAGGACGTGGTGGGACAGGCGCTTGACCTCGCTTGCCTCTTCCCAGACCGGCAGAGCTTCGGGGAGCCTCCTGCCGAAGACGAGCTCGTGACGCATTTCATCGTGCCGTTTCTCAGAGCACTGGGATGGCC
The DNA here is from genome assembly GCA_964523735.1 of uncultured bacterium. Lineage (GTDB taxonomy): Bacteria > Armatimonadota > UBA5829 > UBA5829 > UBA5829 > CAZFYZ01. Next base: position 9,138 of record CAZFYZ010000120.1, on the reverse strand, counting down.
GCCGGAGTGCATCGCGGTGAAATGGCGGTGGATCGATACTGCTGTCTTTGCTATCCTGCCGCGCACCGCTGAGAACTGCAAGTTCATCATCGAAGCCAAGCGGTTGGGTGCTGGCGTGGAAGGTGCTTTAGTGCAAGCCAAAGGATACGTGCAATCGCTCGGAGTGCCTTGCGATGTGATTGTCAGCGATGGGCTCCGGTACCGCATGTTCTCAGGCAACGACGGATTCGCGCCAGTGGCCTATGCAAACCTGACGAGACTGAAGCAGCCCGCTGTCGAGCTGTTTAGACGCATGAGAAAGCCGTAGAGGAGACCAACTGAATGGAACCCTGGTACAAGACAGTAACACCCCGCAGGGAGGTCCGGGAGGGGCGATCGTTCAACCCTGACGAGTTCGCTATCGCGCTCGAGCAGGTTGTTGCCGGCACAGCTCCGGAAGACTACCGCGATGCCAGCAAGTTCATGGACCGTACAGTTCTTACGCGGGCACTGCGGGAACACAGTGGTATGGTGCTGCGGCGACTGTCTGGTCGGACGGAGAATTCAGCTCCAGTTCTTACACTGATCACCCAGTTCGGCGGCGGCAAGACTCATACGCTTACCACTCTCTTCCACCTTGCGAGGAACCGTGACCAGATCTGCAATCGTGAGGACGTACGCGAGCTTCTGCGCAACGCAGGACTGAGTTCCTTGCCGGAGCCCAGGGTCGCCGTCTTTGTGGGCAATGCGTGGGACCCGCAACCTGGTCGTGAGACCCCATGGATCGATATCGCCCGCCAGCTCGCCGGAGATGCCGGAGTATCGGCTCTGGGCAGTGCCGCAGCCACCACTCCGCCAGGGACGGAGTCTCTCGCTCGCTTGTTTGGTGCTGCCGGCGGGTGCGTGCTGGTGCTTTTCGATGAGGTGCTGAACTTCGTCAATCGACACCGAGGGATGGCCGATGCGTTCCACGCATTCACACAGAATCTGACTGTATCGATGACCGGCACCGAGTGCGGCGTCGCAGTGATCAGTCTGCCCAGGAGCCAGGTCGAGATGACCGACTACGATATGGCGTGGCAAGAGAAGATTGTCAAGATCACAAAGCGAGTGGCGAAAGACCTCATCGTCAACGATGAGGCCGAGATCAGCGAGGTCATTCGCCGCAGGCTGTTCGAGGACTTGGGGCCGGAGAGGACCAGGAAGAAGATCGCGCGGGCCTACGCGGACTGGTGCTACGAGCGCAGAGCACAGCTGCCGCCAGAGTGGACAGCCGTCGACACTGCCGCTACCGAGGCCAAGGCTAAGGAATATCTGACCTCCAGGTTCGAGGCCTGCTATCCGTTCCACCCGGCCACGATCTCAGTCTTTCAACGCAAATGGCAGGCGCTTCGTCAGTATCAGCAGACTCGTGGCACGCTTGCGATGCTGGCACAGTGGATATCTATTGTCTCGCCGGAGCATTACCGCCAGGCTCGAAGAGAGCCGCTTATTACTTTGGGCTCAGCACCGCTTCACGATCCGCATTTCCGGGCTGCGATCCTGGGACAACTGGGAGAGCCGAGACTCGTTGGCGCCATCGATGCGGATATCGCGGGTGAGCAGGGCCACGCAAGAGCGCTCGACACTCTTGCGGGAGCATCGGGTGAACTGAGCAGCATTCATCTGCGCACCGCGACCACGGTTCTGTTCGAGTCATCCGGTGGCATGGCTGACAAGGCAGCGCACCTGCCGGAGCTTCGGTTTGCGCTTGGCGGACCGGGCCTTGATACGACCAGCATCGATACGGCAACCATAGCTCTTAACGAGAAGTGCTTTTTCCTGCGCCGTGTCGGTTCCGATGGCTACAGATTTGGCCATCAGCCTACACTCAAGAAGGTTGTAAGTGATCGAAGAGCATCGCTTGATGACACTGAGATCGCGGACGCCACTGAAGATGCGGTGAAGAAGGAGTTCGAGCACGGTGCGAACGTTCCGTTGGTCTTCTTCCCCGATGACTCGAGCGGAGTGGCTGATTCCCCTAAGCTCGCAGTCGCAGTTCTGGATCCGACCGACGTATGGGAGAAAGGTGCGATACGCGAACGGATAGCATCCTGGGCGAAGGATCGCGGCAGCTCTGGTCGGCTCTATCCAGCGGCCATTATCTGGTGTGCAAAGAAACCCGGACGCGAATTGCGAGAAAAGGTGGAGCAGATGCTTGCCTGGAAGCGAGTCCAACACGAAGAGCGGACCGGGTCTCTTGGTGCAGACTTCAGCTCCGAGGACCGTGCTAGCATTCAGAGCAGCGTGACCACTTCAGAGGGAGACGTTAGGGATGAAGTCTGGGCGAGCTACCGCTATGTCGCCTACTTCGATAGTGCTTCATCGGATGGCCTAGGCGTGATAGACCTTGGCGCCGGTCATGCGAGTTCTGGAGAGACATTGTGCGGGCGCGTCATCGCTGCCCTGAAGTCGCAAGCGCTTCTCAATGAGCAAGTGGGGGCGGGCTACATTGAGCGGTCTTGGCCACAACCATTTCGGGAGAACGGAGCATGGCCGCTCGCATCTCTCCGGAAATGCTTCTTGGACGGCTCGCTAACCAGGCTAATCGACCCCGACGAGGTTCTTCGACGGAAGATACCGGAGTTCGTGCAGGCAGGGGATTTCGGATTGGCCTCAGGGCGCAGAGCCGATGGAACGTATTCGCGCGTCTGGTTCAGAGAACCGGTAGGATCCGCAGAGGTGTGCTTCGAACCAGACGTGTTCTTGCTCACGAAAGCAGCCGCTGCCGTAGCGACGGACCGCGCGGAAGTGCCCGAAGGCAAGGAGAGCCGGGGGGAACGCCCTAATGACGAACTCGTGCTTCAGCCACCGCCGAGCGGGGCGACAGCACAGAGCCCCGTTGCGGAAACCGACCAGCCAGCAGTGACCACAGAGGCCGGTCCGAGGAAAGCCATCACTGTACGCGGCAGCATACCTCCGGAAGTCTGGAATCGTCTCGGCACCAAGCTTATCCCGAAGTTGCGGACGGCCTGCAATGACCTGAGCGTGACTATTCAGTTCAGCGGAACCTCCTCGTCGGACACGGCTACGCTCACCGCGGAGCTTCGCCAGGCTCTCACGGATCTGGGGCTCACCAGCGTCAATGTCAGCACGGCAGTCTCGACGGACGACGAGCCCATCTGAGATAGCAACCGCCTTTCCTCCTGTCGGTGCCCCAACCATCTGGCTCAGCCTGTTCGCTTGATGGGCGGGCGTTCTCAGGAGACATCCCCATCTGCTCTTCCGCTGCAGACAGCTCACTACTCCAAAAAAAGTTACACGGAGTTGCCTTCGAGCTGGGATGAGGTGGACCTTGATAGGCTCTTCCATTTTTCAGAGGAGAAGCTCCTCCAAGGGCACCTACTTGTCTGCTGCGAAATTGCAGAGCTTCCCCTCGTTATTGCTGGGGCGTCCCGGAGTCTACTGTGCAGCTGATCGAGTCGTTCACGGATCTCGATGACCTTGTTGTGGATCCATTCATCAAAGACGGCGTGGTTCCGGTCGTGTCGCTGAGGCTCGGTCGCAGGTTCGTCGGCTGCAATCCGAGGAACGAGGAAGTAGCCTTTGCCGCGCAGCGGTTTGCCGAGCTGCGAAGCGTGGTCCTAGGTCGAGCGGCGACGGATGAGCTCGGGGTAGTCGGCGGCGAATAGGACTGTACCAGCGCAATCATCCGGTTCTTGCACGGGGCGGCTCTGAATCCAGCCGCCCCGCTGTTCTGCTCGAGCTTTGCCGATATCGGGCAGATGAGTAGCTACTCCATATCTAGCAGCACCCTATAGCCCTTGTATCTCTTGGTGTAGATAGGCGCGAGTATTCGGCGCACCCCGTTCTGGAGCGGCAGTTTGAGGGTAACCCATGCGGCGCGGCAAGGAACGAGCTTGCCGTCCTTCTCAGGTCTCTCGGCTTTCACCGGTGCCTCGACTTTCTGAATAAACGCCAGCAGGAGTCGGCGAGCTATTTCGGGTGTCAGTTCACCGTCCGCGATGCCAGTTGTGGCCTGTTCCACCACCGTTCGTACCAGGCTGCCGGAATCCGTCTCCTTCAACCTCTCGCGCAGCTTCTCGCGTTCGTCGGTTAGCTCGCGATAGCGCCTGTCGAAATCCTCAAGATCCATGTGCCCGCTCTCGTAGAGCGCCGAAAGGCGAGAGATGGCGTCGGTTGCTTTGGCAATCTGCCTCTCAAGCGAACTCGCCGCGGGCGCCAATTTGGGCTTCGGCGCCACGCCTTTCTCCATCTGCTCTTGGTAGTCGGCAACTGCCTCGCGAACCACTCGAAGCGCGGCATCCTCGAGCCCCTCCGCGACGACGGATACTCCTGCCGAATGGTCAACGCCGCTCGTGGCCGCATCACGGCATGCGTAGCTGGGGATCCCGCCCTTGCCAGCACTACGAGAGCGAAGTCTCGTGCCGCAGTGCGCGCACCAGACCAGTCCCGAGAGCACGTAGGTCGTCCTAACGGCCTTGCGAGGATTGCCGCCGCCCCAGACTTCGCGCTGCTGCCGGTTGAAAGCCAGTATTGTCTCGGCTTCCTCTGGGGCTATGATAGAAGGGAAGACGTTCTCCAGTATGATGCGTCGAGGATCTCCCTCCTCACGCTTGCGGCCGTAGACGAAATGCCCCTGAAGGGCTCTGAGCTTATCCGGAAGAAGGTAATGCGCGACCCGCTGTTCAGTCCATTTGCATCCAGTGGAGCTTCGGAATCCTTCTTCGTTGAGAGTTCGTGCGATTGCTATATTTGAGTGGCCCTCCAACCGCAGATCAACGAGCCGTCGAATGTCCTTCGCACGGTCGTTGAGCTCGAACTGACCGTCACCATTCTTCGTCAGCCAGAAGTACGGCTTCCCATGAGTGAAGCCACGCTCAACTCGCTTCAGGAAGGCTTCTGTTACCCATTCCGAAATGTTGTCTGACTCCATCTCCGCAATGGCCAGCAGTATGGTGCGAACCATCTTGCCGACGGCCGTGGTGGTGTTGATGTTATCCATCACCGAATGGACACTGCAGCCGGCCTCCTCGAATTTGTCAAAGAGTTCCAGTCCCTCTTTCGCGTTGCGGGCGAACCTCGACAACTTGAAGAAGACCAAGGCGCTGAACTCTCCGCGGCGGGCTGCCTCGAGGTGCGCAACCAGGCCCTCACGCTTCTGCCACTTCAGGCGGGAAGCGGAGCGATCAATATCCATATGCGCCTTTGAAGCACCTTCGTCAAACTCGTAGTCGGGCAGGTGTGCCTTGACGTACGCCCGCGCGCGGTCGAGCTGCAGGTCGGGCGAGAGGAACTCTCCCTTGCCTTCCCCTTTCCCTCGATCCCGCTGCAAGCTCACGCGGACGTAGGCCCGCGCTATCTTGACCTCATTATCAGAATTCTGTCGTCTCATGAAAAGCTTTCGTACCAAACAATGAAAATCACCCTATAATCAATTTAGCGCTAAGCAGGGCGCCATTTATATGTTTAAGGACAACATTGTCTTTCCAATGTCCACAATGCCAGAGGGTGACCGAGCCGCTTTTGTGAGCGAACTACTGGCCGCCAACAACCGAATAACGGAGGAGGTGGCGACCGACGTATACAACGTTCTGGATGCCATCCAGGTCCTGCTAACCGTCCCTAAAGGACAGCGTATCGTCATCAACAAGGAGAAGGAACCCCCGCACGAAGGCGGGGACAACTAGGATCACGTAACGAAACAACCGGCCGAACATTCGGCAGTCGATCGTAATGAGACTATCTTCCATGTTAGGGCGACACAGAGACCGCATCCACGGGCTTACTGATGATATCTCATCAGAAGCACCCACGGCTACGCCCCCGCCTGTCTGTTATCTACCTTGCATATACTAGACTGTGCTGTGGTTTACCTGCAGGCACGCTGTTGGTGCTTCGCCCCATCGCCCTCCCAAAACTCCCGCGCGCTCACCCAAACTCCCAGGCCCCAATTCTGCTCGCAGCTCTGGGAATAAACCGATCTATTCTCCACACTAGATATCTAATGGGTTTGCTGTATGCCGGCTGAGCGGCTGAGCAGCACACAGATTCCCTGCCCAGCCGCTCTGCCATCTCCCTACGCCGCGTATGATTCACCCATCCGGTTCAGCCGGTTCTGTTCGGTCCTTAGAAGTGGCAGACTGAGTTGCTGTTTGACGCGAATGGCTGCGAGTTCGACGGGCACGCGCTGGGTTACCATCTTTCCACCGGCCGTGACAACATTGTCGCGCCAGATTTCACTGGCGCGAGACCAGTCTATATCATTGGCCAACGAGCGAGTCATCCGCTCACGCTGTGGCTCGTCCAGGGACAGTATCGCGTGCCCAACGACCAACCCGGTCGCCGTGCAGGAGACATAGTGCTCCCGCAGTTCGGCGATATCGGCAGCGGCAGTTTCGGGGTCCTCTTGCCGAACGATGCCCGACCACTGTTCGTTGGCACTCGTGAAGCACTCGAAGAACGCAGAGACGGTTCCCTGGCACTCAGCCATCCCGTTGGCGTCCGAGAGCTTTGATGATGACTCCCTGGTCAAACGCCCGGGCAGCGCGCCCCCAAGAACAAGCTCCGCGATCGCTTGTCGGACCTGGTTCATGGTCCAGAGAAAGCTCGATCCCTTGCCAGCCCTCTTGCCGACCCGCTCAATCCGGCCACGGAAGATGGGCACTGTCTCACACACTTCCCGAGTCAGACGAGCCAATGGATCCCTCCGGTTGAATGCAGTCAACAAAGACGCCGAAATGGGCTTCGATAGGCTCGCATCAAAGAAGTCGCGGTGAATCCGGTCTATGTTGGACTCGCACACAATTGTCGTGGCAATCCCATCTTGGCACAGCCGTTCGAGCTGCTTCAGAGCATCGGTAATGCCTTTGATCCTGTGGGCTCCATCGGTCACGGCGAACAGCACATCAACTGGCAAGACGAGCGTTCCAAGCTTGACAGCGGCTGCTGACTGCGGAACGTGAATTCGAAGGCCGGTCTGCGCACACAGACTGAGCGGTGGGAGTATGTAATCCTGCTCGGTCTGTAGATAACTACTTATAGCCCTGCTGTGGGCCGGATCAATGGGTCTGTTGAAATGCTCATCCGGGTCCTGGCCCCTCTTGAGATCATCAACGCGCACTCTTTCGGCGACGAACTTCAGCGGGAAAGCGGTCGTGATGAACGTCCGGTTTGCCTGGCGATACAAGACCGCGGGGCAGACTGTGGCCATGCTCACAGCGGCCTCGACGGAAGCTGCGGTCACGGCGGCGTCATATGTCGGATGGTCGACGATAGTAAGGGTGGTTGCGTTGTTGTGCATACTATTGCTCCTTCTGGGTTCGCCTTGATAGGCGTTATCACATTCATCCGAACTGTGTTCCGGATGGCATTGTTGCCAACCCGATAACGAGAATCCTCCAAGCAGCATAGGCACTGCAGGGCCGGCGATCGAGGCCGCCGATCAATCCTGCACCTCCTTGTCATCCTCTTCACTCTTCTCGCCGCTTGTTCTGGTCTGCCGCGTTAACTCGTCAAGCGTATCGGCGATATCCTGTGGAGTCACCTTGAGCACGATGTTCGCGAGCGTCGAGTGGGGACACTCGCTCTTCCGCGCCTCCGGCGGCCGCGTCTGCTCACGCCTCGCGTCGTCCTCGCACTGCGGCCCCTCATTGACTACCTCGGCCTCCTCAGCAACAGCCGAGTCCGCGGCATCAACTGCCTCGTGAGTGTTGGCCGACTCATCAAACAATTGGCTCAGTACGCCCTCAACCTCGGCAGGTGCCGGTTTGCTATCTTCGCATAGGACATCCAGAGCGGTCCTGCCCGCGTATATGATGGACGCCAGGTTGGGGACGTGCGAATCGAAGGTATAGACGGCGGTCTTGATGAGGCTGCCGAGCCAGATATCCGTCGGCTCAATACCCAGAGCGCTCGCGGTCACTGCAAACGAGACATCCCCGACCTCGGGGGCAACCCACAGTGCGCCGATCGCCATGCAGCAATTGACGTGAGCTGCGTACTCGAAGACAGCTGCGATCCGCTCTGGCGGCGACTTGGTCCCGTTGAAGGCAATGATCGCCAGGCGCCTCTCGTCTTCATAGACCTGTATCATGCACATCACCCCGGTGTGTTTGCCCCGATGAGGAGAAACGAACGTGCAATCCGCCTCGCCAGTATGGGTGTGGTACTCCAGGTGGTGCCTTCTCAGATGGTCTTCGATGATACTGCAGAGCGTCTTCATTGATAAGTCCTCCAGAAGTTAGCTGATCTCGCCCTATCAATCTTGGAGCTGCAAGCTTATAGCTAACTGACCACAGATGTCAATAGCTTGCCAGTAAGAATTTCAGAATTTCTTTTTGTGCGTGGTTGAAGTCACCACATTCCTCCAATCATGCCTGCTGAGTGCGCAGGTGCCAATCACGCTCAGCAAAATAGTTTGAATAATATGCAGGTCGTGTGTTTGCGAAGACAGAATATCCTGTATAACAAGATCCAGACTGCCAGGTCGATCGGTAGTCTGGTCCACTGAGAGACAGGAGGTGACGCCTATAGACATATGAGAGGATCGCTTGAGTTCGACAACTCAATAGTGGCTATGGCTCGCGCGGCGTGAGTCGACGATCCTGCCGGAGAAGTGAGGACGATCTGGGCCAGACGTTTGCAATCATCCATTCATCGATTATCGGCCTCGAACCAACTGCCATATCACGGCTCCGAGTCAGTTTCCTCTCTTGCCCCGCTCGCGATGCTAAGCCACAGTTCGTTCTCGTGATCACGCACCGGCGCATGCCCCTGCACGTCCACGGGATAGAGGTGTGCCGCCTTGGGCGGCGAGGAAATGGATGGATTTCAGCGGCGGAGCGGAGGCTCCGCCGGAAAAGGAGTAATGATATGAAGGAGTTTGCAGAATATGAACTTCGCCTGCGCGCATGCGGGCGGAGAAATCCGGCAGACGATACGAGATCATCTGTCGATAGCCTGCCCGTTGTGGGCTACATTAGTCCCAGCCACGATGGCTCAGCAGAAAACAGTATCGCGCGGCAGAAACGCGACATCCGTAGGGCTCTTGTCGATGAGTTCGGTGCAGACGGATGCGACGTCATCTGGATCATGGAGCACACGAGCGTTGGCATCCCGCCCATGGATGATCGAGGCGGGTGCCGGTGGGGCCTGAAC
>CAZFYZ010000119.1:0-10668 GCA_964523735.1 uncultured bacterium | reverse complement strand
GGCAGGTCGGACGTCAACTGAATCTCGCCGTGCAACAGGGACGCGTTGTTGTAAGAAGCGCCGAACTTGGAGACGCAGTAGTTCTTGCCCGTGCACTCCTTGTCGGTGTAAACACCCTCGACGAAGAACTCGACCGGCGTGTTCACAGTGAGGCTCCGCACCACGCGTGCCTTGATAGGACGAGGAAGATCGGACTTGATCCAAACCGTCTGGGTCTGAGCGCCGCGCGGCAGCCTAGCTGTAAGCAGGGGTCCGCCTGTGGCGAGAGCCTTGGTCCTCTGGTCGTCCGATGCCGACTTGTAGTAGTCAGTGCCGGTCAGCTGCTCGTTGTCGTATACACCTCTGACAACAATCTGGAATGGATTCTTGCCGAGGATCGCCGCCTTGGCATCGACCGCATCCACATCCGCAGCGATGATTCGAGTAGTGCCGCTGGACTCGTTTCTGACCTTGAGGTAGAGGCCGGAATCTCCCCGTTTGCTCCGGCCCATCTCGGGCATGTCCGCTGCTACACAGACCTGACTGCTCTTGAGGGCGGCGGCGATCTGGGGATTCGGCGCATGGCGAAGATAGTCCCGCCCCTTGGCTGCTTTGTCGATGTAGACGCCGACGACCTTTTCATACCAGGGCTTGTCCAGGGTGATGACCTTCAGGAGTTCCGCCCTGATCACGGTACCCTGGCTGGTCTTCACAAATACCTTGCTAGCGTCGCGACTGGACTGCGAAGGCCCGTCAGGCAGTGTTTCACTAAGCCTGCGGAACACGTCGCGGGAGAGACCTATAACGCCATATGTAACCGAAGTATCTACCTCGCCCGGGCCAAGGAAATAGAGGTTCTTGGTCTTGCACTCCGGGTCGAGGTAGGCACCATCAACCTTGACCTGCCATCTGGGATCAACCGGCACTGCCTTGTCATTCACTGCGTTGCCATTGACGGGCTGGACCTTTGCAGGCATGATCTCGTGGCCGAGTGTCGAGTTCAGTAGAAGCAAACGATTCGCGGCCGGGCCAGAACTCATGACAAGCTTGAGTCTGATACGCTTGAGTTCGTTGGAGGAGCCGCTCGCGAGCGACTGAGACTTGGTGGTATCCTCGGTGAAGATGACCGCCATGTCCTCGATATGAGAATTCTGGAACTCAGGCACGGCTACAGCCGTTCCGAACTGCCTCGGCGCGGCGTTAGTCTCGCCTTCGTAGACGTTGAGGCCGCTGAGGGCTCTCAGGCTCTGCGGGTCAACAAGGTCATAGACCGAGGTGGCCTTGCAGTCGAAGACGATGATCGGCATATCTTTGTAGCCGGTCGTGATGGGGAACTGCGTCGGGTAGAACTGCCCATACGAGCCCATATCCGGCGCACAGATGATGTCGCCATTCACGGCATCGATCTTGTATGCGCCCGTCGATGTCATCCTCTGCCAACCATAGGCAGTGACCGGCGCTACGCCCGGAATAGAGAAGAAGCCCTCATCAGGGGTAGTCTTGTCAATGATGTTCGCGCGCACGCCCATGAAAGAACGGTTGGAGCTGCGCATAACCGCAAGACAATCTCCCACCTTCAGGTTGGGAACGAAGCTCTTGTGAGGATCATACTGAACGATGTTTCCACTGAGCCTGGCAAACCCGCCCTGCAGACCCATTCGCGTGAACTGGCACTGCTCGGCAACACCTAGTTTGGAGAGCGGCTTGTGCTGGAGGTAAACCCTCTTGACGCCGGCAGGCAGCTCTTCGGCAAGAGTGAGCGTGCCATCTGCAGCAGGCACAAGAAGGTCCTTGTCGGTCTTGGGCTTGTAGTAGTTCTTGCCTCTGGCCTTAGAGCCGGTGAATACACCTCTCAGGTAGCCAAGCTGCATCGGGTTTTCGACCCGGATTGTGGTGGCGTTGATTACCTTGGCGGCCAGGGTCTCTTCATCGCTGGCAACGTTGGTGTCGCGGAACCAGTGGTCGATGACGCAGCCGAGCACCACCATCTGTTTGCCGAGGTTGCCGAAGTTGACTCTGTCGGGCGTATCGAAAGGCGTATCGACGAACTGCCGGCCATCCTCAACCGAGACAAACGAGACTCCCTTGCCTCCGGCGAGCGTGACGACCTCGCTGTCCAGAGCGAACTTGCCGGGCACGAAGTTGCGCCAGTTCTTTCCGCTGATCGGGTTGACACCATCGGCGAAGCGGGCGGTGCGCTGGTCATAGAAGCCGAGAGTATGAGCTACACGCTCAGAGTTCTCGCGAGTTCGACTGGCAAGATCGGAGAACTTGCCCTGAAGGTCCTCGCGATAGTCGTAGAAGTAGCCCTTGTAGAAGATGCCAACGCCTTGCGTCTGGCTGGACAGGTCCAGTCCGGCCCAAACGTAGAAGCGCGGGGGGTCAGGCACGGCGTAGTCGAAGCCTTCGCGGAAGCTCTTCACCAGGGCAAACGTGTACCAAACAGCCACTATAGCGAGGATGATCGGAACGGCAAGCACCAATGCGGTCTTGGCGCGGAGCGGCCTGAGCTTGCTCCATATCCACCAGACCACCAACAGCATCAGTATCCCGGCAGCGAATGGAGGCCATGGCAATGCTGATCTGTTGCCAACAGGCCAATTCGTGTTCAGGTAGCCGCGGGCTTTGTCGATAGTGCCGGGCAGGCGGTAGGAGTCGATGTGCTTCTCAATGAACTCACGCATCCCCGCCAGCCCCTGGAAGTGGGCGCTGGTGGCGACGAACATGATCGAGCGCCTGGGAGCGAATTTCGGGTCCTTGTAAAGGCGGGCCAGCTCAAGAAGAGCCGCCATGCCGGTGGCGGACTCGGCGCTAGGCGCGAGCGCGGGAACGATGGAAGTGCCGTCGTAGTGAGCGTGGAGGACGACCCACTCGTTCCGGAGCTTGGGGTCGGTGCCTCGAACGACGCCGACTATGTTGCGGGCACGCACCTTTTCCCAGGGCATATCACAGTAGACGCGGGCGTGATCTGCCTTGCCCTGAGCGATCAGAGCGCGAAGCCTGGCAGCGTTGGCCTTAGATATCCAGAACCGTGGCATCGAGACCGGCACTGCGCTGAACTTAGCCTCGCCCTCGCCGCGCATCGTCGTGTCCGGCTCGACGAATAGAAGAACCCTGGCTCCAAGCCGGGGGGCATTGAGCCATTCGGTGCCGGAGTTGAAGTCGACAAGTGCAGCGCTGCCCTTGACGTTCTTGCCATCAAAGTCCGGCAGCTTTCCGCTCTTGCCGTCTATGACGTGCACTTCCATACCCTGAGGAGGCAGATGGGACGTGCGGACAAGATTGGGCCAAAGGGCGTGGATTGGGATAGACTCGCCGTTGACAACGAGCCTGGAACCTTCGTCAATCGGGACTGTGACTCGGAAAGTCTCGCTTCGTATGTCATCGAGGCCGATCTTCCGGAACTGGTCCTCAACGAAATCGGAGGCTTTCTCGCACCCCGGATAGCCGACAAGTCTGGATGGACTGGAAGAAAGCGAGTATACGTCGGCCTTCACGCGGCCCATGTCGATGGCAGAGGCTATGGCTTTATAGCGGCCTGCCAACAGGTCTGGGCAAGGCACTGTCTGGGTCGCCACGGCTGCCTTAGTAGAACTCTTCGTGGAAGTGTCCTTGGCGGGCTTAACTGGCCAGAACAGTATTCCAAGAATGAGGACGACCACCAGCGCAAAGATAACGTTGGTGCTTTTCACTTTGATCGTCATCGATCCTTTCGTACAGGAGGACGTCAGAGAGCCTTGATCCACTAAATGGTGAATGCAGCGGCTGGGCGACGAAACGCAGGTTCTGAACGCGGAAGCTTCCTGATCCAGCCCTGCGCGGTCATTATAGCACAGCGGTTTTGCTCCGCGCAATCCGCGGAAACAGGTAGCTCACACAGCACCTTCGGTTGCCCCACCAGGGAACAAGGATATTGAGGAGATGGTGCAATATGCTGATCACATTGGTCGACGTGGTTAGCTGCGAGAACCCGGATTGCCGGGAATTCGCCAGGATAGTGCCCGAAATGCGTGGGGCACGGTCCTACTACTGTCCAGTATGCGGCACGGTCAGTCTCCCACGAGCAGTCGATGCTGACCTTGCAGACTCACCCGATCGTTTTGAAGCTTATCTGCGGACGAGGCTTGAAAAGACACGCGGAGCGGGTCCTTACTAGCCTCAGTAACTGAAACGAAGGTCGTCAACCCTCCACCATTGGGAGACGCCGCGGCATTCCAGTAGCCGCGGCGTTTCTACGTACGAGGTCAGAAGCCGTAAGTGAAGGGAGTTGGCACGCTTGCGGGGAAGAAAGGGTAAATTCTCCCCAGGGAGTGCTTATGTTGTATGAGCCGTTTGATGACCGGCGGCAGGCCGGGCAGGAGTTGGCGCAGGCACTGAAGGAATACGAGGACACGGACTCGATCGTGCTGGCCATTCCACGCGGCGGAGTCGTGGTGGGCTATGAAGTCGCTTCCACGCTCGGGCTAGAGTTGGATGTGATCGTGCCTCGCAAGATACCGGCCCCGGGCCAGGAGGAACTGGCGATTGGCGCGGTGGCTAGCTGGGGTGATCACGAGAGCATTCTGGATGAGGGCTCTGTGCGCTTCCTTGGAGTCAGCGAGGCCTATATCGAGCAGCAGGTGGAGGCTCAGCTTGCCGAAGTGCGCCGCAGGCTTCAGGCTTACAGGGGGACAGTTGATCCGCCTGAGGTCAACGAACGCAACGTGCTTCTCGTGGACGATGGGATAGCGACCGGCTACACGACTCGTGCAGCCGCTGTTGCGCTGAAGAGGCTGGGCGCATCGAGCGTCGTGTTGGCTGTTCCCGTGGGGCCCCCAGACTCGGTCGAGGCTCTCGGGCCTTTCGTCAATGATCTCGTGTGCCTGCGGACGCCGTCGCCATTTATGGCCGTTGGGTACTGGTACCGAGACTTCCGGCAGGTCTCGGATGCAGAAGTGGTTGAGCTGCTGGAGAGGAGCCGCTCTCAGGCAACTTGACGATAGGGTTCAGAGAACCCGACTACAACGAAGGAGTCGCTGTAGCAGGCGTCTCTGACGCCATCCGGGGCACATGGTGCAAAGAACCATCTACAGTCCGCCGGGCTCAGGGGTTCAGAGAACCCAACTACAACGGAAGATTAGTTGTAGCAGGCGTCTCTGACGCATCCAGGGGCAACACCCCACCCCACTGTTTAGCCCTCTTGCGGTGCGGGAAACACCGGCTATACGGCGTTCGCCGTCCGGGAGGCATGATTGCATACCCTGTTTCAAGATCGAGAAGAGGCAGGTAGACGGATTGCGAAGAGACTGGATAACTGGCACGGCTCGGCAGCGGTTATCCTGGCGATTCCTCGCGGCGGTATCCCGGTTGCGGCGACTGCCGCGCACAGGCTCCAACTTTCCTGGGGTGTAATCGTTGTCCGCAAGCTCCCCATACCATGGAATCCCGAGGCCGGCTTTGGCGCGGTGGCGTCCGATGGCTCGCTGGTGCTGAACGAGTCGATGGTGCAGGCAATGATGATGTCGCAAGCCCAAGTTGAGGAAGTGGCCGAATCAGTGCGGCGTCAGCTCAGCGAACGGGCCGCATTCCTGGAAGCCCGGCGCCCTGCAATCGACCTGGCAGGCAGGACAACCATAGTTTTGGATGACGGGTTGGCGAGCGGATACACCATGCTCGCGGCCATCAAGTCTGCCAGGCAGCAGCACGCCTCAAAGGTGATAGCTGCAGCTCCTGTAGCTTCCCGTTCCGCTGCCGCCATGATCGAAGAGTCCGCGGATGAGTGTGTCTTCGATATCCTCAGCCCCGCGGTGCCGTTCGCTGTTGCCGATTTCTACCTCAACTGGCATGATCTAACAGACGACGATCTTGTGCCGTGGCTGGAGGGCTGCAGGCCATAGATCGCCCGTCTGTCTGAGCCGACGCCTCCAGACTCCAGAACATAAGCTACGGTCTGTAGTCGGTGTCGAATATGGCGTGTATGTTGGTGAGCGCTCGGTGCTCCGGTATGAGACCTTCGCCGGCTGAATCATTGTTGTTTGTCTTCGCCTCGGGCGATTCTATCGTGGCGAAGACCGGTTCGGTCCCCTGCTGGACACACGTGTATGCATAGATATACATGCCCGCCGACCAGCACTGATCATGTGCGCCCCTTGGCTCGCCCGATATGCCGTGCAGCCATTCGTTGAACTCCCACTCACGATTGCGGCCCTGCCGATTGGCTTGGGCGAGCAGTTCGAGAGCTTCCCTGGCCTTGTCCAATCGCTTCGCTCGCACAAGGGCTCCGACGTAGAGCCCACCAACCCACGGCCAGATACCGCCGTTGTGGTACTGGTCAGGCATGTTGAGATCATGCTCGGTGCGATAGTACTCGCGCCAATGTGGATCACCGGGCTGAATTGGCGGGAATATCGTGCGGATCGGATAAGGTCGATCGATCTGGTTGCGTTCGATGTGGTCGAGGATGCTTGCCGCCTGATCCTCGTCGGCAAGACCAAAGGCGATGGCGAACAGGTTGCCTGGGGCGTCGAACCAGTCTCCATGCTCCTGCTTCCAGGAGAATGGCAGGAAGTAGCCGAGATCCTGCCTCCACAACTCGCAGTTTATCGACTCCCTCACCAAGTGCGCGCGGCGGATGTTCCCCCGAAGCTCGAGCGCCGCGAAGTAGAGCACGTTCGTGTACAGGACGTGGCCGCGATTGGCGATGATGTCCATCCAGTCGGTTGCTTCCTGCTGCTCGACGAGCCCATCCTCGTGCGCATCCTGATAGCGCAGCCACAGCATAGCCTTGGCGGCGGCCTGTCCGAACTGCGGCTGCGGACCGATCAGGCGCTCGGCATACGACAGCGTCAGAGCGAACCAGAGAGACGCATCAGCTGCACCGTATGCGACTAGCCTGGGCCTGGTCGGGACAAACACATCCACATCGTTCGGGATCTGCCCGGACGGAGACTGGCGGTCCATGAGCGTTTCCATGGTCTTGAGCCACTGCCGGATGAACCGATCCTCGCCGGATACCAAGCCACCCAGAGAGGCAATCAGCGCGTCACGGGCATAGACTGCGTTGTAGTAGTCCGGCGACGCGAACAGCCCCCCCGGATTCGAGCACAAGTCAATGACCCGCTTGGCTTGGCTGAATGCTTCGTCGACTATGGATGTGCTTGCTTTCACCACGAAATGCCCCAATCACGTTGTCGATACTGGCTGTTTTGTGTCGGCCACACGTATGGGCGGCCCTGTGGTCGAGCCCTTCAGAGGGATGCGCTCGCCGACGACCTTTAGCACTCGCCTGGCAACGTCGCGATAGTCGAAGTTGCGCTCGACATGTTGGCGGCCTGCCTGGCCCAGGCGTTGGGAAAGAGCGTCATCTGTCAGCAGCCTCAGGACATAGCGCTCGAGGTCGTCCACGCTGGCCCTGACTGCGATCACCTTGGGCTTGTCGAACTTGATGGTTGTCGGTATTGAGTAGCCTGCCGCCTCGCCGGCCTCTCCCTCTGATATGGATATGTATTCGGCCACGCCGGCCAGATACCCGGTGCGACCATGAACGACCGTCTCCTTTATGCCCATTGCATCGACGCTCAACACCGGTTTGCCACAAGCCTGCGCCTCGACGTGCGGCATGCCGAAGCCCTCCTGCCGGCTGGGAGCAGCGTAGATGTCGCATGCGTTATATAGGTATGGCATGAACTCGCGCGACAGCACGCCATCGACGTATGAGACCTTGTGTCGGATGCCGAGTTCGGCGGCAAGCTTCAGGTCCAGATCGTTCTGCTTGCGCGTGCGGGCCTGGCTCCAGACCTTGCAGACATAGTGCCAGTTGGTGAACTGCCGGTTGATGCGCGCGAGGGCTTTCATCATCTCCTGGCTGCCCTTGCTCGCGCCATCGCCTCCGATCGTGAGGATCAGCTTCACATCCTCTGGTACGCCCAGGGATCGACGGACAGCCTGGACCTTGGGATCGGACTTCTTGAGCGGGACGAATGATTGCAGGTCGCAGCCAATGGGCTGGTCCACCATACGCTCGGCCGAGACGCCATCCCTTACATAGGCCTCGACCACCCACTGGCTTGTGGCCATGATCAGCGGAAGGGAGTTGAGTTCGTCCTGGTAGTTTGCGACCCATCCGTCGGCAACGAGCCACGGGACAGGCTGGACCCCGAACTTGCGTGGGTGCAGGACGAGTTCCGGCATCTGGCCCCAGAATCCCACACCTATTGCGACATCGGGCTTGAACCATTCGTAAAGCCACTCCTTCTGCAGCCCGCTGGTCAAGTGAACAGGCATGCATTCGAGGCCTAGCTCACTCAAGCCCCGATAAAGCAGATGGCCCTGGGTCGCAAGGCCGGCTGGTGGAGGGGGGTATTCGTATAACATTAGTGCGCGCAAGCGAATCAGCCTCCCTTTGTCTGGGTGGTAGTCTCGGTAGACGTAAGTCTCGACCCGATGGACTTAAGCACGCGTGCGCCCGGCCCTGAGAATGCTTCCGCCATGCCCGTGGAGTCGAACTCAAAGCTACCGGGCTGGAAGCCGTAAATGTCGCGGATCACGTGCTGCTTCTGGTGGAACTCATCAGCGGTCAAACGCATGTAGCAGCGACTTCCAGGTCCCAGTCGCGCAGTACATATGCCGGGGTCCATCTGAACGTAGTCGAATAGCGTGAGATTGCCGCTCAAGTCGCCGTACTCGATCATCTCGTAGACAGCGCGGTGCACCTGTATATGGCGTTCGTGGCCATACTCGCCGTTGCGGCCATGAGTGAAGATCAGGTCAAAGGTCTCGGAGCGAGGCGCGCGAGAGACAACCTCAGAGATGCGGGCCTTGATCTCTTCCAAGTCGTCCGAAAGCGGAGCGAGCGTGGGGCTGCTATCGTCGAGGTCGGAGATGTAGGCTTGGGCACCGAACTCCGCCGCCGCCTGCTCGAAGCGAGGGGCGCGGTCGGGGTCATCAGCTCTGGTGAGGCTGATGATGTGCCACTCCCACGAAGGGTAGGTTAGAATTGTGCCGCCCATCCAAATCGCCTCGTCGTCGGGATGAGCGACCACAACGAGACATTTCACGCTGACACTCTGGTGCTCGACGTTGCCTGATGAGCCTATACCCACATGTATAGGCTTATACCCAGGAAGTCTGAAGGTCACGAGATCGGAGGTTCGAAGTTCGAGATCCGGAGTGCTGACGTGCGATCGGCCACATTGGTGACCGTGATTTGGCGGTCGGCGACTCTCCTGGACACTTCAGAATCTTGCTGAGCGAGCTTGTCACAGATTGACCCCAGTGCTCCTTTTTGTTACACTGAGTTTGTAACGCTAACTGGACAATATGTTGATGATCTACGGTTCGCAATACTACCGCACACCTAATCCCCCTCCCGAAGACTGGAAGCGTGATCTGCAGAACGTGAAAGCTCACGGCATGAACACTGTTCGCCTGTGGGCTATGTGGAGCTGGAGTCACACCGGCGAGGGCAAGTTCGACTTCTCTGAGCTGGACCGGCTGATGGAGATCTGTCGCGAGATCGGGCTGAGAGCGCTGATCCAGGTGATACTGGAGAACGCGCCTGCCTGGCTCGTGCGTGCGCATCCTGACGCACGATACATAGCGAATGATGGCCAATGTATTGACCCTATGGGAAGGCCAAACACACCGGGCGGAGGCTGGCCTGGGCTGTGTCTTGACAACCAACCCGCGGCCGAGGCGGCAGCTGGTTTTATGGGCGCTCTGGCTGCTCACTTCGCCGGTCATGAAGCACTGCTCGGGTACGACGTCTGGAATGAAGTCTGGTTCGAGCTGGATGGCTACATCGGCGACCAGTACTACTGCTACTGCCCGGCCACAGTCGAGAAGTTCAGGGAACACTTGGCAGCTAGATACGGCGATCTGGACGCTCTCTCAAAGGCTTGGCGAAGACGCTACACGTGCTGGGAGGAAGTAACACCGCCCAGGTACTGGGGCGGGTACCCAGACTGGCTGGACTGGATCAAGTTCCGGCTGGCAAACCAGGGGCGGCTGTTGAGATGGCGCGTAGAGGCGCTGCGGAAGGCCGATCCTCAGGCGCTGCTGGTCTCGCACGGCCTGCCGAACACTCTCGGGTCAATGGCGACGATGCTGACGGACGACTGGCGCAATGCCGAGGAAGTCGACCTCTACGGCCTGTCCTGCTTCCCCCTGTGGTTCAACTACGATGATGCCGAAACGTTCAAGGTCCACGACGTGATCCGGGCTGCGTCTCGAGGCAAGACATTTTGGACAGCCGAGATGCAGGCCGGGCCATCGGGCGAGGGGTTGATGCACAGCCGCGCGCCGAAGCCGGAGGACATTAGGCTGTGGAACTGGATCAGCCTGGCCTCTGGCGCGAAGGGCGTGATGTACTGGCAGTGGAGGCCGGAACTGCTGGGGCCGGAGTCGCCTGGGTTTGGTCTGTGCCACCTGGATGGGTCGCCGAGCGAACGCACGGAGGCCGCTTCGTGGTTCACCAGGCTCAAGGAGACTTGCCCGGAGATCGAGACGAGCCGACCGGTTCGTGGTGAAGTCGCGATCGTGGTACTGCCCGAGTCGCAGTTGTTCTGCCACGTGTCGGACAGGAGCGCGGGCAAGTATGCGCAGTCGGTGAAGGGGGCATATCGGGCATTCTCACGAGCGGGGTATCAGGTGGACTTTGCGCGGATCGATCAGATCGACCAGGCGCGGCCGCAAGAGGTCATCCTGTTCTTC
>CAZFYZ010000118.1:0-11092 GCA_964523735.1 uncultured bacterium | reverse complement strand
AAAGCAACCTTATCCGCAACCCAGCAATGTGTACCACATCAATGGTAAGCCTACATGTTGTTCCTGCGAGGGGTTTGACAACTCACGCGTGGAGTATTGCTTCCACGAGGTCTCTCAGTTCCTCGCTGATCGATTTCAGGGCCAGCCTCTGCGCCTCGAGCTTCTCAGAATCGCACGGGGCAGAGAGCAGCAGAGGAATCTCCGTCCCTCAGCGCTCGCGGGACGATCCTCGCCCGTTCGAGCTGCTCCGCGATCTTCTTGTCCCCGTGGAAGTAGAGCTCGTTGAGCGCTAACACGACTTGGATGAAGTTGTGCAAGGACTGGTGCACGATTCCCGAGGT
Organism: uncultured bacterium; assembly: GCA_964523735.1. Lineage (GTDB taxonomy): Bacteria > Armatimonadota > UBA5829 > UBA5829 > UBA5829 > CAZFYZ01. Next base: position 10,751 of record CAZFYZ010000118.1, on the reverse strand, counting down.
GTAGATGACGTCGCAGCGTTGGATGGCGGAGAGGTAGTGGAAGTTGTCCAGCCAGAAGTGCGCCGCCGGCCAGAAGTGACTGACGATGGCCCTCTTGAACGGGGCAGGGTAGGGGATGACTGCCTGCTTCCACGCATCGATGACCCCGTGTGGATCATCGAGCGGCTGCATCACCGCCGCTTCCGTGAGCGAGACGAAGTTGTAGAACCCGTTGGGTGTCCAGACGACGGGGGTGGACCGTATGATCCCCTCTTTGAGCGGTTCGGCGATGGCGCGGTCCATGAATTCGATCGTGCGCAGGCACGCCTCGATCTTGAAGCCTCGATAGGTGAAGTCGAACGACCCTCCCCAGATGTGCGGGGCGGGCGGGTCGTCGAGGTAGCTCCCGGTGCCGGGCTCGGACAGCTCGTTCATCAGTGCCAGACGCTCGGGGTAGGGGGCAAACTCATCGGCGAACACGTAGAAGTCGATATCCGACTGCGCGTCGTGCCCACCTTTCGTGTAGGACCCGCCCAGCGCGATCGCGTATCTGCCTACGGCGAGCCTTCGGAGTTCGGGCGTCAGTTCATCTACTACGGCCTGAACGTTGGCTGGTATGACCATAGTGGCGCATTAGCCGCCAGGGCGATGGATTCCTGCCGGTTTTGGCGGTCGTAAGCCGCATCTCAATACTCTGCAGATACCTGGAACAATTACCTGGGAGGATAGCGGAATGTATATCAGTTTCCCAAGTGGCACTTCATTCACATACGGCAGCTTGAGCGCCAGGTCCACGTCTGCGGACGTGACTCTCTCAGGCGACGCCGAAGTCACTGCGCCTCGTCGAGCTCCCAAGCTCAACGTCGAAGGTAGACTCAACGCGCTCGAGCACTCGTCTTCTATGAACGTCAGGCCTCTGTTGACTCGAGGCTCTTTGCAGCGCCTCACGGGCCTGAAGGTCCGCGGCCTCGACATCGACTCCCTGCAGATCAGTCGATCGAGCGTGAGCCTCGATGCTGCAAGCCTTGCTCAGACAAGTGGCGACGATGGCGCGGGTGTGACGGTGGAAGCTCTCAGCGCCAGCGTTCAGAGCACCAGCTTCGACCTCCAGGGCACGCTGCAGACGAAGTCAGGGGATGATGTGAGTCTGTCGGTGCAGCTCAGCTCGGCGCGCATCTCCGCTTGCTACGCTGCACTCACGGCTGAGACCGGTGGCGAGACCGCAGATATCGACGCGGCGGCGTAGTTGAGTCTACGTGGCACGTGAGGCCGGCAGGGGGGCGACTAGGGATGCGCCACGCCGCCCTTCTTGAACACATAGATCGCCCAGCCCAGCGTTTCTCGTCCCCACTTTAGATATGCGGCCTTACCGTCGCGCACTCGCTTCAGCACGGTCTCCACGTCTGGGTCATCCGGATGATCGCTCGCCCAGATCGCCGCGGCGTGCCACTGCAGACCTTCGTATCTATCCCAGTCGTCCTGGCTGCTGACGAGTGTGTAGACAGCCTCTAGTCCGAACTCCCGCCCGGCCTCTGCGTTCTGATAATGTGTTCCGAAGTCGTCTCGTGTCGCTTCGATGGCCTGCAGGTACTCTGCTTCCGGTTCACGCCGCCAATAGGGTTCTCCGACAACGATCCAACTCTCTGGGGCAGCCATCTTCTGCAGCGCGTTCAACGTCCCTCGATGCCCGCCATAGATCCAGCTGGCGCCGATGCAGGATACCAGATCGAAGCTCTCCGCGGTCTCCGGCACATACTTGGCCCCGTCCATCTCCAAGAGAGTGAGCTTGGCTTCCGGAACGCGTTCTTGCTGCTTCTTGCGAGCATCAGCAATGTGGTAGGGAGAGATATCAACTCCTGTCCCAGTTATCTGTGGGTAACGTTCCGCCAGCCTGATGAAGAACTCGCCCTTTCCAGTGGCGATATCAAGCACACGCGCCCCAGGTTTCAGAGGCAGGAGCGCGATCAGCTCGTCAAGCTTCTCAAGACTCATCGGATTGCACAGAACGTGCTCCCGATGCGTGATGTCATAGAACTTCCACATGTTCATCGTTAGACCTCTTTCGGATGGTTGCTCGGCGACTCTATTCCTCAAGCTCCGTTCAGTCCCGAGAGATCGGCATCAGCGAGTGGTCGTCACGCATGCAGCGAGCTAAGAGCCACCTGCCCGTACAACTGCTGGTACTGCCTTAGCGCATAACCGTCCGTCATCGCGGCTATGTGGTCGCAGATGGTCCTGATGAGAGCAACCTGAAAGTCTCGGTTGTCGGCGTTGTGCCTGTTATTGATGAAGTCGCGCCAGTGACCCGCAGACGTTGGAGACAGTGCTTCCGCGGGCGAGGGGCAATCCGAATCGATGGCCCTGCGAAGGAAGTAAAGAGTCCTGTTCGACATCTGCTGAGGATTCGCCAGATAAGAGTTAAACAGCTTGCGTATGACGTAGCTTCCAGTCCCGTCCATGCGTTGGACGGCATATGAGTTCAGTATCCTATTGCGCAGAAAGTCCTTTAGCTCTGTGTGGGCGTCACGAAGTCCCGGCTCGAATGCTATGATCTCCTCCATGTGCTTCTGATCCAGTTCAGAATAGCAGGCCGCAAAGTCGTCAGCCGTCTTGATCGACTTGTCTTTGCAGAGCGCCTGCAGCAATGGCACAGCGTGATTCGCCAAGTTCTTATCTAGGAAGTTGACGATGAATTTGGACGTGTACGAGACAAAGAACGTTGATCCTCTAGTACTTTTCATCTCTTGGAGCAGACGCTTGTCTTGTTGATCGAGCCACTGTTGGAAACACCCTTCGAGCTTGTCCACAACTTCGTCCTCGCTCAGGAGGCCTGCCAAGATCCCGTCCTCAAGATCGTGATGTCGCTGCGCGATCTCGTCGGCCATTCGAACAACAAACGCCTCGAATGACCATGCATCCTTGCTGTCCCTGCGCCTAACATGGCTGTCATACCGGCTGTAGAAGCCTACTTCCGGGCCCGTCGCTGACTTACACTTCTGGCGTTCCACGGTTAGTCGGCATTTAAGAACGCCACGTTCGCCCGTATCGCGAGAGGGACAGAACGGCTCCTCAGCGTTTCCACGTCTCCTCGTCCAAGCCAGGCGACTATGTCCACGTATGCCCCACGCGGTATAGTTGGTCACGTTCAGCCCTGGTAGCTTCGGGTACGATTCATTGAGGTCCGCAACTGCTCTAATGCTCTGAAGATTGTGCTTGAATCCCCGGTCCTTGGGGTGCAGTAGGTCGGCAACGGTGGGCTGGAAGCAACCGTTCATGATCAGGCTGAGGGTTCGTTCGCCAACATGCCCGAACGGGGTGTGCCCCAGGTCGTGCCCGAGGGCTATGGCTTCTGCAAGCACCTCGTCAAGGTCCATCTGCCGCGCAAGAGTTCTGGCTATCTGAGCGACCTCGAGCGTGTGGGAGAGTCGAGTCCGTACATGATCATGGGCCAGAGGAAGAAATATCTGCGTCTTCCCCGCGAGGCGTCTGAATGAGGTGCTGTATAGGATGCGATCTCGATCACGGTCGAATTCGGAACGGTATCCCTCAATGCGCGTCTCCTTCTTCTTTCTGCGGGCGTAGTCTAACGGCGCAGCGAGGACTGATCTATTCGGCATGAGTAACCTCCGCGGTGCCGCCGCGAGCCTGTGCTCCACCCGGGCGGCAGTCATACGTGGAAAGCCCGCGGCAACTCGCTAGAATTGCCACGGGCTCCGTGGGTGCAGTATAGTCCAGCTTGAACTTTATGTCAAGCCGGTTATGTCATTCCGAAAAGCAGATTTCTCGGCTACGCTCGAAATGACGAGGCGCTGCGCTCGGAATGGCTGGTAATGGGGTGGAGACTGTGGAGCAGGGGACTCCCGAGACCCGACTCTTCGAACCGACACAGGCATGTTTGGGAACCCCATTCAGCAGCTCCCTACAGATCCCACCGCAACCGTCAACCATTGACGAAGAGGTTGTCGATCAGGCGCTCACCTCTATTCGACCGATCGTCAATCACGGCATTCATGTGTATCGGATAGGTTGCCACTTCGATAAGCCTCGAACTGGTGCGCGTTTCCTTGCGTCGTTTTGCCGGCTGGCCGGTTGTCCTGTCCGTTACATCGAACTCGTAGCAGAAATCCCAGTAGAGGAGCATAACACGTGTGCCTATGCCGTTGAGCTTCCTCACCAGCGGCACGTAATCTCCGTCACAGCCGAGCAGAGCCAAGACGTCGAAGCGCTTGTGAACAGCAAGGTCAAACGCTTCCAGTGAGAGCCAGACATCTATGCCTTTCTCCGATGGCTTGGGCCCGCTCTCGTCTATAGGCAGGTAATGCTGAACGACACCCGCTCGCATAAGAATCTCGTCGAACCTTCGCTCCTCCTCCAGCTTGTTTGCTGCCGCCGCTGATGTAGCTGAGAAGCGACCCCTGAAGTAATGAGACTCCACAATGTGACAGTATCGCTGATCAACTTGCTCAAGCTCAGCAGTCTTGACCTTAACGAACTCGTGTATTCCTTCGATCGAGAGCCGAGAGCCACGGTCGTGCTGAAACTTGTAGTACTTGCCTACCTCGTCAAAGAATCCACCGTCGAAGAATACAGCGGTGCGGATCATCTTGCCACCGTCAAGTCCGAAAAGCATCTGGTCCTCCTCTAGAAGCGGTCACTACTCGCATTAGAGCCCGTGGCAACTCGCTAGAATTGCCACAGGCTCCGTGGTTGCAGTATAGTCCAGCTTGAACTCTGTGTCAAGCCGGTTATGTCATTCCGAAAAGCAGATTTCTCGGCTGCGCTCGAAATGACGACCCCTCCCCAACCCTCCCCTAAAGAGGGAGGGGGAATGTAGCCCCCTCACCCCGGCCCTCTCCCGCGAGGGGAGAGGGGGAAGGGAGGGGGTAGGTGCTACTCGACTTTGACCTTCGTTGGTTCGGTGGCCTTGGGCTCGGCCTTCTTGATCGTCCTCCGCGCCCTCGGCACGTAGTGCGTGTGAAGGAGTTCGTGCGATTTGTGCGAGAGGGGTTCGCCGAGGAACTCCTCATAGACCTTCTTCACAGCCGGGTTCTCGTGGGACTTGCGGATGGCCATTGCCTCGTCCTCGTCGTAGATCGCGCGGGTGCGAGCCTTGCGGATCTCCATGTTCGTGGGCTGGGGCTGACCGCCTCCACCGATGCAACCTCCCGGGCAGCACATGATCTCGATGAACGCGTAGTCCTTGAATGTCCCGTCCTTGATGCCCTCGAGCACCTGACGCGCGTTCGCCAGACCGTGCGCAACCGCCGCCTTGACGGGCAGATCGCCGACTTGGATGGTCGCGGTCTTGACGCCCTCCATGCCTCTCACTGCCTCGATCTCGACTTTCTCGAGCTCGGTGCCGGTGATCAGCGCGTAGGCTGTCCGCAGGGCCGCTTCCATAACGCCGCCGGTGTTGCCGAAGATGACCGCCGCGCCGGTGGACATCCCGAGCGGATCGTCATATTCGCTGTCCTCGAGGTTGGGCAGGTCGATGCCGGCTTCCTTCATCATGCCCGCGGCCTCGCGGGTGGTGAGGACGTAGTCAACGTCCTTGTAGCCGGAGTCGTTCATCTCGGGCCGGTCGCACTCGAACTTCTTGGCGACGCAGGGCATGATCGAGACCGACACGATGTCCTTCGGGTCGATGCCCATCTTCTCGGCGTAGTAGGTCTTCGCCAGGGCGCCGAACATCTGCTGCGGGCTCTTGCAGCTCGAAATGTGCGGGATCAGCTCGGGGTAGTAGTACTCGATGAACTTGATCCAGCCAGGCGAGCAGCTCGTGAGCTGGGGCAGGACTCCGCCCTCGGTCACGCGCTTGATAAGCTCACTGCCTTCCTCCATAATCGTGAGGTCGGCGGTGAAGTCGGTGTCCATGACGCGGTCGAAGCCGAGCATCTTGAGGGCCGTGACCATCTTCCCGGTCACACGGCTGCCTGCCGGCATCCCGAACTCCTCGCCGATCGCGGCGCGAACGGCCGGAGCGGTCTGCACGACGACATGCTTGGTCGGGTCGTGGATCGCTTCCCAGATCTGCGGGGCCGGGTCGTTGCCCTTCAGCGCGCCGGTGGGGCAGCGGTTGATGCACTGGCCACAGTTAACGCAGACGACATCGGCGAGGTCATCGCCGCAGCCCGGGACAATAGTCGTGTTCCATCCGCGATTCGCCGAATGCAGCGCCGCGACTGACTGAATGTCGTCGCAGGTCCGCACGCAGCGGCCGCAGAGGATGCACTTCTCCGGGTCGCGCAGCACTGAGAGGCTGCTCTGGTCGGTGTCCCAGATCTTCCGCTCGCCCTTGAAGCGCACGTCCTGGATGCCGAGTTCCTTCGCCAGCTTCTGAAGCTCGCACTTCTGGTTGCGGGCGCAGGTCAGGCACTCCTGGGGATGGTTCGCGAGCATCAGCTCGACGATCATCTTGCGGGCCTCGCGGACCTTGGGGGTGTGGGTCATGACCTCCATCCCCTCGGTCACAGGGTAGCAGCAGGCCGCGCAGAGCGTCCGCTGGCCCTTGACCTCGACCGAGCACACGCGGCAGACGCCGTCCGGAGTCAGGTCCGAGTGGTAGCAGAGGGTGGGGATGTAGATTCCCGCCGTATGGGCCGCCTCAAGGATCGTGGAGCCGGCCGGGACGCTGAGATCACGTCCATTGATTTTGATGTTTACGTTAGCCATAGTTATCCAACCTCCTCCAGGACCTTGTCCATCTGACAGACCCCGGCGGGGCATGTTTTGCCTTTCAGGTGGGCCTTGTACTCTTCGCCGAAGAGCGGGAGGCTCGACTTGAACGCGACGCCCGCGAACTGGCCTAGTCCGCACTTCGACGACAGGCTCAGCGTGCTGGCGAGGTTCTCTAGAAGCTCGATATCGCTCTCGCTGCCGGCGCCCGATGCCCACCAGTTGAATGTCTCGAGCATGCGCTTGGTGCCCTCGCGGCACGGCGTGCACTGCCCGCAGGATTCGTGATAGAAGAACTGCGCGATGTTCTGCATAGTATCGACCATGCACTTGCTGTCGTCCAGCACGATCAGCGCGCCCGCTCCCGGAGCAAGGTCTTCTGCGCAGAGCTTGCGATCGAGTGCATCCTTGCCGACGATGACGCCGCTCGGCCCGCCCATCATGACCGCCTTGAGTTCCTTGCCGGACTTGATCCCGCCGGCCATGTTGTAGAGGACGTCGCGGAGGGTGACTCCGAACGGGACCTCATACACGCCCGGGTAGAGGACGTCGCCGCAGGGCGAGAAGATCTTGGTGCCCTTGCTCTGGCCGGTGCCGATCGAGCAATACCACTCCGCGCCCTTCACGATTATGTGAGGCACGTTGGCGAGGGTCTCGACGTTGTTGATGACGGTTGGCGCGCCCATCAGGCCGTAGCTCGGAGGGAACGGCGGCTTCATTCGGCTCTCGCCGCGCTTGCCCTCGAGTGACTCGAGGAGGGCCGTTTCCTCACCGCAGATGTAAGCGCCGGCGCCCTTGAAGACCTGGATGTCGAAGTCGAACCCGGTTCCCAGGATGTTCTTGCCCAAGAGGCCCATCTCGCGAGCCATATCGATCGCGCGCTCGGTGTGAGCGACCGACTGATGATACTCGCCGCGGATGTAGAGATACCCCTCGTGCGCTCCGACCGCGTAACCCGCGATGATCATGCCTTCGATCACCTGGTGCGGGTCGCCCTCGAGGATTAGCCTGTCCTTGAAGTTGCCGGGCTCGCCTTCGTCAGCGTTGCAGACGATAGCTTTCTCGGCGCCTTGGGCGTTGGCGGTGAACTCCCACTTGAGTCCGGTCGGGAATCCCGCGCCGCCCCGGCCCTTGAGCTGGGAGGCTTTCATCTCGGCAATCACGTCCGTGGGCTTCATCGTGGTCAGCGCCTTGGCGACGGCGTCATACCCGCCGAGGGCGATGTACTCCTCGATCGAGGTCGGGTCGATAACGCCGATGTTCTTGAGGATTACGCGCATCTCGCTCGAGCGCGGACGCTCGGAGGCGGTCACGACGCTCGGGGTTGCCTCGGAGTAGATGAGTTTCTTGACCGGGCGGCCCTTGACCAGATGCTCCTCGACTATGGTTGCGATATCAGCGACTGAGATGTTGGCGTAGGTGATACCCTCGGGGTAAACGACCATCGCCGGCCCGCCGCCGTGTATGCCCAGATCGCCCGTCTCGACGACCTTGATTTCCTTATCAAGCCCGCGCTTGGCAAGCTCGTTCACCAGCGCGGTCTTCACCGCCATAGCGCCCTTAAGCACTGCAGGCGTGCCTGTGTCGACTAGGATGTGTGCTCTGTAGAACGCCATGTCAGTTCGCCTCCCTGTACTTTCCGATGATGTCGGCAACCATCTCGGGCTTGACGTTGCCGTAGACATCGTCGTTGACCATAATCGCGGGGGCGACTCCGCAGAGGCCCATGCAGCTTACGATCTCGAAGGTGAAGCTGCCATCCTCGGTGGTTGCTCCCTCAGAGACCCCGAGTTCCTTGGCGATAGCTTCGCGGATTGCCGCGCTGCCCGTGATGTGGCAGGGCGGGCTGTCGCAGAGGCGGACAATGTTCTTGCCCTGCGGCTTGGTGTAGAAGAGCGTGTAGAACGTGGCCACGCCGTGGACCTGGGAGACAGTCGTCCCCAGCCGCTCGGCCACGGTCTCCATAACCTCGGGCGAGAGGTAGCCCAACTCGCTCTGAAGGTCATGGAGGAGCGGTATCAGGTTTCTTTTGTCACAGCCGTATTTCTCGATTACGGTCATCACGGCCGTGTCGGAACAGCAATTAGAATTGCATGAACCCACTGAGTTGCACCTCCGTGTTTTCGCTTGTTATGAGTTTGAGTTCTGAATTATGAGTTGCGGATAGTTGCCGCACTTCATTTATAGTAAGCCACCGTCCCTTTGTCCTCAACGCCGGGAGGGCGGGCGGGTTGCCCAAACTACGTTAGCTTAGGATCGTCTGAACAAATCTGACACCTTGACTATGATCCACGCAAGGACTCTTATCGCGCACTCAGTGAACGTGTTGTAGTTCCAGGCATAGTCAAAGCCCTCTGGTGTCCTTATAGTCCTCATGCCGGAGCCGAACAACGTACTCATCGCGTAGGTGTGGAAGTCCCTGAGCATTCTAGCCGTATCTGCTTCAGCATGCTCCGCAGCTCTGACAAACAGGGCGTTCGGATCGATCCTGATCTTCTTTGCACTGTGCCGAAGCAGGCTGCAGGCGGTCAGCGTGTCACGAAAGTCAGCTCTCTGGTCCTCTATGGCCAAGGCCATCAGGCCCGCGAACAGCCACCGCTCGCTCTTCTGCCGCACTGCCAGAGCCGCCGCGCGCTGCGCAAATGCTATGAGCACATCGCAAGTGTTAAATCCGATGGAGCCGCGGAGTGCCTCCCGCTGATCGGCGTTCATTTGGACATACGCTTCTGTCAAGACAAGGATCTTGTCGTCCAGCGGGCCGGGCTTTGGCGAGCTATAGTAGATCCCCGGTTTCTCGCTCGCAAGAATGCTGATTGTCTCGGCGATTGTACTGGGCTCGAAGTCCATGTCAGCCTACCACGCCACCTCGCTAACCCTAGTCACCCGGCCCTGCTCGCTGAAGTAGACAAACAGGTGTCCGTCGCGGGTGGGGAGGTTGGTGGTGACGTAGATCCACACCTGCCCCCTTGCCTTTGGCAGGTCAGTGTGGCTCTTGCCGGATTGAGTTGCCAATGTTCGAGTTACTTCTTCAAACTGCGCCGGGGTCTCGCATTTGATCCACGGCTTGCCGAGGGCTGCCTCGACTTCGCTGTATGGCCGCCGCATCAACCAATCGGATTTCGACACGCACGACGCCGCACGCTTGTTCCAGCTATGCACCAGCGCGCCCACGAGAATCGTGAGCACCACCAACTGCACTATAGTTACTATCAACGCCCGCTTAGTCGGACGATCCAAACCTGGTCTATGCCTCCAGATGGGATGTTACGGGAGACCCCTCCCCAGCCCTCCCCTAAAGTGGGAGGGGGCATGTTGGAGGCGCTGAATCCGGCGTGATACCGGATTCAGCGCCTTCAGCGATTTCACTGTTTCTGTGCTTCCGTCTTCTCTTCCTCAGCCTCGGGCCACTGCGAGCGACGGGTGTAGCTCGTGTGCAGCAGCTTGTGAGACTTGTGGCCGAGCGGCTCCTTGAGGAATTCCTCGTAGAGCGCCTTGACAGCCGGGCTCTCGTGCGACTTTCGCAGAGGCAGTCCGGCGTCGGCGTCGTAGATCGCCTTCATACGAGCCATGCGGATCTCGTCTGTGGTCGGAATCGGCTGACCGCCTCCACCCAGACACCCGCCAGGGCAGCACATGATCTCGATGAAGTGATAGTCAGCCTTGCCCTCCATCATCAGATCCATGAGCTTGCGCGCATTAGCCAGGCCGCTGGCGACAGCGACTTTGACATCCAGATCGCCGACCTTGACGGTAGCCTCTTTGATGCCCTCAAGACCGCGAACGGCCTTGAAGTCGACACTCTCAAGCGTCTCGCCGGTGACCACTTCATATACGGTCCGGAGAGCGGCTTCCATAACACCACCGGTTGCGCCGAAGATGACGCCGGCGCCAGTGGTGATCCCGAACGGATCGTCGAAAGTCTCCTCCGGCAGGTTCACGAAGTCGAGGCCCATCTCGCGCATCATCTGCGCGGCCTCTCGGGTGGTGAGGACTGCGTCAACGTCGGGGATCTCCTCGACGCTGCACATCTCCTCGCGGCCCGCTTCCATCTTCTTGGCCGTGCATGGCCCGATAAAAACAATTTTGGCATCCGGTTC
>CAZFYZ010000117.1:0-11438 GCA_964523735.1 uncultured bacterium | reverse complement strand
GCGATGACGGGTCCAAGCTGTTAGCCATAGGCGGCGGCACGATGAGTATGGTGGAAGTGCTTGATTAGGGGTCGAATGCCGGTTACTTGCGATGCGGCGCCCCGAGTTGGACTCTTGGGGCGCCGCACCTACGAGACTGGGCTAGCTGTCTACCGCTAGCTTCCCGCCAATGTAGCCTCCAAAGGGATGAGTCCCAACCTGGTGGCCCGCCGGAAAGCCTGCACGCGATTAGACACCTGGAGCTTGTCATATATGTTGGCCAAGTGGAAGTCCACGGTCCGCTTGCTGACGTAAAGAGCGTCCGCCACGTCCTTGCTGGATCTCCCCTCAATGACGAGAGACAGCACCTCGAGCTCACGCTTTGTCAAACGTATAGAGCGATCCTCGTGGACGTTCGGAAGTCCGATAGCCGCCATATACTTTCTCCTTTCCCTGCTCGCCGCTCAATTATTCATTCCACTAACCGCAGGCACTTGAGCAGTAGTTTTCACAGTATTCCTTCAGGCTAGGGTCTGCCGCCCTGAGAGGAAGGAATGAGGGGGGCAACCGGCCAATGTTTACGATACTGCTGAGTTTGGGAATATGGCTGTGGTTGTTTATGTTGTCGGGACGCTTAGGCTTCCCGTATGGCAGCCACGGACCTTGATTAGCTGGAGGAAACATGTCGGATCTCAAAGGATCAGCAACCGAGAAGAATCTACTGGCCGCATTCGCGGGCGAATCGCAAGCCCGCAATCGTTACACTTACTTCGCCAGCAAGGCGAAGAAAGAGGGCTATGAGCAGATAGCCGCTGTCTTTGAAGAGACTGCCAATCAGGAGAAGGAGCACGCGAAGCGCTTCTTTAGTCTCCTGCAGGGTGGAGGCGTCGAGGTTGTAGCGACATTTCCGGCCGGTGTAGTCGGCACTACGCTCGAGAACCTGCGCGCGGCCGCTGCCGGTGAGGGCGAGGAGTGGGGAATGATCTACCCGGAATTTGCCAAGATCGCCCGCGAAGAAGGCTTTGAGGGAACGGCCTTGCTTTTCGAGAGAATAGCGGTGGCCGAGAAGTTCCACGGTAAGCGCTATGCGGACTTCGCGGACAACATCGAGGCTGGGCGCGTGTTCAAGCGTGCGGAGGGAACGACCTGGCGCTGCAGGAACTGCGGCTATACCCATGAAGGAGCAGAGGCTCCTGGGGCTTGCCCGGCTTGTGCGCATCCGCAGGCCCACTTCGAGCTGCTGGGGATCAACTGGTAAAGCTCAGGCTGGAGCCTTGACAAGGCGCGTATCTGTGCTACACTGAGTCTGTAAGCAGGCTCGGCTCAGGCTATCCTGGCTACCTGTGTTTTGAAGGTGGTGGAACCGGCCTCGGTAACAGGGGCCGGTTCCTTGTTCGTACGGAGGAAAGGGGAGTTCTGCTATGCGTAAGGTGGTATTCGTCTGCGTGTTGCTGTGTCTGGCCAATGCCCCTGTGTTCTCAGCGCCGGCGGGTACGGCGTTCACCTATCAGGGCAAGCTGACAGACGCTTCCGGAGTACCTTTGGCGGGTTCTCATGATCTGGTTCTCAGTCTGCACGATGCGGCGGAGATGGGGAATCAGGTGGGGAGCAACGTTTCACTGACAGGTGTGAGCGTCACCAATGGCCTCTTCACGGTTCTGCTGGACTTCGGTTCTGCGCCATTCAACGGTCAGCGGCTGTGGCTGCAGACGGTTGTAGATGGGACACGGCTGGTTCCCCGGACGGAACTCACAGCCGTACCCTATGCCCTGGCGACGCTGACGTCTCCCGCGGCAGGATTAGTTCTTCCTCGCAGGGTGGTGACATCGAGTACGGCTGCACTAGCTTCGGACACGCTGCTAGGCGTCGATGTGTCGGGAGGGCCGGTAGCAATCACGCTTCCGCCCGCCAGTACTGTCGTTGAGGGCAAGGTCCTGGTGATCTCGCATGAGCGCGGCAATGCGGCTGCATACAGCATCATCATAATCCCGGCTCCAGGCGATACGATCAACACCAGCCAGGCTTCGCTTTCTATTACCTTCGGCGACGGCGGCGGGGCGGCGTATCGACTCTACAGCGATGGCGTGTCGAAATGGCGGCAGTGGTAGACGAGAGGAGAATGGCGATGGACGAAGAGAAGAAGTCAGTTCAGACTGAGAAACCGGCCCCCGTGAACAGGCGTGGTTTTCTCCGCTCGATGGGCGTTGCTGCGGCCGCGGCTGGAGCAGGACTCGTGGCAGGCCAGGCAGGGGCAGCGGACGGTCCAGTGGCCCCCGCTGGGATGGACCCATACTTGGGCGAGATCGCCATGTTCGCGTTCAACTTCACACCCTATGGATGGATGCCGTGCGACGGGCGGCTGCTGGCGATATCTCAGTATTCGGCTCTATACTCGCTGCTGGGGACGCAGTACGGCGGTAACGGTACGACTAATTTTGCGCTACCCAACCTGAATGGCAGATTTCCCCTTTGCCTGAGTGGAACTCACACGCAAGGTGAGCAGGGGGGATCGGAGACGGTCACGCTGACCCAGACCCAGATGCCGGCGCATACTCACGCGGCCTCAGCTTCGTCGGCGCAGGCAAACCAGAGGGGCCCAGGAGGCAATGTGCTTGCCCGCGAGGCGATGGGACAGGACGCTGTTTACAGCAGCCAATCGCCGGATGTCACTATGTCAGGTAACGCTGTCGGAATGGCTGGCGGCGGCCAGGCGCACAATAACATGCCTCCCTACCTGTCGCTCAACTTCTGCATCGCCGTTGAGGGCGTTTTCCCGCAGCGGTCATAGAGAGGTCTTACTGAATGGAATCAACGGAAGTCAAGAACGGAATCTACTGGGTTGGAGCTATCGATTGGTGCGTGAGGGACTTCCACGGCTATTCCACGCCGTCCGGGAGCACATATAACGCCTTTCTGGTGCTCGATGAGAAGATCGCGCTCTTCGACACGGTCAAGAAGCCGTTCAAGGACGACCTGCTGAAGCACATCAGCCAGGTCGTCGAGCCCGGAAAGATCGACTATATCATTGTGAACCATGTCGAGCTGGATCACACAGGTGCGCTGCCTGAGATAGTCGAGGCCGTGAAGCCGGAGAAGATCATCTGCTCGGCTCAAGGCAAGAAGGCACTGCTGGCGCATTTCCACAGGGAGGACTGGCCTTACGAGGTCGTGAAGACCGGCGATAGCATCTCGCTTGGGAAGAAGACGGTGCAGTTCATCGAGACCCGGATGCTCCACTGGCCGGACAGTATGATCAGCTATATTCCCGAGGATAAGCTGCTGATCTCGCAGGACGGGTTCGGCCAGCACTGGGCGACATCGGAGAGATTTGACGACGAGGTTGATCAGTCCAAGCTGATGCGTGAGTCCGCGAAGTACTACGCCAATATCCTGCTGCCTTACTCCGCACTCGTGCAGAAGCTGCTGGCGAGCGTAAGGGAGATGGGGATCGAGTTCGACATGATCGCCCCGGACCACGGCGTCGTCTGGCGGTCCAATCCAGGGAAAATCATCGAGGCTTGGGATCGCTGGAGCCGGCAGGAGACCAGCAACAAAGCGCTAGTCGTCTACGACACCATGTGGCACAGCACCGAGCTTATGGCTCGCGCGGTCGCCGACGGCATTCAGGGGACCGGCGTCAGCGTCCAGCTCATGAACCTCGCATCCACCCACCGCAGCGATGTGATGACGGAGTTGCTGGACTCCAAGGCCGTCGTCCTCGGCTCATCGACCCTCAACAACAACATGCTGCCTCGGATGGCCGATCTGCTTACCTACATGAAAGGCCTCCGCCCAGCGCCGAGGATCGCCGCCGCATTCGGAAGCTACGGTTGGGGTGGGGAGGCTGTGAAGCAGATCAACGCGGTCTTTGAGGAGATAAAGTTCGAGGTTCTTGACGAAGGCCTGAGAGTCAACTATGTGCCGACGGCGCAGGACATGGCGGCCTGCGTGGAGCTTGGCGGAAAGATTGGGAAAGCTGTGATCGGCTAAGACTCAGCCCCCTGCATCCGGAGCGACCTCCTGCCGCCTCCGTCGCGCTTGTCACACCGGCGTGGAGTTCTCGCGAGATGGGCTCAACATCCACTTGACAACAGTAAAAACGCGGGATATATTGCAACTAGTACAATGCTGACGTACCAATGCGCGACGTATCCTCTCTAGACGGCTACCCCAAGAAAGCCGCGAGAGGAGGAAGGAGAAGATCCCTTGAAAACGACCGCATTCCTCTTGATGGTGATGGTTAGCCTCACTGCCGTTGCAGCGTTCGCCGCCCCCAGCACTAACCTGGACTCCTATGTTCTGTTCGCAACTGGGGCAGGACTGTCTGATAGTACGGCCCCCTTGTCTTTCAAAGGCGGGAACACAGAAGGCACCGGTCTGGTGTCGGGTGGGAACGTCGGCGTGAACCGGGCCGATGGCAACTTCGGCAACTCCACTGCGATGATCAATGTCGGAGAGAACGGCCGGTTCATCATGTCTCCGGGGACCCAGTTGGTTGGCGATTCGATACGACTGGGAATCGAAGCTGTCGTATACGACGTGTACTTCGACGGAAGGGACGCAGCGAAGATGGGCAATGGGTGGGCCCAACCCGGAGTGATCAACGGAACTGTGGCCGCGTTCGATGCGCCGATCTTCGATCCGTTCCCTCAGCTCTTTGACCCATCGTTTGTGGCAGGCACCAGCGACATCACAGTGTCGAGTGGCACGACCTACAACGGGGGTCTCGCTCTTGCACCAGGAGCTTATCGCGATCTGCAGGTACAGGATGGCGCTACGATCTACCTCGCTGCGGGAACATACACGTTCAGGCGCTTCAACACCGGCCAGAACTTCCGGGTCTACACAGTGCCTGGGACTGTTATTCAGGTCACCGGTGACACGGATCCAAATTCCCAGGACTTGAGCTTCAACGGCAACAGTAGCTTCGTTGGATCGGCGGACCCGAATGTTGAGAGTGTGGCGCTGTTTCGATTCCTGGGGACGGATGTCTCCTTCAGCGACAACAGCACGTTCTATGGGGTAATACTGGCTCCGAACGCGGACATTGGGCTTGGGAGGGCGATGACTCACTACGGGCGGTTCATCTCCAAGCAGATCCACTCGGACTACAACGACAACATCTTCTATCGCCAGTTCACGCCTGTGCCGGAACCATCCGCCTTTGTCGCCCTGCTGGGCGGGATATCGGCACTTGCCACATTCGGGCGTCTCAGGCGTGCGGGCAGATGATCTAGCAGAGGGTCCGAGGCGCGTGGTGCCTCGGCTTGGAGGCTGGCGAGAAGAGCCGTATTGCGCATAGGCTCAGAATCGCCAGCCTCGTGGTCTAGAACAGGATTACTCCTTGGGCGGAGCCCCTGGTGTCTCCGGGGCGGCCTTCTTCTGACGCTCAGCGAACTGCTTCATCCTGAGATCGTAGTCGGCGATGAGTTCGCGCTGCGCCGCTGCCAATTGCGGCTGACCGACCTCTTTGAACTTGGAGGCCAGTAGCTCGAGCGTGGCCCTGTCGTTAGTCGCCATCTCGCTGGCTTCCTTGTACTGGGCTATGGCTCGGTCTTTCTCACCCTTCTTGAGGAACATATCCCCCAGCAGAATCCGCAGACCCGCGTCATCGATGACCTGGTTCTTGCCCTCTAGCATCGGGTAAAGAATCTCTATACCTTCTTGGATCTGCCCCTGCTCATACTGGAGCTGCACCAGCTTGGCGATGGCGACGTAGTTGCTGGGCTTCTCCAGTCTTGCCTTGAGGAGCGCGTCAATCGCCGCCTTCTGGTACTTCTGCTGTTCTTCCGGCTTACCGAATGATTGCTGCGCCTTGATGTAGTTCCAATAGCCGAGGAACTCGGAGTCCTTGACCTCTACCTTCTGGCTCTTCATTACTCGCTGTTGCACTGCACCGTAGGCCGCCATCTGTCGCAACTGGCCAATCATCTTCTTGCGTTCGTCGAGGTCCTTCTTCTCCAACTTCGCGGGCTTCTTGGAGGTCACGCTATCGACCTTGACGATGAAGAGCGCGTCCGGTGTGTCGATAACCGGACTAATGTCGCCGGCCTTCATCTTTGCTATCGCCGAACTCAGGTCCGGCGGGAACATGTAGGACATCTCGAACGAGTAGTCGATCTGCTGACCGGCTGACGAATCGCCGGCAGGAGAGTTCTCCCGCGCCAGCTTGGCGAAGTCTTCGCCGGATCGTGCAGCGGTGAGAATCTTGTCTGCCTTGTTCTTCAACTGCTCTTTGGGCAGACTACCTGCCTGTAGGGCGATCACCCGAATCTTGTAGGCATTGTAGCTTGCGTCCACGTCTGCCTGGCTGACGGACTTGGCCTCCGCCTCCAGCTTCTTGAGGATTCCCTTTTGAGCCAGCTGTGCCCTCACCTGGCTCAACGGCATCCGAGACCTGGCGAAAGCTTCCTGTTGCGATATTGAAGATCCGATAGAGGCTAGTTCCTTCTTGTAGCGGGAGTCCCTTCGGGGATCGCGCTTCTCATCCTCTTTGCTCACTTCGCCGAGCACGGACTGGCGATTCTGTTTCAGGTACTCAGTGACCGCCTTCTCGACCTCTTCCTCAACCGCGCGGTCGCTGACGTCTATTCCCATCTCTTTGGCCGCGTTGAGGGTGCTTATGCTGTTCACGACTTCCTGGAACTGACGGATCTTCATGTCAGCGAGCTGGAGCGGCGATCGCACGCCCTGATTCTGTGCCTGTCTGACGGCGGCTTCCCAAGTTGGGTCGAAATCGGCGTGTGTAATGGCGATGCCGTTGACCTCGGCTATTACGTCCTTGCTCTGTTGGTCCGCTCGGTCCTTGCCGCCGGGCGCAGTACCGAAGCTCCAGATCGCTCCGATCAGGAAGACGAGGGCTATCAAGAACAGGATCGGCTTTAGGAAGTGGCCGAACTCAGTCCTCATTTTGTATATGCTCATTCTTGTGAATCCTCCGAGTGGATCAGCAAATCCCAATATTCTACGTGCGTGATCGGCGCAGCAGTTCCTCGCGCAGGCCCCCACACACCTGAAGCATATTCCCTGTTACCTGTCCCAGGAAACAACCTTAATCTTACAGGACCCCCAAATGGCGTGTCAAGGCAATTGAGCAGTTACCAGTATTGACAAGAAGCGCGACATAGGGCATAATAATGTCGGTAGCGACAACGTTGTTGCGCTGCGCAGGCAAAGACAGCCCCCCATCCATGGGCATAGAGGCCCCTCTTTCACAGTGATTGTGAGAGGGGCTTTCGTCTTGTACCGGCAACGTTGCTGGAGAGCCGCCGGCAGACTATAAGTCAGAGGAGGACAGACAAAATGGCTGATCTTACAGCAGTGGCCGAAACGGCCAATCCGTTCGAGATTGCACAGATGCAGCTCGACAAAGCAGCAGCGTCGTTGCGCCTGGACCCATCCGTACATGCAGTATTGAGGGAACCGATGAGGGAACTGCATGTGTCGCTTCCCGTCAAGATGGATGACGGGACTGTCAAAGTATTCAAGGGCTTCAGAGTTCAGTACAACGATGCCCGCGGCCCCAACAAGGGTGGCATCCGTTTCCATCCGGACGAGACCATCGACACGGTTCGTGCGCTCGCGGCCTGGATGACCTGGAAATGCGCTGTCGTTGACATTCCCCTCGGCGGTGGCAAGGGCGGCATCATCTGCAACCCGAAAGAGCTATCCGAGAACGAGTTGGAGAAGCTCAGCCGTGCCTACATCGACCAGGTTGGCCGTATTATCGGCCCCGACAAAGATGTTCCTGCTCCGGACGTCTACACCACTCCGCAGATTATGGCGTGGATGATGGACGAGTACTCAAAAATCACCGGCTACAATTCGCCTGGTGTCATTACAGGCAAACCGTTGTCGGTTGGCGGTTCCGAGGGACGCGGTGATGCGACAGCTCGCGGCGGCGCCTACACCGTTCGCGAGGCTGCCAAGCACTTGGATATGGATCTGAGCAAGGCAACGGTCGCGATTCAGGGCTTCGGCAATGCCGGCCAATACGCTGCTACTCTATTCGCGGGGCTGTTGGGCTGCAAGATCGTCGCTGTCAGCGACACCCGGGGCGGCGTCTACAGCGAGGCCGGTATAGACGCGCAGGCGGTCGTGGACTACAAACTCTCCAACGGCTCGGTGGTTGGATTCCCTGGCACAGAGCCCGTGTCGAATTCCGATCTGCTCCAACTGCCGGTCGATGTTCTGGTGCCGGCCGCCCTGGAGGGAGTAATCACCGGCGAGAACGCCGGCAAGATCAAGGCTAGGATTATCTGCGAGCTTGCCAATGGCCCGACGACTCCGGAGGCTGACGTGATACTCCACAAGAACGGTGTCTTCGTGATCCCGGACTTCCTGGCGAACGCGGGAGGCGTCACGGTCAGCTACTTCGAATGGGTGCAGAACGTCACCAACTTCTATTGGGAAGAGGACGACATCCAGGCGAAGCTCGACAGGAAGATGACCAGGGCTTTCGCCGATGTGCTCTCAATGTCCAAGGATTATGAAGTGGATATGCGCACGGCCGCCTATATGGTTTCCATTCAGCGCGTGGCAGAGGCCATGAAGATGAGAGGCTGGGTCTAATCCCCGTAGCTCCCAATCTTGTTTTGGCAATCGCAGGGCTCGGGTTGCAGGATCCGAGCCCTTCTCCATCTTATTGCGACTCACATGAGCTGGCCGGAGACCAGGGATGCGATAGTCAGGTCTTGATCGTCCGTACAGCGGAATGGCGCGTCGACCAATATAGTCAACCCGCCATTCCATAAAGGGCACGATCTCCCCGTCAGTCTGAAAGGGAGCGCCGTTCCTCTCCACAACTAGGACGACGACTTCTTTCTTCGTCCTCCGCCGTGGCTGGCTTCACCGCCTTTGCGGCCGGCTACGCGTGCCTCATCGCTAGTCCACTCATGGGCCGTTCCCCTTGCGTGGGCTGCCCTTCCGCCCTTTCGGGCGATTTCTCGCTGCTTTTCTGGGTCCATGGAAGCGAAACCTCGAGCGCGAGTGGACATTAGGACACCTCCCTCCATCCCTGCATGCAGTTTAACCAGCTGAACACCTCACTGGTTTTACCCCAGCCGGTTTTGGGTTAAACTGAGCCAACAGAAATTTCTGTAGAACTTGCGCGCAGGACGGAACGTCATATATAGTCAGTGACTAATCCCGACGCGCGGATAGAGGAACAGACCTTATGAGCATGTACATAGGACGCATCCTGGCAGCATCAACTCTTCTCGCGACTTGGCTCTTGATTGGCGTGGCACATGCCCAGGCCCCGGCTTCCCCTGCCGCGCCACCCGCTCCGCCGCGAGTAATGACGACGCCAAGTCATCGAGCGGTGCAGATCGGACCCAGGGACAACACATTCCCGCGGAGGATGCGCGGGAAGTTCCAGGCTGTGGCGACATTCCCAACTGAACTGGAGGTCGCCAGCGTGTACTTCAGCGTGGATGAGAGGCAGATCGGGCAGGCCGAAGCTAAGCCATTCTCAGTTGAGATTGATACGACAACGCTAGCTGACGGGCAGCATACCGTCAAAGCAGTGGGTAAGCTCGCGAGCGGCAAGGAAGTATGGAGCGCCAGCTCTGTGATCGACGTGGTCAACAGCAGCGGTCCGACTAGATTGTCTCCCGGTGGTGCGCCCAAGCCGTCTTCGGGGAGCGCGCTGGCAGGTCCGGGACCTCAGCCTCGCGCCCAGAACGGAGTCGGGAAGATGGCGCCCCAAGCCAAGCTCGCCGCCGCCGCCGGCCTCGATGGAGTGTACGACAGTCAAGAACACGGGTTTTCGATCCGGTACCCGGGCGACTGGACATTCAAGGACCAAAGCGTGCAGGTCCAGCCAAAAACCCCTGGTAGTTGCTGGCTAGCGTTCGGGAAACACCCCATCGAGAAAGCGTCGGTTGTAGTTAACGTGCGACGGTCCAAGCTTGAGCCCGGTACCGATGCCGCCAAGTTCGCCAACTACAACAACTACGTGAAGAAATGGCAGACGAAGACGTGCCTTGGCAGTCCGGCCTTTGCGACAGTCAGTCATACGGGCGAGGGCAAGAAGAAGAGCGTGATTCACCGCACGATCATTATCAAAGACGGGTATGCCTGGATGCTGAACTGCACCGACACTTCGGGGAAGCCGGAGTCCGAAAGCGCGGCGTTGTTTGAGTCGGTTATCCAGACTCTCGTGCCTGCAGTGGCCAAGTAACACTTCGTGACGACCGGAGGGCCCGGCTCGGCGGATTGAGCCCTCCGGTTATTCGGATCCTGGTCAACTGGCAAATCTGTTCCAGTGAAGGACCTCGGGGAGGCTCTTCTTCGTGGGGGAAGGGATCGAATCGGCGTGCCCGAGGGCGATGAGACTCACCAGCGTGTATGTGTCCGGTACGTCCAGGAGAACCCGGATGTCGTCGCAGTAGGGCTTCTTGTCGCCCGCAACCCAACACGAGCCCAACCCGTGCGCGTGCGCGGCCAGAAGGATGTTCTGAGTCGCCGCTGATCCGTCCTCAAGATAGTACTTACATTTCTCGCAGAATACGGCGATGCAGCACGGGGCATCGGCCATGAACTTGCCGTGGTCCGTGATCGAGGCGACTTTCCGGAGCAGATCCGATTCGGTAACGGCAATGAACGCCCATGGTTGGATGTTGATAGCGGTCGCTGCGAGTCTGCCGCAGTCCAATATGTCCTCTATGACATGCTGGTCGATCGGCGCTGGTCTGTAGGACCGGACTGATCTTCTGGTCTTCAGGCACTGAATGGCGTCCATATGGCTCCTCCGTGGTTTGGAACGTATACCACCATGATTCCCTCACGCACTGAAGAAGCCCTTCAGAAAGTGGGGCAAGGAAAAGCCGGTCTGCGTCAAGAAGTAGAGGTGGAATACTACGGGCTTACGGGCTTGCCGGATAGGGATTCCGGCGTCACAGGTGTTCAGGTCCCACACCACAAGCCTGCCTGCTCGTTGCGGAGAGACACATATGCCCCTGAAGTATGCGGCATTCACTGTTATGATGCCTGAGTTTGAACTCCAAGAGGCGGCCGGTCTGCTCAAGAGATTGGGCTATGACGGTGTGGAGTGGCGGGTCCACAATGTTCCATCACAGACAGCAGCGAAGCCCGACTCCTGGCGTGGGAATCGGGCCACGGTGGATCTTGAGAGCATAGGCTCCAAGGCAATGGAAGTCAGACGGATAGCCGAGGATGCCGGCCTGGAAATCGTGAGTCTGGGTACCTATCTCAGCTACAAACTCAGGGATGACGTCAAGCGGTGCATGGAAGCAGCAAGTGAGATGGGAGCACCGAGCATTCGAGTGTCTCCGCCCGCCTATGATGGATCCGACAACTACAACGATCTCTACGAAGCCGCCGTCGATGGCTTCATGCTAATCGAGGATCTGGCGCGAGACTACCATGTTAGAGCGAACATTGAGATTCACCATGGAGGTATCTGCCCTAGCGCGGCGCTTGCTTACCGGCTTGTC
>CAZFYZ010000116.1:7076-11444 GCA_964523735.1 uncultured bacterium | reverse complement strand
TGATCCTATTGCGAGCGATCCCCCGCGCAAACCCCGGAATCCCGTTCAGCTGCATCAGCCCGAGCAGTTGGATTCTTGAGCCATACTTAGGCTTCAGATACTCAAACCACGGACCCAACGCTCTACCAGAGTCCCGATTGGCAGCCACCACCACAACGACTGATCCCTTGAGAGCTGACACGTCCCAGCTCTTCCCAAACTGATCGTTCAGCTTGAAAGCCGGAGCGGCCTCACCCACCGCAAGCGCCAAGCAAGACGAAGCCAGAGCCAGGCCGAATAGGCACACCACAACCAAAGTCGATATCCTGATCATATTAACCTCGCAGTATTGAACGAGCACTGCTTTCAATACGCAGTCACCATGGAAGTCATTACCCACCGATGCCCTCCCTCCCCTGCAACACTCTCACATGCTCCTACACCAACCCTTTCTCTGATGGCCGATGTGTAGGCAGCGAGATATCTCGGCTCGATTCGGCACCTACCGCCGCACACCTGTCCTCCACAATCAAGTTCGGGGAAACTATTCTTCCAATAGGAGTGAGATGTTGCACTAAAGCACATGGACTCGAGACCAAACTGTGCTATACTATTGTCACCTCAACGACGACGAGCCGCGGCGAGTGAGGGGCAAGGGCCTATTCAGGATAGTTTGGGTGAGCATTCTCCAGAGGCCGACCGCCGGGGCGGGAGTCCATAAAGGGCAGATTCTAGTCGAAAGGATAGGATGCAATGAGCGATAGTATGTGGACCGGGGTCGCAATGGTGGTCGTTGCCGGCCTGTTTGTCGGCGGCGGCGCCTGGCCAGTCAAGCTTTTCCGCAAGTACAAATATGAACAGTGGGGGTTTCTTAACAACCTTATCACCCTGGTTGTCATCCCGTGGTTGATTACGATGATCGGCTGCGGCGGATGGTCCAAGATGGTCGCGGTTGTTGGCGATCTAGTCTCACAGCCCGATAGCTTGCGAGCGGTGCTGCTGGGCAACCTCATAGCCATGGGCTGGGGCGTCGCTAACGTCCTCTGCTCTCTCTGCATGGTGCGAATCGGCTTTGCTCTTACGGCAGGCATACTCACCGGTTTGGGCATGTCCACTGGTGTTCTTCTTCCCCTCATCTTCAAGGGATCCGGCATCTTCGGCCAATCCCCAGGCATCACAAGCAAGCCGGGCCAAGTGATAGTTGTGGCTGTCATGGTCATGCTGGTGGCCGTGCTCCTGGTCGTTCTTGCCGGACTTGGCAAGGACCGCGCTCTGAAGAAGGCCGACATGAAATCGGGCGGGCGTCTCGAGAACCCGATAGACTTCTACGCAGGGCTTACGATGGCGGTTGTGATGGGCATCTTGTCTTGCGGCCTCGCGCTCTCATTCGTCTATAGCCAGGGCCCGATCAGCGAGACCTTGAAGAGCCACGGCGCCCAAGAGTGGTCCATCGGATTCGCCTCGATGGCGATAGGCGCCTTGGTGGCGGTCTGGATGAACGTGCTCTATCCTGCATTCCTCATGACCAAGAACAGAACATGGGGTGTGCTGACAAAGAGCGGCTTCGACTTCTTCCTTATCATCATCATGGGCTTGCAGGGCATATTCAGCTTCCCGCTGATGTTCATCGGAATGAAGTACCTCGGTGCTATCGGCGCCTCCATCGGTTTCGGTATCCAGCAGTCAATGCAGATGATTGGAAGCCAGTTGGTCGGCTTCATCAGTGGGGAATGGCATGGAGTTCATGGAAAGCCCCGCATGCAGATGTACCTAGCCATCGCCGTGCTGCTCGTTGCCGTGGTCATACTGGCCTATGGCAAGCGTCTGGCACAGACGATGGGTCTGTCAGTGTAGTTTCTCCACCCATCGTCAACTGAGCTAGTACCGGCCGGCTGCCAAGAAGCAGCCGGCCGTTTCTCTTGCTTGATAGCACTTGCACGAAGAGGTGGACACGAGCAGGAAAGGCCTGTGCGGACTGATAATAGGAGAGGTGATGACTAGAACGCTTCTACTAGCCGCCGTGCTGATATCGTGTTGCTGTGGACCGGTACTGGCGGTTGACTACGTCTGCCTGGACCCACTTGTCGAGATCCGCGGGATATGGATTGACGCCGGCGCCATGGGCAAGACTGAGCCAGCCATCCGCGAGCAGGTTCGCGGCTATGCTCAGGCGGGCTTCAACGTGCTCTTTCCTGAGACGGTCTCGCGAGGCTACGCCGTCTACCCATCCAAGCTCCTCGCCCGCGATCCACGCTTTGCAGATGCGCCGGACACACTGGCCATCATGATACAGGAAGCTCATAGGCTAGGCCTCGAGGTCCACCCGTGGGTCTGGGTATTCCGCGCGGGCTATACTCAGGACCGAGGAGGCATTCTTACAGCCCACCCCGACTGGGCTGAACGCGATGCGCGGGGCCAGGAGCTTTCGGCCAACGGCGGCTACTGGCTGAGCCCCGCCAATCCGGAAGTGCAAAACTTCCTAGCCGACCTCTTCAGAGAACTGCTGACCCGTTACGATGTGGATGGCCTGCACCTGGACTACATTCGCTACGAGACGCAGGAATCGGGTGACTACGGCTACAGCGACTACTCCATCCGCAGGTTCGTGAGCCAGCACGGCTACTCGCCTGACCCTGAGGCTGCTGCCGCAGCAGGTACCGCCGATGTCCTCGGAGGACCGGTGATGATAGCCGTGCCTGAGTGGCTACAAAAGTGGAACCTCTTTCGCGAGCAGCAGGTCAGCGGGTTTGTCGAGAGAATAGCCGGTGTGGTTCGCGGGATCGGCCCCACTGCGACAGGCGGCTTCCGTCCGTCGCTGGCGCTCTCCGTCGCCGTGGGCGAGACCCCGCGAGACGCCAGGATAAAGCTGATGCAGAACTGGCAGCACTGGGTGGACAACCGCTGGCTGGACTTCGTGGTACCAATGAGCTATGAGCCTGACAATGCCCGATTCAGCAGGCTCGTGAAGCTGCAGCGCTACCTGACAAGCAGGCGATCATTACTGGCGCCCGGGCTTGGCCTCCACCGCTACGGCGACCCGGGTCAGACCGTTACCCAGATAGCCCTGGCCCGTGAGGGACTAGCCGACGGCCAGGTGCTCTTCTCCGCCTCTTACCTAAGGCTACCGTACGCCAACCCAACGCTGCTTCCGGCCGGACCCTACGCCAAACCCGCGAGCCTGCCCTTCCGCAGCCCGCTGGATAGAAGCCAAGAGCTCTGCGACCGCGCCGGAGAGCTCTGTTCAACAGGCCAATATGATGAAGCCACCTACTTCGCCGCGAGAGCCACCGCCCTCGCTGCCTACGCCGCCTACCGCGAGGCCGCCCTGCCCTACTTACCGCCGGCTCCGTGGGCCGGATGGCCGTAGCCCTTACCCGGCAACCGCCATGCCCTCCTCGAGAACGGCAATATAGTTCTCGACGGGCATGTAGTCTGTAAGGGAGTTGCCCGTCCCGAGCGCCCAGTAGCCGTCCGAAAAGCACTGCTCGATCTGCTTGCGAGCATAGGCCCGCGCTTCGTCAGGAGTGCTCCGACAGATAACATCGACATCCAGCCCGCCCAGCGCCGTGACCCGGCTCCCATAGCGTCGCTTGAACTCCGCGACCGGTAGTATGACATCTTCGAACGAGTGCTTCGCGTCGATGTCGCAACCGTCGATAAGGTCGTCGTAGACGGCCTCCAGATTCCCGCACGAGTGCAAGATGAATGGCTTGTTCCAGGCGTGCGCCTCCGCGACCATCCTGGTGTATATGGGAAAGACCAGTTTCCGCAGAAGCTCGGGGCTCAGGAAAGTGGCAGTCTTGAACCCGAGGTCATCCCCCTGCCGCAGCGCGCCGATGGCGTCCATAGTTGCAAGCTGACGGTCCGCGCTGATATGCAGCGACCCGATGCGATTGAACACGAGCTCGACCAACTCGGGGTTGTCCACAAGAGCGTAAGATAGCCCCACGACCCCCATCATCTGCGACACCCACTCATAGGGCCCGGCGCAGACCCCGCCGACTATCTTGACGCCATCGGGCAGCAGCTTCGCGACGGTCTCGAAGTGCCCGAAGTTGATGGGGTTGGATTCGTCCGGCCAGGGGTATCTCTCGAAGTCTTCCATACTCGAGATGACCGCCCTGGACTCGCTCCCTACGCTCAGTGTGTGCTCTTGCGCGGGCATCGGGCAGTTGAGATTGATCTCCATCGGGACACAGTCGTAACCCATCCCCAGCCAGAAGTCTACGTAGGCGGGCCAGAACTGGGGGTCGTCCATGGACATCTCCCCGAACGGCACGCCGCTGCGTGTGGTCATGAAGCCGCTGCTTGCCAAGTGCTCGTAGAAAGGTAGATGGTCCGGCTTGCCTTGGCGACGAAGGACCTTGAGGAACTGGTCGAAGTCTGGCT
>CAZFYZ010000116.1:0-7066 GCA_964523735.1 uncultured bacterium | reverse complement strand
CCCCCCTGCCCTACTTCTTGCCGGCTCCGTGGGCTGGCTGGCCGCAGCACGCTCTCCCTGGAGTAGAGGCAAGCTCGCTTGATTTGTGATCAGCGGCTAGAGGCCCATGTCCTTCGGCGAGAGCGTCTCGATCCTGGCGGCCTTGGCCTCGAGCAGCGACGCCTCCGATCGTTGGCCCACGCCTAAGTAGGCTTTCGCAAGCTTGAGATAGGACTGTCGCAGGAGCTCAAAGGTGTCTCGAACCTCGTCTTCGGTCAGCCTGCCGCTCGCTAACTGGGCAGCTCGGATGTCTTTGTGGCGGCGCCATCGCTCCAGCCTTTCTACCGCAGCTTGGAACTCAGAAAGCGCCCAAGAGTAGCGCTTCTCCCGGAGGGCCTTGTCGCCGAAGTAGACACGGGCTTGGACATAGGTGAGATCAACCAGCTCCGGCACGCCTCGAACCAGTTCAAAATCGCTGGTCTCTATGTCGAGAAGCCGCCTGAGTGTGCGCTCCTCGCCCCCTATATCGCTCTGCGCCCTGTATGCCATAGCCAACTGGTAGAGCGTTTGAGTTGAGTTCGGGTTGTACTCCAGTGCCTTGCGGAAGGAGTGGATTGCTGCTTGAACGTCTTCTTGCTGCAGTGCAACCAGGGCGCGGACGTAGTGGTTCTGAGCCTCTCTCGGCCCAAGGCGAATGGCGACGTCCGCTTGCTCAGCGGCGCTGGATATATCGCCCACCGCGGCGGCGGCGCGGGCGGCTTCGCGGTGGTACTCAGGCGTGAGAGGCGAGGCGGTCGCCGCAAGAGCATATTGAGCAAGGTAGTCCTCGGCTGTCTGACCAGGCACAGGACCGTCGGGCGCGAAGTAGTCGCCGAGACCAAATGAGGCAGTCAGAGCGGCCATCACCACGCACAGGAATATGATGACCCCGCGGGAGAACCTGGTGGGAGAAGCAGAGCCTTTGAACGCGCCGGTCTGAGCCACGAGGACTCCGCTGAGTACGGAGAACGGCAGGGCAATGCCCAGCACGTACCAATCAGAATCGGCAACGTTTCGGGCGCAGGAAGCGGCGAGGGCAGCAAAGATGGCGCAGTTGAGCATCCGCCAGCCGCTGAACGGGACCAGGTCCTTCCAGGTTATCACCTGGCTCACGGGCTCGTCGACTAGGGCTCGCGATTGGGCTTCTGTCGGGCGTCTTACCACGGCCGCAAGGGTGCGCATTGCGAGCATGATCATGCCGATCAGCAGCGCGATCGCTGCAGGAACGCCATTTTCGGCGGCGATTTGCAGGTATGACTGGTGCGCGTACGCCGTGGGACCTGCAATGGCGTAGCGCGGGTAGGCCACAGCGTAACTGCCGG
The DNA here is from genome assembly GCA_964523735.1 of uncultured bacterium. Taxonomy (GTDB): domain Bacteria; phylum Armatimonadota; class UBA5829; order UBA5829; family UBA5829; genus CAZFYZ01. The sequence goes on along the minus strand of CAZFYZ010000116.1, from coordinate 5,726 downwards.
GGCCGATTCCCACCAGCGGGTTCTCCCGGATCATGTTCGCCGTGGACTGCCACGTGTAGAGTCTGAACTCGGTCGAGTGAACCTGTGACCCACCGGTGTCCGCCTGCCTGAGCCGGAACTGGACAGGGCCTGAGAACAGGACAAGAAGAGGTACCAGCACCACCCCGAGCACGATGACGCGCTTGAAGCGTGCGCGCCTCAGCGAGCCCGTGATGATAGCTAGGGGGAACATCACAAGAAGAGAGAGCACGGCAGAGACTATCCCGAACTTGGTACCCGTGAGCATGAGGGCGAGTGCCTCGAGCACCACGGCCACGCTGGCGAGCAGGGCGAATGCCGGCCTGCGGGTCACAAGATACAGGCCGAAGGCGATCGGCAGGGCAATAACCAGGAAGCCCGCAAAGAAGCCGGGGTTGACGAATGTTCCGAATATCCGCCAACTGCTGGTAGAGCCACTGAGGGCTTTCCAGAGCAGGTGACCTCCGCCGGTAGTGAACACGAAGCTCCGGATGCCGTGGATGCAAATGCCAAGGGCAACCAGGGTTATACCCCAGAGAATAGCCGATGAGGCGCGGGTGTCCCGGCAGAGGGTGGCTGTGAGAGCGTAAGCGCCGATGCAGGTCGCCCAGAAGATAGACTGCCTGATGCTGCAGTAGGCGCACTCAGAGAAGACTCCGGCCGCGGCGACGAGCACGAGGAAGACTATCAGAGGCAGCAGGCCGGGGACGCGCGTCCAGCCCTCCGGCCTGGGACGCGCGGCGTAGAAGCACATGGCCCCCAGCACGAGTATCTGGAGAACCGCGTTGGCCAAGTCGCCGAACCCGCCACCGATCACCGGCGACAAGAGCAACGCCAGAAACAGCAGAGCGAAACTAATCGGGTAAGCCATCCTACCTCACGAGTGCCTGAGGTAAGGATATTCCCGAACCGCCGCTGTGTCAAGAGAGTGAGCCTCGCGGTCGCCCGGTCAGGACGTATGCAAAGGAAGGGAGCGTGACATTGCGGAAGGGGGTAGCGTGGAAAGACTTGCAGATCTTCACGTTCATACCACGGCTTCTGATGGTGCTCTGACGCCTGCACAGGTGGTCGAAGCGGCCATGAATGCCGGTCTAGCGGCTGTAGGGATCACCGACCACGATACAGTTGATGGAATCGATGAATCTCTGGAAGCGGGGAAGCGGTTGGGTATCGAGGCCGTGCCAGGGGTGGAAATCAGCGCCGTTGAGCGCGGTGTCGAGGTGCACGTGCTCGGCTACTTCATCGACCACCATCATCCGGACCTGCTCCAGCAGCTAGTCACAGTGAAAGAAGCTCGGTTGGAACGCGGCCGGCTCATGGTGGAGAAGCTCAACGCAATGGGCGTGCCAGTGGAGTTCAGCAGAGTGCTTGAGTTGGCACGGGGTGGCAGCGTAGGCAGACCGCACGTGGCCCGGGCGATATGTGAGGTTGGCGCCGCTTCCGGTATGGACGCGGCATTCGGAAGGTATCTGGTGACTGGCGCTCCGGCGTTTGTCCCGCGATATGAGATCTCTCCGCAGGATGCGATGACGCTGATCATCAGGGCCAGCGGAGTGCCCTGCCTTGCCCATGTGGCGAAGCTCAGGCATGACGAGGTAGTAGTTGCCTTGATGGACGTGGGGCTGGCAGCGATCGAGATCTACCATCCTGACCACGGGCCTACCAGCGAGAGGTTCTACCGTAAGTTCGCGGCCAAACACGGCCTGATCGCTACAGGTGGTTCGGACGCGCATTGCTTTCCCGATGGAAGATCACCTGGAGTCGGGGGGGTGACGGTTGACTATGAGGTAGTAGAGCAACTGCGAGCCCTGAGGGTGCGCTTGTAGCGGGCGTCTCCTGACGCCCGGTCCAGGAACGACCGAGACCCCCGCGACAACACTGTAGAGAAGGGCATCGGAGACGCCTGCTACAACCCTAGAGATGACGAAGAGTGGCAACGGCCTGGCAGGCGATGCCTTCGCCGCGGCCTGTATAGCCGAGACCCTCCGTGGTTGTGCCCTTGATGCTGACCCGCGAGGAGTCCGTTGAGAGAGCTTCGGCGATGAGATCAGCCATCTGAGAGGCGAATGGCGCGATCTTTGGCCTCTCGCAAATCACTACCGCATCGATGTTGGCCACTTGCCAGCCCCCAACTCTGAGCAACTCCCCCACCCGCGCAAGCAGGTTGAGACTTGAGGCTCCCTTGTATTGAGGGTCGGTGTCCGGGAAGTGGCGACCGATGTCCCCTAGAGAAGCAGCGCCGAGGCAGGCGTCGGCTATCGAGTGCAGGAGAACGTCCGCGTCGGAGTGCCCGTGAAGCCCCAGCGGGAAGTCGATCTCGACTCCGCCAAGGATCAGTCTGCGTCCTTCCACCAGTCTGTGGACGTCGAAGCCGACGCCGGTTCTGGTTTCGGGACAGGGTGTGCCCGAAACAACAGACACGGTTCCGGAAGTTTTGGGACAGGGTGTGCCCGAGACAACAGAGAGCCTGGCCGCGGCCACACTGACATCCGCCGGGGTGGTTATCTTGATGTTCTCGTAGGAGCCGGGCACTATGCTAACCTGTTTACCTATGCGCTCAACCAGCGCGGCGTCGTCCGTAGCGTAGACTCCGTCAGCCAATGCCTGTGCATAAGCTTCGCGGATAATCTTTGACTGGAATGTCTGCGGCGTCTGAACTGAGTATAGGTTTGACCTATCAATCGTGGACAGGACAGTGCTGTCGGCGACTGACTTGATCGTGTCAATAACTGGAACTGCGGCTATGCAGGCGCCGGAACAGCGGGCTTCCTCGATAGATCGACTGATGATCTCTGTTGTGACCATCGGCCTGGCGGCGTCGTGAATGGCGACAACATCACCCGTGATCTTCGCCAGACCGTTCGCCACTGAATCCTGCCGCTGTACGCCGCCGGGAACAATATCGAGGACCTTAGTGAAGCCGAAGCGGCCGACGATCTCGCCGGCCGCCTCTATGTCATCAGATCCAGTGACCACGATTATCTCGTCAATGGCGTCACAGTCTTCAAAGACTGACAGGGTATGCGCCAGTATCGGCCTTCCGGCGATCTCGTAGAAGACCTTGTTTGCGCCACTACCGAATCTTACGCCGCTCCCTGCCGCCGGGATAAGTGCCGATGCCGTTTTCAACTCGCGCAGTTGATCCCTCCGCGTTCTCCTTGACTCTGGCGAAAATCATCTTGCCCTGCACGGTCTGCAGGACACTGGTTACGCTCACGTCCAGGGTCGAATCGATCAGCCGCCTGCCGCCCTCGACCACGATCATGGTGCCGTCGTCGAGATAGGCGACGCCCTGGTCCTTCTCTTTGCCCTCTTTGATGATGGTGACCCGCATCTCCTCGCCCGGCAGCACCACAGGCTTAACGGCGTTGGCGAGCTCGTTGATGTTGAGGACAGTCACACCCTGCAGCTTGGCCACGCTGTTGAGATTGAAGTCGTTCGTGATGATCGCGCCCCCGATCTGCCGAGCGACGATCACCAGCATTGCGTCAACCTCCGTCGCGTCGTCAACGGCGAACTCAGGCACCTGAAGGTCCATGTCGTTCTGCATCTGGTTCAGGATCTCGAGTCCCCTGCGGCCTCTGGCTCGCTTGAGCGGGTCGCCGGAATCGGCTATCTGCTGGAGCTCCTCGAGCACAAACCGAGGCACATAGATCGTCCCCTCAACAAAGCCTGCCTTGCAGATGTCGGCGATGCGGCCGTCTATGATGACATTGGTATCCAGCAGTTTCGGCACAGACTGGTTGTCCCTGGCGCTGGTGACCGGGCGCGAACCCGGGTTCAGGTAGAACTTGAACTGCTCCTTGATGCTCAGCATCGCAACGACAGTAGCATAGCATAGGACCACCGCGATTATGATGTTGGCTCGTAGAGAGGTGTTCAGGATATTCTGAAGTAGTGCAGTGAGAATGAGGCCGAGTACGAGCCCGGCGACGAGCGCCATCTTGTCGTGAGGCGCCATTGAATCGAATTTGATACGAGCCTTGGTTGCCTGCCGGTAAGTGATATGCTCTCCGACAATACCGAGAAGAACCCCAACGAGAAGGAATACGCCGTGCAGAACGTAGGATTCGGCATTGCTGAGAGGCCTTGGATTGACTGACCACAAGACGAACCTCGGGTCCTTTGTGCCGATGACTTGATCGAGCCAGGAGAAGTAATAGGCCGCCAGCGCGCTGCCACCCCAGAGCCCCATTAGCACGAATGCTGCAACGAAGAGTAACCTAACCCACTTGCTGCTTAGTTTCATCTACTTCACCTCCTTTCTGATCGAAATCCGACAGCCCGACAACCACTCAGCGATCTACCTCACCGAGAACGATGTCGAGACTGCCGAGGATCGCGACAACATCGGCAACCTTCCAGCCCTTGACCATCTGCTCCAGCGCGCCAAGATTTATGAATGATGGGGCGCGCCACTTCAGCCTATAAGGCTTGTCACCGCCGTCGCTCACGAGATACACACCGACATCGCCTCTTGCGGATTCGATGTGGTGATAGACCTCGCCTTCGGGCAACTTCAGCCGCAGCGGGGTCTTGACTGCTGCATTGCCCTCTGGAAGCATATCAAGTGCCTGTTCAATTATGTCCAGGCTTTCGCGGATTTCTTGGATACGAACGAGATAACGAGCGAGGGTGTCACCGTCCGGCTGGGTCGCTACGTTCCAGTTCAGGCGATCGTAGACCGAGTAGGGATCGGCTTTGCGTACATCGTATGCCACACCGGAGCCGCGCAACGACGGGCCGCTCATGGACCAGTTAATGGCATCCTCGGCTGAGATCACGCCTACTCCTCGGGTGCGGACGATGAATATCTGATTGCCCGTGAGCAGGTCGTCGTACTCAGGCAGGCGCTCACGCTGCTTCTTGATATAGGCTTTGGCCTTGTCGATGAACCCGTCCGGCAAGTCCTTGGAGACCCCGCCAGGCCGGAAGTAGTTGTAGGTGAGCCTGGCGCCGCAGGCCATCTCGAACAGATCAAGTATGTCCTCCCGTTCGCGCATGCCGTAGAGGAATGGTGTGGTCGCACCCAGGTCCAAGCCCATGGAGCCGTAGAAGATCAGGTGGCTGGATATTCGGTTCAGCTCCATCATGATCACGCGTGCAAACTGCGCGCGTTCTGAGACCTCGATCTGACCGAGCTTCTCAATAGCGCCGACGTAGGCGGCATTGCCGAGCATCGAGGCCAGGTAGTCGAGCCGGTCGGTGATCGGTATGAACTGGATGTAGGTGCGCAGTTCGGCGAGCTTCTCGATGCCGCGGTGCAGGTAGCCGACATCGGGCTTGCAGCTCACCACGACCTCGCCGTCGAGCGTGACCTGCAGCCGCAGGACGCCGTGTGTGGACGGGTGCTGCGGACCCATATTGATCTCGACGAGCTCGGTCTTAATCCGGGATGACATAGTCTTTCCTCAGGGAATGGCCCTCCCAGTCGGCTGGGAGAAGAATGCGGCGCGGGTCGGGGTGGCCGGTGAATTCGACACCCATCAAGTCATAGACCTCGCGCTCCTGCCACTCAGCGCCTTTCCAGACAGGCGTAAGCGAATCTACTGTCGGCTTCTCGTGATCCAGATCGACGCGCAGGACGATCTTGGCGTTCGTGGCCAGGTTCGTGAGCCGGTAGACGACCTCGATCCTGTCGAGCCAGTCGATCGCCGTGACATCAGCAAGGTAGTCGAATGCTGTCTCGGGGTTCGTCCGCAGCATCT
>CAZFYZ010000115.1:0-11666 GCA_964523735.1 uncultured bacterium | reverse complement strand
TTTGTTGGATCCAGGTTCACATTGGTAAGGGCGTAGAAATCGCCGAAGTAGTACTTCCGCAGCCGCTTACCTTCGCTCAGGGCAGCTTTCAGCTCGTCTCGATCCGCCTCGACCGGCCTATCTACCAAACATAAACCGGCGTTGTACCCACTACGGAAGTTGTAGGGATCAGACCCGATCTGGCCACTGATGCTGAATGGCACGTATCTGCTCAATCCTGCAGTCATAGTATGATTCAGAAGAGAATTTGCGTTATAGTCACCAGCGGCAAACGGCCATATCGTGTCGTCTGTTCGCCAGAGGGGGATGGACCTCGAACAGGTCTCAAGATCAATACGAGTGCCGCCGCTAGCACAGTTGTCGATGAACAGATGCGGGTTGTCTTGCAAGATGTTATCCCACATCTGGTACAGACCCTCCACATAACGAATCTCGCTTATGCCGACGCGGTCGGGGTCGGCCTGATTCACCTCCTGCCAGAACGGAAGCGGGCAGATATTGTAGTCCACTCTCAGACACTGCACGTTCCATTGCTTGATAGCGGTCGACAGTAGTTCAGTCATGTAGTCACACGCCTCGGCATTACCGAGATCAAGCAAATGGAATCCGTTCTCGAAGTGATATCGCAGTGCTGGAGGGAAATTCGCAGTTGGGGATATCAGCCACTCGTGGTGGTTTTCATGAAGCCACGTCCCATCTGTTACTCTCTCCGGCTCGAACCACATCAGCAACTTCATTCCAGCCTTGTGTACCGCTTCGCTTACTGGTTCGATACCTTGGGAGAACCGTTTGGTATCCGGTATTGTGCTGATGGGGAGATGATCGTTGCCTATGTTCCAGGGAAATCGACCAGACCTGTAGAATGCGTCGATCCAATAGTACTCGAACCCTAGCCCCTTAATGCGTGCTATGTCCCGATTCGCAGCGACCTCGCTGTATTCATCGCACCTCCACAAGGGGAATTCCCCAATCTCAGGAGCTACGGCAGTCAGAGGAGGCACAACCAGTTTGCCGTCTATTCGCGGCATTATGTGGTCGAACATTACCCGGCGGAAACCGTTGTATGAGGAAGCTTCATCAGCCCCTGACCAATGGTACTGCATTATGCGGGGGGTGCGAATCGTCTCACCAGGGTGGAGCTTGAGACGGGCGAACTGCATGCCCGCGCACACTCGAGCCGTGTATGGGGTAGGGCGGCTGACAGAAGCCTGCCACGCTCCCGACCATCCAATCGCGGTGATGACACCGCCGTCATTCCACTGAAGATTGAAGAATGGCCCTGTCTTCTCGGCCGGCCTGCCCGTTGGGGTTCCAGAAACAAGTTCCTGTCCTACGGACAGCGTATCATCGTAAGGCTGCCAGTTTAGTGCTCCGCCCGAGCTCCCATGTATTCGGTGAAGCACCGGGGAAACGCCGACACCTGTATTGACCGTGAGGTCAACCGCGTTAATCTTCTCAAGGATTGGCGTATCCTTGTCGCCTTTATTGGTGAAGTAAAGAGTCCAGTCGACTCCTCCAGTGTTGGTATATATCCTGGCAACGGCTCGAACCTCAAGCCCGGTGGCTGGGTCCATCAATATCAGTGTCCGCCGTCGTGTCTCCCTGCCAACAACCTCATCGTTAACGCTCTTCTTCCAGTTAACCAGGAGTTCCGAAGATGGACGTCCACCGTACACGAAGGAAAATGGGATGTCCGTGCTGACCTGTGCGTGCCTCGCCAGGTCGTCCAACCATACTTCCGAACCGTCTTGGAGCACGACCCTTGCATCTGCCCAGTTCGCCTGGTCGAAGGAGCGCCCGTCCCCGCCATCGTCTACAACCAGGTCGAATGATTCTGCCCCCCTGAGCGGGACATCGATACTGCGTGGAGTCGCTCCCGGGCGCATGATGTCACTTGCAAACAGGTCCTTTCCGGAAGCAATGAGATGGAACCTGACAGATGCCGGTTTCTCGTCGACGTTCCTGTCGAGACCTATCACCGACTTGAAAGCCGCGACCGGTTTTGTGAGAGTGACACGCAGCGTGCTCGGCGAATTGACACCGAATCCGTGCTTATATACCTTATCCCCTAGCCGGATCGGCCCTCCGGCGTTTGCCAACCCGTTCTTCGTCTCCCCGGGGAACTCCTCGTGCACGACGACAACATTGTTCTGAGTAACCGAACCAGCCCTGTCTGAGAACGCTTTCTCTGCCCATTCCAGATTCCGCGCCACATCCGAACTACTGGAGGTGCCCGCAACTGCTTCTGCGGCGGAGACTACAGAGACTCCCAATACAAGAGCGACACCAAACACAACCGCGATACGCCTCAAGTTTTCCACCAGTTCCCTCACGTGATTCAGCGAACGAAGACGAACGTCACAGACGGCTGCAGCATCTGCGGCCAACAGCGACAAGTCGGCAGAGCAACTACTCCAGTTACCGCTTGCTATCTGCGTGTTGGGTCGTAGTTGAGCGTCTTGAAGGACTTGATGTCCACGGACCTGATGTGACCATCGCAGAATGCGAAATTGCAGAAACTGGCGTGTGCCTCCGAAGGCTGATCCATCCAGTCACCGAAGAATCCATCACCCATCGGTAGGCGCATCCCCGCGTAATCACCTGTCAGGGGTATTGAGCCGTTTCCTTCATCTATCAACAATACGGTCTTTGAAGGGCTATTAACTGCACTTACCGTGACTCCCATCACGAGGCCAAAGTTCTTCTGCCAGTCGAGACGAGCATTCATAGAGTAGCTGCACTTGAAGGGTGTTCTCTTCGCCTGCATGTCGGACGGGCAGACATACACGCTCTCGTTCTTAACATATTTGTAGAGGACGCCGCGCTTCACATCAGTTCTGTAATACAGATTCGGGTAATTGGAATCACTGATCGGCAACAACATAATGTATTCCGGTCCCGTGTAGTTGTTCCAGGGGCGCCGGTAGATCGGGCAGCCGCCGGGGAACTTGTTGTAGTCCGTTGTGTAAGCCTGAAAACCGAGCGCGAGCTGCTTCATGTTGTTACAACAGCTCGACTTCCGCGCCGTCTCTTTTGCTGAAGAAAAGACGGGAAAGAGTATCGCCGCCAGAATCGCAATGATCGCGATCACCACCAGCAGTTCTATCAGAGTGAATCCTTTTTGCCTCGGTCGCATTCCATCAGACCTCCATTTTGTAGGCACTATTCTCTTTGTTGTTCTGTGGATGTATCGGGCTCTGAAGCAGAGCCCGATACACTCTCGTCCGCCACTACTCTAAAGATGGGCAAGCGCACTTGCCGCCATCTACTACGGGTTCTTGGAACCCGATGCGGCCCAGATAACTGGAACCACGACTGTTCCATTCGAAGCTCGTCCCAACGGTCCTGAAACTATCAGGAAGTTGGTGGATGTGACATCGGTGAGGCCGGATCCGGCCAGCATCACCATCACACCAATGTGTCCATCGGCATTGCCGTCATTAAGTTGGCTGCCGTCGTCGACGTAGGCGAATGCCCCACTGGGGTCAACGTAGGTGACATTGCCCCACGCCTTCACTGGAAGACCGGTGGAAGGACCGCCCGCTCCGACCAGGGAGCGTCCTGATGCGGCCAGTGGGCCAACACGCGCAGTGTCGACCTTGTTGACGCTCATGGCATTGATGACCCTCTCGCCGTTCACCGTGCCCACGACGCCTGTCAGGCTGACCACGTCATCGATTGCTACTGATGCGGAAGACATCACCTTGATACCCGATGTGCGAGACGGGTCTTCGACGTAGAAGAATCCATCGAACGCACCAGTTACCACAGCAGAACCGCGCGAGATCACGAGCACCTGCGCAGGCGCCTGCGCACTACCAACACAGTTATGCCATGCATTTGGGTTGTTGTCAAGGGGCTTTGGAGGAATTCAGCAAATAACTACCGGAAGCTTGGGACTAGGTAGACCCGGTACAGGGCTATACCTGACGGACCGGTCCTGAAGACGAACGCACGATAAGAGTGGCGCCCAAAGACAAGCGTCCAGGCTCCACAGGGTCTCCGTTGCACATGTCCGCCAACTTGCGTACAGCGATGCTGACCATCTCATCGATCGGAACTGCAGCGGTGGTAAGAGGGACTTTCAACATGGCGCCGCTCCACTCATTTCCGTGACCGACGACAGAGATGTCGCCAGGAACAGATAGCCCGGCATCAATTATAGCTTGCATCGCGCCCGCAGCAACCAAGTCGTGCCTGGCGATAACCGCCGTAGGCAATCGGTTGCGCTTGAGCACATGACGCATGGCCTCAGCCCCATACTCGACTCCCAGCTCTGTCGCCACGATCGCATCCGGCGCGACCTCTATACCGGCCACGTCCATAGCCTCTCTGAAACCCGCAATCCTCCTGCGGCCTTGCGGGAAGATGTCCGGGATCGACAGCATGACTATGTCTCTGTGCCCCAGATCAATCAAGTGTTGCGTGAGCATCCGAAAGGTGGAGTAATCGTCCGACACAACCTGCGGGACCGGCACACCATCAACACCAATGTAGACGATGACGAAGTTGACGCCCGCTCTTATCAACTGCTCGTACCGGGCTATATCGCCCGCGTTGTGGCCGGCTATAATAATCGCGCCAGCCACACGGTGCTCCATGATCTGCGCCAGGCACTCCTGCTCTCCCCCGAGGGAGTCATCCGCGATGAAGAACAGCATAGAGTAGCCCGCTTCACTCAAGTGGCGCTGAATGGGACCGATGTTGTCGTGGAACGTGTGTATTACGTTGGTGTCAGCCACCACTCCTACAAACCTGGACTGACCCACAGCCAGCAGCCGAGCGGCGTGGTTCGGGTGGTAGCCCATCTCGGCCGCCGCCCGTTTTATACGGTCCCGCGTCTTCTTGCTCATCCGGCCTCGGTCGCCCAGCGCCCTGGAAACAGTCGCTTCGTTGACGCCAATCGCCTGAGCAATATCTCGCTGTGTAATCGGCACCATCATTCCATCCCGTGGCAAGGCAGCAGAACCAACTCCTAAACTCTGCCTTGAACGTTGCTTGTCATACTCCCATAATATTATAGCCGACAAGAGAAAACGCATGCAACCTAGTGTGCCCCTGAATCCGCTATCTCTGCATCAGGTGTAGTGGCAGTGAGGCGGCTTGTGGCTCATTTTGGCACGGAACACCGCCGCTGTCTGCCGAGTGTTGCGCTCTCAGGTCGCTGCGCCGATCCGATGAAGATCCGACAGAGCGCTCCTTGACCTCCGGCGAGCAGCAGGCCGGCAACCTGCAGGTCGCCTGCGCGGAGCTTTCTGAGGCTCGTTCGAATGGAACAATGGTCAAGTTGTCCGGCAGACGAGCCAGGGAAGCTGGCAGGCAGCGCCAATCACTGCAAGTAGCCTAATGCTTTGACAGTATTCTCGAAATCCGGGCACGACTACCGGAGCTTTGTCCAGACCTCGTGCAGCATAGTTGAGCATATTTCTGAGCAGCCGTTCAGCTACTGGGTGTTTGCCCAGAGGAATACTGCCGTTGAGCCCCGCGGGCGTGTGGGTTCTTGGGAGCAACAAAGTCTCGCCAATACCATACCACACCGTGATAGCCGGGAAATGTTATCTGTATGGCTCCTGGCACGCTGACCGGTCTGGCTTGCGGTGAGGGATTCGACCACCACTTCTGATCGAGTCCCACATTGTCTGGATCGGTAGCCAGCGTCCCCCCTCGCCATCCAGGGACACGGCGCCGCTCACCGCCGCGAATCCAGAAACAGAAAGAGGGAATAGGATGATCAGCAAGATGAAGCTGACTTCAAACCCAAACAGAAAGTCCTTCACGACCTACTCCCTCCGGGCTTTCTCGCGACTTTGTCCAATCGTGTCTCGGCACAACCGGACTCAGTACCTTGAAAGCAACCCGCCGTCTATACATATGGTTTGGCCCGTGACGAAATCGGTGACATCTGACGCCAGGACTACCGCCAAGCCAGCTATCTCTTCCGGCTCGGCCCACCTTCCCATCGGCGTCCGATCCACGACCCATCTATTGAACTCCTGATCGTTATAGAGGGGTTCGTTCATCTCGGTGCGAGTGTAGCCTGGCGCAATGGCGTTGACGTTTATGCCGTGCTTGGCCCACTCCACAGCAAGCGCCTTAGTCATCTGGCGAATAGCTCCTTTGGAGGTTGCATAGGGCGCGCACCCGCTTCGCACCGACTCGCTCATGAGCGACGCCAGTGTGACGATCTTGCCCTTGGCTCCCCTCGCAATCCGCTCTCTGGCGAACTCCTGGCAGAGAAGAAAGACTGAGGTCACGTTCAACCCCATCACGGAGTTCCAAACGTCGAGTTCTATGGACTCTGCAGGCCCCCTCAGGTTGACTCCGGCGTTGGCTACCAGTATGTCGATGCCGCGGCCGTCTGCCGTTAGCTTCGCATAGACGCTTGCTGTATTGTCGAAGTCTCTAAGATCGAACACACAGGTCTCTATGGACCTACCGGTATAGGCAAGTCCGTTTGCAGCCTCGGTCAGTTGCTCGACGTTGCGAGCAAGCAAGATCACGTCGGCCCCGGACTCAGCCATCTTACGAGCAGTAGCATAGCCAATGCCTTTGCTGCCACCCGTGATCAGAGCACGCTTGCCAGATAGATCGATCATCATTGGTTGTACCCCATGTCTATTACGACTTTGCACGCCTTGTCAGGCGAGCCGGCCAGTTGGAAGGCCTCTGTGGTGTCGTCAATGGGCAGAGCATTCGATATGAGCTTCTCGAGCGGCAGACTGCCCGCTATCTCAACCGCCCGCGCGAAATCCGAACGAGTATAGACCCTTGTACCTATGACTGCAATTTCCTTGAAGACCACTGTCCTTAGATCAACTTCGCGCGGCTTCTTGTGAGAGCTGACGAGCACAATCCGGGCCTTGGGCCGCACGATCTCAAAAGCTGTTTTTATGGACTCAGGGCTCCCCGCAGCCTCAAACACAAGACCTGTTCCGTTTCCGTCCGTTATGTCCATGACTATGCCCAACAGGTCATCCTTACGAACGTCTACTCCTTCGAAACCTAATCCTCTGGAGACCTCGACCCGGTATTCACTGACGTCGGAGACGATGATCCGCCCCGCGCCGCCTGCTCGAAGCGCTAACGCGAGCGCCAGACCGACCGGCCCGGCTCCGATCACAACCGCCGGCTCGCCCTCTGCAATATCGGTAGCCGCGTGAACGCCCACTGCCAGCGGCTCAACCAGGACTGCTTTCTCATCTGGAAGGTCCGGCGGAACTGTGTATAGGCTGTCGATGTCCAGCGCCGTGTACTGGCACATGCAGCCGTCCTTATCGATGCCCATGATTCTTAGGTCCCGGCATACATGAGGATGGCCATTCAGACACGGCCAGCATTTTCCACAGCTAATGAGCGGATAGGCTGTTACTCTGTCACCGACACTGACCCTATTGTCCCCGCCTTGCGCTGGACGAACATCAACCACTTCGCCCACGAACTCATGGCCTGGGATCAGTGGTGGTTTTGCTCGGGGATGCGCGCCGGCGGCTATTGCCAAATCGGTGCCACATACGCCCGCACAGTGAACCTTTACTAGGGCTTGGCCCTCCGACAGGACCGGCATCGACGCCTCGGCAACCTCCATGCTGTTCGGGCCCAGATATCTGGCAGCTTTCATTAGTAATCTCCTTCGCGCGTGAATTCCAGATCTTCACGGCATATTCAGGTGCCCGAACCAGTGACAAAGGCTCAGTTTTCGACCAACCTTCGTCCGCGCCTGGACGCTGATCCGTCATTCATACCCTGGTACAAGGCACTGCGTGAGTGCGAGACACGACAGGCGACTTGCAGGTGCAACCCAAGCTGCGCAATCGCCTGCCCGCGCAATTGTAGTCTAGCACGTAAAATTCTGCTTGTCAACGGCGATTCCTGGGCGGCGTCTTTGTTCTGAGACCAGCAGTTCGCGATGAAGTTGCACTCATCTCCGAGGAGCAACCGGATGCTCCGAAAATGAGTGCGCATGGGTGACGGTTTGTGCTTAGCGAAGCCCTGACCGCTGGTTCTAGTTACTATCTGAGGTCAGAGTAGATCGAGCCAGGTCGAAAAACTACCGCTTGAGGCAGACGAATAGCCCTTGACACAGCATAGAAACTGGGGTAAACTGCTGATATGCGCAAGCGCCTGCGCTACATGCTGGCACAACCACAACCCTGTCTTCCGTTGTAGTAAGGGCGCACAATGCAGGCATGCGCATTTTTCACAAGGTCAGTGGTCGAGATTCGGTCTGACCGAACTCGTCACAGTTTTGGAGGAGAGTAAATGAATCTTGCCATTATGACAGATAACGGATACGAGTCACTTGAGATCGAGAGAAGGATATTGGCCGACGCCGGTATTCAGATGCAGGTATCTGACCCACCCTGCCGGACGGAGGATGATGTCATCAAAGCATGCGGTGACGCGCGCGTGCTGATGGTATTGTGGGCTCCCATGACAAGGCGCGTCTTCGAGTCTCTGCCGCAGGTTAAGTGCGTAGTACGCTACGGCATAGGTGTTGACAATGTCGACCTTGCGGCGGCAAAGGATCTGGGAGTTTGCGTTGCGAACGTTCCGGATTTCTGTGTTGACGAGGTTTCGGATCACGCTATGGCAATGATGCTCTCGCTCGGCAGACGGATGAAGCTGAACGAAGCTCACGTACTGAATGGAGGATGGGCCGTTGAGCCAGGCGGTCCCGGCATAGCGTTCAGGGGGCGAACGCTCGGGCTCGTCGGGTTTGGCAAGATCTCACGGAGGCTGGCGGAGAAGGCGAAGGCGTTTGGGCTGGAAATACTAGCGTATGATCCTCCGGCACCGGAAGCCCTTTTCACTGAGCTTGGTGTGGAGCGAGTGAGTCTGGAATCGCTGTTGAGCCGCTCAGATATCGTCTCGCTACACTGTCCACTGATGCCCGAGACGAGGCACCTGATGAACCGTGATACGTTTGCCTTGATGAAGCCAGGAGCCCTGCTGATCAACACCGCGCGTGGACCCGTTGTAAATGAGCCCGACATGATCGAGGCTCTTCGCAGCGGCAAGCTAGCCGCCGCTGGGCTTGATGTATTTGAGACGGAACCGCTGCCACAGGACAGCCCGCTTCGCGGCATGGATAACGTGTTCTTGACCGCTCACGTAGCGGCAATATCCGACAAATCCTTGGAGAGGCTGCATATGCGCGTCGCGGAGGCTGCTCGCGACTTCATGCAGGGCAAGCGTCCCGCTTCCGCACTTGTGTGACTTGCGTCCAGGTTATAGGGAGTCTAACGAACGATAAGTATCCCCTCCGACCTCGCCCTTCCGAAGAGTTCGTCATTGGAAGGGCGAGGCTCCTGTTCAGCTGAGGTCTGGTAACAGCTGCCCGAGGAAGACAAGGCCATTCCTTCGTCAGGCACGGATGAGTGGGGTCGCACCCGAAACAGAGTCAACTTCTGGTGCCTACGCACTGAGTGTCTGAAGCTCTTCCCACGTGTGATCGTCAAAGGGAATCTTACGACCTCGCCCTTCCAAAGAGTTAGTCATTGGAAGGGCGAGGCTGCTTAGCTGAGGTCCGGTAACAGCTGCCCGAAGAAGACAAGGTCATTCATTCGTCAGGCACGGATGAGTGGGGTCGCACCCGAAGCAGAAGTCAACTTCTGGTGCCTACGCACTGAGTGTCTGAAGCTCTTCCCACGTGTGATCTTCAAGTGGAATGCCATTTGCCCTGCGATCCTGCTCTCTCAGATACTCGGGCTCACCCGGGGCCAGGACGCTGGTGAACCCCTCTGCCGGCGGAACCTCGTGAATCTCGTTGACCATCTGGGTCATATTCTCCAGGAATGTGTCGGCCCCGGGGAACTTCTTGTAGTCTATAGCCGCGACCATGTGGCAGAGCTTGCGCTTCTTCTCGTAATCGCCATACATCTCCACAACGTGAGGCCCGAAGGCACCTCCGCAGAGTAGGCCGGTCATAATGTCGACTATTGCTCCCAGGCTATAGCCTTTGGGGCCGCCAACCGGGGCAAGCCAGTACATCTTGTGAGGGTCGGTTGTCTTCGAGCCGTCCACGGCCACGCCCCACTCTTCGGGGACGGGCTTATTGAGCCCCTGAGCCTTGATGATATGGCCCCAGGCAGCCAGCGAGGTTGCCATGTCGAGTATAACCGGAGGTCCGCTCTTGCACGGTCCGCCAATGCACAAAGGATTGGTTCCGAAGAAAGGCTGCTTACCTCCGAACGCCACGACTCGCTTGTCCGTCTGCGAGAACATCATTCCAATCTTTCCCGCAGCTATCGCGCTGGAGACGTGGAACGCCAGAGCCCCGCAGTGGCTGGAGTTGTTCACTCCAACAAACGCAACCCCGCTCTCTTCGGCCATCTTGATGGCTTCCTGCATCGCCAGATATGCACTTACGTGGCCCAAGCCGTCGTCGCCGTCAAGCAATGCCGTGGCGGCCGATGTCCTGGTCACCTCGTTGGATGCGACCGGGTTTATCGAGCCGATCTTGATTCTCTTGACGTAATGAGCTACTCTTAGGACACCGTGACCGTCGACACCTCTAAGATTGGCGTGAACCATACACTCCGCCGCGATATCAGCATCGGACGCAGGCACGCCATTCTTCTGGAAGATGCCTGAAACCAGCTCCTTGAGTTCATTTGCTCGTACGGTCTTCACGTTGTTCTTCCTCCATACTCTTCTCGATATCCCTCCGGGCATCGGCTATTGTGTGCCAAATATCTACGGAGTGCTTGCCAGTTGTGACTCAATGCCGCCGGTGTTGATGCCAGCGGCATTGACCATAGTGTCAAGCTTGCCAAACTGCCTAACCGTGCGCCGTCGATGCTGAAGCCTGAAACACCGCAGCCGATGACTCTGTCGGCCGGCCGCGTTGTGCTTGCTTACCCAAGCGAGGCTGCTTCGGCGGCGCCGTTAGTAAGCAGCTTGTAGCACTCCCTGGCGACCACGATTTCCTCGTTCACCTGAATGACCCATATTGAAGTTCGTGAGCTGTCGGCGGAGATATCCTCTTCCTTTCCGACACACTCTTCATTGCGTCTGTCATCCAGAACTATGCCGAACTCCTCCAAGCCCTGCAGCACTTTCTTTCGTATGTAGGGGCTAGCCTCGCCGGTGCCGCCTTGCATCGTGATTGCGTCTACGTGGCCGAGCACCGCCATCCAGCTTCCTACATACTTGCGGACCGCGTGCACGTAGCTCTCGATCGCCAGCCTTGCGCGGTCGTGGCCGGATTCTGCTGCCTTCTGCAAGTCTCGCATATCGAACCCGATTCCTGAAATGCCAGCAAGGCCGCCTTCGGTCATCATCTTGTCGATGACTTCCTCCACGGTCCCTTCGCCCTGAGTCACCAGGTAGGCGACCAGGAACGGATCGAGGTCTCCGGGGCGAACGGAGTGCGGTACCCCATTCTGCAGCGTGAACCCGCCGCACCCTTCGATTCCGGCACCCTTCCTGATCGCCTGTATGGATGAACTACCACCCAGGTGGCAGGTTATGAGGTTTGTGTCCTCAAGCTTGCGCCCCATCAGTTCGCTTGCACGGCTGGCTGCATAGAAGTGGCTGGCTCCGTGCCACAGGTGCTTCCTGATCCCATACTTCTGGGTCCAATCCCAGGGAATGGCATACACGGTCATGTAGTCGGGCATCTTGTCGTAGAAGAAGTTCTCGAACAGCCCGACCATTGGTGTATT
>CAZFYZ010000114.1:0-12123 GCA_964523735.1 uncultured bacterium | reverse complement strand
AGAAGCCCAAAGGCGTCGGCGCGAAGGACGCGGAGATCGCTCGCAGGCTGACCGATTGGGTAGGCGACGACTCAGACTTCATGTGGTCTCGGGACGGCAAGAAGATCTACTTCCGCTCTGATCGAGAGTTCAACACCAGAGTCTATGAGCTTGATGTTGAGACACTCAATGTCAAGCCTCTCTGGAACCGGGCGGAGGATGCGCAGGGCTTGCATTTGACGCCGGACGGCAAGCAGCTCTCCTTTTGGGCCACTGGCCCGGAGCCGGGGCTCTACAACATCGAGCTTGAGACCGGCAAAATCCGCAAGGTCATGGCAAACACGGGCCAGGACCCTGGGGATATATCCTGGTCACCTGACATGAACTGGCTGGCATATACCTATAGGGCGACCAACAACTCGGTGGATATCTGGATAGTGCCGGCAGCGGGCGGCGATCCCATCAATGTCACTCGCCTGCACGCCGATCATTCGCAGCCCAAGTGGTCGCCGGATGGGAAGTATCTCTTCTTCCGCAGCGATCGGGATGGCGGCGGAGTCTACGTTCTCCCGCTCAAGCCCGAGCCCGCCCGCACCACCGATGTTGACATCAAGTTTGAGAAGCCGGAAGGTGAGCTGAAGATAGAGATCGACTTCGAGAACATCACTCGCCACATTCGCAAGCTCTCCGGGCAGAATCCGGATGGCGACCTGACCATCACAGCCGAGGGGAAGATCCATTTTATCTCGGGTGGCGATGTGTGGTCCGTCTCGTACGACGGGCGCGAATCCAAGAAGCTCACCGATGGTGGCGGATTCGGAGGCCTGAGAGTCGCTGCTGACGGCAAGAAGGCATTTCTCATGCGTAACGGCGATCTGACGACACTCACGCTAGACGATGCCAAGAAGCAGGAGAAGGTTGCTTTCAGTTGCGATTCCATCAGGAACATCAATCTTGAGCGCAAGGCCGCCTTCACCCAGCTCTGGCGGTCGTTCAACAGCAACTTCTACGACCCGAACATGCACGGGCGCGACTGGGAGAAGATCAGGCAGCGCTATGAACCGCTGCTCGAGGCAGTCGAGACCAGGGATGAGTTCGCGACTCTCCTCAACATGATGGTCGGTGAGCTCGAAAGCTCGCACTCAGAAGTGGGCCCCGCGCCCGGAGGCAACCCCAGCCCGACGACTCCGCACCTTGGCTTCACAATCGACTACCACTACCAGGGTCCGGGCATTCACGTTGACGATGTCCCACTGGGTGCGCCGGGCTCGTATGAGCTCACAAAGATCAAGCCCGGCGAGTACATCATGGCCATAAACGGCCAGGACGTGACGATGGACGAGCATCTCTTCAAGGCGATCAACGACAAGCAGGGTCGGGAGATGGAGTTCCTCGTCAACTCCAAGCCTTCCAAGGAAGGCGCGCGGACGGTCAGGTACAAGACCCTGAGCTGGTGGGAATGGTGCGATCTGCGCTACAGGAACCGCGTAGAGCGCCTGCGTGACTATACCGAGAAGCAGACGAACAACGAGATCGGCTATGTCCACCTCAATGGCATGGGCTGGAACAACCAGCAGAAGTTCGAGCGCGAGTTCTACGAGTACTCGCACGGCAAGAAAGCGATGATCATCGACGTTCGCTTCAACGGTGGCGGGAGCATCTCTGACACGCTTGTTGACTGGCTGGAGCGCAAGCCCCACGGCTACTACACCCCTCGCTATGGCAAGCCCGTTCCTGCGCCCGATACCTCCCTCACCGTGCCTGTGATCGTCTTGATGCACGAAGTGAGCATGTCCAACGCCGAGATGTTCCCTTGCGCAATGAGAGCGAAGGGCCTGGCGAAGATCGTTGGCATGCCCACACCTGGTTACGTCATCTGGACAGGAGGCTTGAGGCTGGTGGATGGTACCAACGCTCGTATGCCCGGTGGAGGGGTCTACAGGCTGGACGGCAGCCCGATGGAGAACCTGGGCGAGCAACCGGACTATCGTGTGCCAATGACTCCTGACGACTGGGTCGCTCAGCGCGATCCGCAGCTCGACAAGGCAATCAGCCTGCTGATGCAGGACACTAAGACCTCAAAGCAGCAGCCGGAGTTCCAGGGACCGGGGGCGCCGACGCCTGTAATGCAGGCTGGCCCGTCCAAGTAAGCGTATAGATCAGCACGATATGCAAAGCGCCACGGATCTGTTTTGTCCGTGGCGCTTTGCATTTCACTGTCAGCAACCAACAACACAGGCCGGAGCCTGCGTATGATCACTCACCCACCTGTCGAGGCGCATCTGCCAGTCGGCTTCCTTCCCTGTCAGGAACTGAGCCTGCTGCCTCATCTGGACCGTTGCGGTTCTGGTCGAGGCAAGCTCATTCGCAGAGCGCGATTGGCCAATGAGCTCCGAGAGAGTGCGCGCGTAGACTGCGTCAAAGCAGTCATCCGGGACCGCCGCGAGCTGAGCCAAAATCTGCTCTGCCCTTGCGCAGTCCGGTGAGGCGGCCGCACAAGCGATCACCCCATACCACCCCTGAAGCTTGTTGTTGGCGCTGGTCATGTAACCGTGAATCTCACGGGAGATGTCGCGTAGATTGCCGTTGTGGGCCCGCTGAGCCCCATATTGCGTTACGGCAATGATGACGCTGTTCTGGGCGAACACGCTGCTCGCATAGGAAGCGTCAAACTCAGGGCAATCCAAAGTGCTGATCAATGCTGCCGGGCCGGCTCCAACCGAGGCAGGCACCGCTGTGGGGCAAGGGCATACCACGGGGCACGGCGGAGGGCAGGGCTGAGGACAAGGCTGAGCGACCGGCTGGGGGAGAACCTGCACACGCTGTTCCACGACAGGCAGAGGGCATTGCCCCGGACAAGGCTGTTGCATCTGCACTGGTCTCGGATTGCATGAAATGCATTCCGCCCATACTGCGGAGGTCGCCAGGAGCAGAACCGCCATCACCAGCGTCCATCTGGCGTATCTCATCTCAGATCTCCGTAAAGCATGAACGCTATAGCATGGTTATTCTACCGCGCATGCACTCTGCACTAATCGTGTCTGAGGTGTGACTCGAGCAATGGCATGGGGAAACAACCAGACGGAGATGTTGGAGGCGAGTTCGCTTCACAGCTTGATGCGAAGCAGCTCACACTGCATGAGCGTGCCCTTCCGCTAGTCATTCTGAACGCTTCACGCTTGTCATTCTGAACGCAGTGAAGAATCTCAGGCCCAGATTCCTCACTGCGTAGAGAACTACCTACTTGTGAACCGCCCGCCCCTCGACGTCCATCGCGGCCTCTTGAACGACCTCAGAAAGCGTGGGGTGGGGGTGAATGGTGGCGATGACTTCGTCCACGGTAAGCTCGTTCTTGATCGCGAGAGTCGCCTCGGCAATCATGTCCGTGACGTGCGGCCCAACCATGTGCACGCCAAGGATTTGACCATAGCGGCCGTCGCTGACGAACTTGATGAACCCGTGCGCTTCGCCGATCCCCATGGCTTTGCCGTTGTGGCTGAAGCCGAACTTGCCGACTCGCACATCTTTGAGCCGCTCGCGGGCCTGCCCCTCGGTAAGGCCGACCGATGCGCACTCTGGCGTCGTGTAGACACACGCGGGGAACGCCTTGAGATCGATCTTCGCATCCAGGCCCATCGCGTGCTCGATGGCCACCACGCTCTCTGTCCAGGCGACGTGAGCAAGCATGGGCTCGCCAATGCAGTCACCTGCTGCGTATATCGACGGGATATTCGTGCGCATGTGCTCGTCCACGAGGATCTTGCCTCTCTCGCACTTGACGCCGACTGTTTCGAGGCCGATGTCATTGGTCAGTGGGCGTCGCCCAACAGCAACGAGGACCGTATCGTACTCATCGGAGTCTTCCGAATCGGCGGCCTTGATGAAGATCTTCTTGCCAGTCTTCGTGTTCTCGGCCTTGGTGACCGTCGAGTTGAGGCGGAACTTCATGCCGGCCCTCTCAAGGTGCTTCTGCAGTTCTTTCGCCGTCTCCGAGTCCGCTGCAGGCAGAATCTGCGGCATCATCTCAACAACAGTCACGTCCGTTCCCAGGCGAGCGAGCGTGTAACCTGCCTCGAGTCCGATGGCGCCGGCGCCGATTATGAGGATCTTCTTCGGCGCTTTGTCGAACTCCAGGGCTTCCGTGGAGGTCCAGACGTTTCCGCCGATCTCCAGGTTGGGGATTGGCAATCGCGCAGGCTCGGAGCCCGTGCAGATCAGAATCTTCCCGGTCTTGATCTCCTCGATTCCGCTCCCCGTGTCGACCGAGACCGTGTGGGAGTCGGTGATGCGACCGTGCCCTCTCACGAGTTTGATCTTGTTCTTCTTGAAGAGGGCTTCCACGCCCCCGGTGAGCTGCTTGACGGTCTTGGCCTTACGCTTCATCATCGCAGCGATGTCAACGTCAAAGCCATTGACAGTGACGCCGAATTCGGCGCCATACTTGACGTGGTCCAGAACCGCAACACAGGCCAGGAGTACCTTCGTCGGGATGCATCCCACGTTGAGACACGTTCCACCGACCTCGCCCTTCTCCACAATAACAACACGAGCGCCAAGCTGGGCAGCGCGAATAGCCGCGACATAGCCGCCCGGACCGGCGCCAATCACCGTGATGTCGTTCGGAAACTGCGGCGACTCAACAAGCTGGGCCTGGATGTTGGGGTGAAGCTGATTTGCCAGCTCAGTCGAGTCCACCGGCGTGAGTCCTGCGAATGAGGCAGGCATAGGTTGTATACGAGGCGGAACCACGGTTGCCGCGCTGTCAGAGTACGAAGATGATCGCGCTTTCTTTTCCAAGGGAGACCTCCTGGCGGAATAACCCTGACATGCTAGCACCTGAGCCTGGCCGTGTCAATCAGTGCGTGGTGACTGTGGCGGATACATGGCGTGTGTGCGACACTGCTGGCACAGAGGTGTGTGGGAGAAGTGCAGCGTCCGATTCGCCACGAGTGGCGATGCCGCCGGCGTTAGCACGGCGTTCACACTTCTCGCTGAAGGGCCGTATGATGCCCGGCTACGAACTGGGTCTGCCTGCGAGTTTGGACCTGCCTTTTTCGTAGCCCTCGCGGAGTCTGCCGGCAACCTGCTCAGCGGCTGACCTACCCTTGGCGTATGCAGAGTCAAATCTCTCCTTGAGTTCCTGCTTTGTAAGCCGCCTGCCGGTTGTGTAGAAGAACGCGATGCCGTCCCCAACAGCCCAAGTGCCGGCGAAAGCGATAGCGGCCTTCGGGATCACGCCGGCGCCAAGGGGTATCTTTGCCACTAGCTCCCGTGCGATCGATCTCCAGCCGAACGCAGCGCCGATTATCGAAACAACCTCCGGTGCCTGCTGCTTGAGGCCCATCGGCTGATCGTATATCGCCGCCAGCCGAAAAAGCATTCGGAGCTGGTTGGCGGTGAGAACCACCACATCGCCGATAGTCTCGGCCAGCGAGGTGAGCGGCTGGAGCGGATTCGGGATGATGTTGCCCAGAGAGGTGGACGTGACAAAGAGGGTGTTCTCCAGGCTTACCATCTGAATAGTCGCCGCAGCCGCCTCGGATCTGATCCCCGGAAGTGCGCGGGCAAGCGCAATCTGAGCGTAGGCAAGCGCCGGTGAGCGAAGCAGATCGCGCACGGCGGCAGGCAGATCGGCAGTTGACTCGAACCGGAAGACGACATCTGCCGAGATGCCTGGAAGTACCTCGTGGCAATCAGCCGCAACCAGCAAGGCGTCGCAGCGCGGGAGCATATCGTTGGCTCCCGGCCCAAATGGGACAGGCATCAGAAGCAGCGAGTCGCCGACCTTGTCGAAACCTTCGGGATCATATCCCATCAAGTAGCGAGCAACATCCTGGCACTGCTCAACCGTGCCCACTACACCAAGCCTGACTGATCGTGCAGCCTCTGCCGCAACTCCCTTTGGGCTCAGCTGTCTGAACGCGCGCAAGATCTGAGAGGCCAGTCTTCCTTTGTCCGAAATGCCAACGCCCATAGCGCAACCTCACTGCCTGGCAACATTAGTGCTCTCTGCCTGAGTAAGCCTGGACGGTCTTCTACAGGCGTATCCGTTCTCCTGCAGGCATGACAGAATTTGTCCTGCAGAAGTCCTTGACAAAACGCGAATCCTGTACATATACTGCGGCGTGCGGTATGCCTATCCGCTTTAGAGCGATGATATCACCCACAACAAGCAGCATTGAACCGGGAACCACTGCCACGGGAACCGTTGTCAAGGTCGCGGACTACGGCGCGCTGGTGCGTCTGGATTGCGGCAAGGTTGGTCTTGTTCACATCTCCGAGATCGCCAACACCTTTGTCCGCGATGTGTCCGACTACGTCAAGGAGTCGGATCGGGTGACGGTCAAGGTACTCCGGGAGAACGACAGGGGCCGGTTTGAGTTCTCGATCAAACAATGTGATCTCCCGCCAACCCCTTCACCTGTCAAGCAGCCTGCCATGGTCGAGCCGGTATTCGCAGATGCTGCTCCAGCGCCAAAGAGACCCGGTGAGAGCCGGTCGTTCCGACCTGTTCCACAGACTTTCGAGGACAGACTGTCCGTGTTCCTCAAGGACAGCCAGGAGCGTCAGCTCGATCTGAAGCGTCACATGGACATCAGGCGCGGGCGGCGCTAGAGCGACTTTGCTCTCTCGCTGAGAGTGTCGAGCATTGCGTGGTACTGCTCGTGCACGCCTGGGCCTATCTTCCGTTCCTCGATCTCATCGAAAGCTTTCACAACCTCAGCGTCGTCCTTGTCTGAGAGTAATCCATCTGCCATTTGAAACAATCGCTGATCCTCTCGCGCGATATGCGCTTCCAGCAGGAGAACGTAGGCAGTCATAGATTGCGCCAGCGTCGAACGGGCGGCATCCGAGCCCGACTGCCAGGACTGAAGCGCGTCTCGCATTGCGGCGATGGCCGCGCGGCCTTCGGCGTGATCGTGGAGCATGACGCCTATTGGGCCTTCCTGCCGAGGCATGCCTTTGGACTCGAGAAGCGGGAAGAGCACGTCCTCTTCCTTGGCGTGATGACACCTGTCCACGAAGCCGGAGAGGAAGTCAACACAGTCCTCGAGGATAGAGGCATCTACGTCCTCTCCGGCCTCCAATCGGACAGCGGCCTTCTTCATCACCTCAAGAACACCCTCTATGGCGCGGTGCTCTCTCATGAGTGTCATTGTCGATTCCATGCCAGTCTCCTCTCAGGAAGCTGAGTTGGCGAACGCTTCTCGCGCCGCGCGGACTGTCTTCTCAACGTCACCGTCAGTATGTGCCGCGGAGACGAAAGCAGCCTCGAACTGGGACGGCGCCAAGTAGACACCTCGCTCCAGCATGGCCCTGAAGAATGCTGCATACGCCTGGGTGTCTGATGTCTTCGCGGAGGCGTAATCGGTTACATCGCTGCTAGTGTTGAAGAACGTCATCATCGAGCCCACGCGGTTGCACGTTAGAGTGATCCCTGCGTCCGTTGCCGCCGCGATCATACCGATTTCGAGAGCGCTTGATCTGCGCTCGAGTTCGTCGTAGAGGCCGGGCTTCTGGAGTTCGCGGAGCATTGCGATGCCTGCTGCCACGGCTATTGGATTCCCCGAAAGCGTCCCCGCCTGATAGACGGGTCCCACAGGGGCGACCTGTTCCATTATCTCGCGGCGGCCACCGTATGCGCCCATCGGAAGCCCGCCGCCGATTATCTTCCCCAGAGTCGTCATATCTGGAGTGACCCCATATAGCGACTGCGCGCCGCCATAGCATACCCGAAAGCCTGTGATGACCTCATCAAAGATCAGCACGATGCTGTGCTCGTCACAGAGCTTGCGCAAGCCGGCCAGGTATCCATCCTTCGGCGCGACCACCCCCATGTTTCCCGCGATCGGCTCAATCACCACGCATGCGATCTGGTCACCCGCCGCCTGAAAGACTCGTGACGCGGCATCGAGATCATTGTAGGGGACAGTGATCGTGTCTGCGGTGATGCTCTCAGGAACCCCCGCGCTGTCGGGTAGGCCGAAAGTAGCAAGCCCGGATCCGGCCTTTGCCAGCAGTGCATCCGAGTGGCCGTGATAGCACCCTTCAAACTTGATGACCTTGGACTTGCCGGTATACCCTCTGGCCACCCTGATGGCGCTCATCAGCGCTTCCGTGCCGGAGCTTACCAGCCGGATCATTTCAACTGACGGCACCGCGTCAACAATCATCTCCGCCAGCTCGACCTCGCGAGCAGTCGATGCGCCGAAGCTGGTTCCGTCCTGCGCGGCCTTGCAGACCGCCTCAACTATGGCCGGATGGGCGTGCCCCAGAATCAGAGGCCCCCACGAACACACGTAGTCGATGAACGAGTTGCCATCCTCATCGAACATGCGGCTTCCCTCACCGCGTTTGATGAACACTGGCCGCCCGCCGACTGACTTGAACGCGCGCACTGGGCTGTTGACCCCACCGGGGATCAGTCCGATCGCCTTAGCATAGAGCGCTTCCGATCTCGAGAAGTCCATAGCTTATCTCCTGGGGGCGAGTATATCAGCCCGGCGAGCCATAGTCAACCTGAGGTGAGCGTGCTACAATATACCAGAGCATGAACCACACGGATATTCGACCTCTGATCGGGATCACCGCCGGCACACGTGAAGACTGGCAGCCTAACGGCCCTCGGTATCTGCCCTATGCAGCCGTGCCTGGGTTAGGGGGAGGCACTCCTGTGTACATCGGCGCAGATGACGCCGCACGCCTGGATGGGTGTGATGGCCTGCTGATCTCGGGCGGGAACGACATACACCCGGATCGCTACGATCGTATGCCGGGAGACGATGCGCTTACGGCCGATGACGTCATCGCCAAGTACAAGATGGGTGTCGAGTCGGAGAGGGACCATCACGAGTTCCTCCTGATCGCGCGCGCTCTGGAAATAGGCATGCCGATCCTTGGCATCTGCCGCGGCCTCCAATCGCTGAACGTCGTAATGGGGGGTCGGCTTGTTCCCGATATCAGCGCCTGTATCCCACGAGCGTTGGTCCACACTGCTGAATGGGATGGGCAGGGCGCCAGGCACGAAGTGTCGTTGGAGCCTGGCAGCGTCGTCGAGCGCATCTACAGCGCGAGAACTCTTAGTGTGAACAGCTACCATCATCAGGGGCTTACGCGGGACATGATCGCGCCTGGGCTCAAGATGACGGCTGTTGCGCCCGACGGCGTCGTCGAGGCAGTGGAGGCCATCGACATTCCCTTTGTGGTCGCAGTCCAGTGGCATCCGGAGCGACAGCGGGATGCGTTCATACATGACAGATCGGTTGCGCTCTTCAGGGCATTCGTAGACGCTTGCAGAGCATAAGCAGGAGGGGATTTTGAGTTCAGACCCAACATTGGTAGTGATGGCCGCCGGAGTCGGCAGCCGGTACGGCGGCCTCAAGCAGATCGACCCCGTGGGGCCGAGTGGCGAGATCATACTCGACTACTCAGCATATGACGCGATCAGGGCAGGCTTCGGCAAGATCGTGTTTGTGATCCGTCCGGACATCGAGGAAGCGTTCCGCGAGAAGATCGGCAAGTCGATCGAGCGTAAGATCGACGTGGCCTACGTCTTCCAGTCGCTGGATGATATCCCGGGCGGCCTGGCGGTCCCCGAGGAGCGAACAAAACCCTGGGGCACCGGACACGCCGTAATGAGCGCCCGCAGCGCGATCTCAACGCCCTTCGCAGTCATCAACGCAGACGATTTCTATGGCGCCGCTGCCTATCAAGCGTTGGCTGGTTATCTCAAGCAAGCCAAAGATCGCAACAGGGTTCTTGATTTCTGCATGGTTGGTTACGAGGTCGGCAACACGCTTTCAGAGAACGGCAGCGTTGCCCGGGGTGTATGCGAGGTCACAGCCGGAGGCTTCCTGGCAGGCGTTTGTGAGCGTACGAGGATCGAGCGTCGTTCCGATGGCATTGCGTTTACGGAGGACGGTGAGAACTGGGTTGGGCTCTCGCCGGAGACCATCGTCTCTCTCAACACCTGGGGCTTCACGACCACCCTCCTTGCTGAGCTGGAGTCGCGCTTCGCCGATTTCTACCGGCGCAGCACGGACAACATCCTTAGGGCCGAGTACTTTCTGCCCGATGTTGTCGGCGAGCTGATACGCGAGGGCAGGGCCACTGTGAAAGTCCTGCCAGTCAAGGAGCGCTGGTTTGGCGTTACCTACCAGGCGGATCGACCCATCGTCCAAGCCGCTATCCGCGATCTCATCGCAACCGGCGCGTATCCTGAGGGCCTTTGGGAGAAGGGAAGCTAATCGCGAAAGCCCGAAAGATAGAAAGCCAGAAACCGATTGGTTTCTGCCTTTCTGACTTTCTCCCTTTCGCGATAGGAGAGACAAGAGGGGGGACAATGACTTCAGAAAGCAAGCACGACCTCAGCCAGATCGTGCCGCACTTCCAGATCGAGGGGAAGTATCTCGATGCCGCGCCTTACGGCACTGGCCACATCAACGATACCTATGCCAGCCGGTTTGACGTCGGAGGGATGACCGTCCGCTACATCCACCAGCGCATAAACCAGAACGTCTTCAAGAAGCCGGTCGAGGTGATGGAGAACATCCAGCGCGTTACGAGCTATGCCCGAGAGCGGTGTACCGAGGCCGGCGGCGATCCCATGCGCGAGACCCTCAACCTGATACGTTGCATCGATGGCAAGAGCTACTACCAAGCCTCGGAGACCGATTGCTGGCGTACGTATGTCTTCATCGAGGGCGCGCGCACGTACGACCAGGTCGAGAACCTGAACCACGTCTACAGCGCGAGCAAGGCATTCGGCAACTTCCAGAAGCTGCTAAGCACGCTGCCCGGAGAGCGCCTGCACGAGACCATCGTCAACTTCCACCACACCCGCAAGCGCTTCGAACAGTTCACCGACGCGCTTTCAAAGGACGTGAAGAACCGCGCGCAGTCGGTGAAGCCGGAGATCGACTTCGTGCTCGCGCGAGAAGCCGACACCGCTGTAGTAGTGGACATGCTCGCGGCCGGACGGATTCCGGAGCGCGTGACCCATAACGACACCAAGCTCAACAACGTCATGATCGACGACGCGACCGGCGAGGGCATCTGCGTGATAGACCTCGATACATGCATGCCCGGTTCGGCTCTCTACGACTTCGGCGACTCCGTCCGCATCGGCGCGAGCACCTCACTTGAGGATGAGCAAGACCTGTCGAAGGCTGGCATCAGCCTCGACATGTTCGACCGACTCGCCCGTGGTTACCTAGACGCCGCGCGAGACTTCCTGACCCCGACCGAGATCGAGTACTTGCCATTCTCCTGCAAGCTGCTCACCTTCGAGTGCGGAATGCGCTTCCTCGCCGACCATCTCAACGGCGACACCTACTTCCGCATCCACCGCGAGAACCACAACCTCGACCGCTGCCGCACCCAGTTCAAGATGGTCGCAGATATGGAGGGGAAGATGGGTGAGATGGCGGAGATTGTGGGACGGTGTGCTTAGGCACTAGCCCTCATGTGCACGCCTTCTCGCAATACTCCCACAGCAGCCTTACAAATAGCCTATAGTCCTCAATCGAGACTCCCGGCGGGGTTTGGTGGTCCACGCCTGGCAAGTAGCCGCCCTGCCTCATCACAGGCAGCAGCCGCTCGAACTCCTGGCGCATGCGTTCCTCGCCGAGGTGCATCGTAGTCTTGTCGAACGCTCCTATCATCAGCAGGTCGGGATGGTTCTGTCTCAATCGGGCGATATCTACCCCCGCCATCCTCTCAAGGGGCAGGAAGCCCTCGGCGCCGACATCGAGAAACCAGCCTACCAAATCGTGCACATCGCCGTCACTGTCCACTATCACCTTCGTTCCCCGGTCGCGGAGAATAGGCGCAAGCCTCCTGTAGAACGGTGCGAGGAACTGATCGAAGAGCCCTTTCGAGAGCATGGGTCCGTGGTTGTATGACAGGTCCTCCGCAAAGGTCATGAAGTCCGGCGTGCAGATCTCGCAGAACTCATCGATCACGCGTTCACTGAATGCGCAGAGGTCCTCGTTCATTCGCATCATTAGATCGGGCTGATCGTAGAAAGCGTATAGGTGCTGCTCTATCCCGAAGAGAGTCCTCGGATACCAGAAGAAGCCCTCCAGCGTCAACCAGATAACCAGATCTCCGGACTCGTGCCCCTCTGCCCACGACCGCACCAGG